>SUVA01000014.1 GCA_015062245.1 Alphaproteobacteria bacterium
GCTTTGTGTTTTTTCATGGCGACACCATAGCCGTATACACCACCCACGGACAAGACGCCCACGATGGCCAGTACGCCCAGCATTTCAACCATAGAGCGCCCCTTTTGGCTTCTTTTATCGTTTTTGTTTGTTTTATTTTTTACTGACATTTTTGACTCCTTTCTATTTAAGTTATTTGTAAAAATTGTTTTTGTTGTTCAGGCATTAAAATTTAAATTATCTAAATTCTTCGCTAACAACGCTCATCATTAATATAATTTTTAAATTTTAGTTCCTTTTCAAACATTAAAAAATCCACTTTTTAAAAGTGGACGGATGTTGAAAAGCTGCATGATTACAGTACCGTTTATTCAATATATTGGACGGTCATCCATCCAATACCGGACGGATTTAATCATGCGGACCTTTCAAATCCGATTTGCACGCAATGGTGCAAACATTATTGTTTTAAATAATTTTATGACAAAAGTCAATCTAAAAATGTATTACTGAAATAAGGCTTTATATTTTTTCAGGCGTTTATAGGTTTTGGACTTTTCGTTATTCATCAGTTTTTTGGGTGTTCCGTCTTCCACAATTTGGCCTTTTTCCAACAACAAAATACGGTTCGCACTGGCGATTTCCGCCGGCACATTGGATGCAAAAATAACGGTCGGTTTATGCCCTTTGACTTTGGATAAGTTCTTAATGCCTTCCAACACTTTTGTTTGGGCGTGTGTATCCAAGTTGGCGGTTGGCTCATCCATAATAATAATCGGCGTGTGGCGCAAAAAAGCTCTGGCCAAAGCCAAACGTTGTTTTTGTCCTGCCGACAAAGCGGTCACTTTACTGTCAATTCCTTTTTCTTTTTGGGTGATTTCATCCAACAGGTTTGCCAAATTTAAAACACGATACAATTCGGCATCATTGGCCTTTGGATTGAACATCAAAAGGTTTTCCCTGATGGTTTTATGGCGCCAAAAAATCGGGTGTTGGTTGATATAGGTCAAATTTTGTTTTAAAGATTTCAGTGAGATTTTTTGCACATTTTTACCATTGATAATCACTTCGCCCGATTGGATTTCATAGGCGTGTTGCATGACATTGATAAGTGTGGATTTTCCCATGCCAGAGTTGCCGATAATGGCCACTCGGTCGCCTTGCTTTATTTTTAATGACAGGTCTTTTAAAACAGGTATTTTGGAATCAGGATAAGTAAAGGTGATGTTTTTTATTTCAATCGAACCGCCATCGGGTAATTTGCCACGGCCCAGTTTTAAATCCAAAGAATGATCGTATTTTAATTCATCTGTCAGTTTGCGATAGGTCTTTAATTGTTTTACCAAGACACCCGCAAAAAACGAAATGCCTGATCCGGTGCCGACCATGGAAGAAGTTAAACCTGTTATCAAAACAAAAGAACCGATATCTTTTGTTTGTATGGCATTTAATGCAGCGATAAGGCTGGTAATGGCAATGGGAATAATATTGCATAAAAAGGTAACAACCCGTGCAACATCTTCCTTCATATAGGAACGGAAGCTGAACCAAGCGTAATTTTCCAACTTTTCCGTGATATCATTTACAACTTCATCTTGGATTTGCAAAGTATTGATGTTGACCATGTTGTCCAGATGATCTGTTTTTTGTGCATCATTGTCAATACGCATTTTTTCCAGCTCATCCACCTTGGAAAAACGTTTAACGATTTTGATGTCGCTGAAACAGGATAAAATCCAAAATACAAAAACAATCAATGCAAAAGACGGTTTTTCCTTTAATAAAATCAAAACAGATCCAATCCATGCAACAGCCCGTGTGAACAGACGCATAAAGTTCATCAAAATCATAGAAACCGTTTGATTCAAAGTTGTAATGGTGGATACGACTTTGGCCGATTGTTGATTTTCCAAAACAATTAAGGGGGTGTTTAATAACTGTTTGAAGTTTTGTTTGAATAAATGGTTATGGCAAAAAAGCCTGAGCGGTTCCATCCAATCCCAAAAGATAAAATCAAAAAAGTTGTTGATGTTGCCCAAGGATGAATTGATGATAATCCAAAAAATCAAAACACCTGTCATGATTTGGGTATCAAATGAACCTTGAATATGGCTGATGACCAAGGCACCGACCACAGGTATAACCAACCTGAGCGAGCCCCAAAAAATCCACAAAACAACGCTCCACCCGAACAATCGTTTATGGCTGTTGGCGGCAATGGATAAAGCGGATTTTAAATCACGAAAAACCTGCTTTGTTTGATCAGATATCAGTTTCATATTCCCCCTTTGTTTTTACTACAACCGGCCGCGTTCAAATTTACGCCGTTCGTTGGAATCCAAATATTTTTTACGCAAGCGGATATGCTTGGGTGTCACTTCCACCAATTCATCATCGGCGATATAAGAAAGGGCGGCCTCCAACGGCATTTGTGTGGGCGGAATCAAAGTCACCGCTTCGTCTTTACCGGCTGCACGCATATTGGTCAGCTTTTTACCTTTAATCGGATTGACTTCAATATCGCCTTGTTTGGCATTACCACCGATAATCATACCCGGATACACATCCACACCGGCCCCGATAAACAAAGGCCCACGTTCTTGGATATACCACAGGGCATAGGCCACGGATTTACCGCTTTCGGTGGAAATCAACACACCATTACGACGGGCTTGAATTTCGCCTTTATAAGGAACGTAGCTGTGAAAGATACGGTTCATCACGCCTGTCCCACAGGTATCGGTTAAAAATTCGCTGTGATAACCGATTAAACCACGGGAAGGTGCATGGAAAATCATACGTGTTTTACCACCGCCTGACGGATTCATTTCAATCATATCGGCTTTACGTTGGGCCAATTTTTCCACCACAACACCGGTATAGGCATCATCCACATCAATCACGACTTCTTCCATAGGCTCCATTTTTTGACCGTTTTCTTCATGGAAAACCACACGGGGACGAGAAACGGATAATTCATAACCTTCACGGCGCATTGTTTCAATTAAAATACCCAATTGCAATTCGCCACGACCGGCCACTTCAAAAGCATCCGTTGAATCGGTGCGTGAAATTTTCAAAGCCACATTTCCTTCGGCTTCTTTTTCCAAACGTTCCCAAATCATACGGGATGTTACTTTGTCGCCGTCTTTTCCGGCCAAAGGCGAAGTATTGATGGAAAAGGTCATTGCCAAAGTGGGCGGATCAATGGGTTGCGCTTGAATGGGATCATTTACGCTTTGATCGCACAAAGTATCGGCCACGGTTGCCTTTTGAAAGCCCGAAATACTGACGATATCACCGGCCACGCCTTCTTCAATGGCCTGATGTTTCAAACCACGGAAAGCCAAAATTTTGCTGACACGGGCTGATTCAATATTTTGACCATCACGGGATAAAGCTTTAATCATTTGGTTTGTTTTGATTTTGCCCGATGTAATGCGTCCTGTCAACACACGCCCCACAAACGGATCCATGTGCAAGGTTGTGACCAACATTTTAAAAGGACCGTTATCTTCGCTTTTTGGGGCCGGTACGTGGTCAATGATTTTTTTGAAAAGGGGTTCAATGTCAATATGTTCATCATTTAAATTTTCAACAGCCCAACCTTCACGACCGCTGGCAAACAAAACAGGATAATCCAACTGTTCATCGGTGGCACCCATATTGGCGAATAAATCAAAGATTTCGTTATTGACTTCCACAGGGCGTGCATCAGGGCGATCAATTTTATTGATAACCACGATGGGACGTAATCCCAACTTTAAGGCTTTTCCCAACACAAATTTTGTTTGGGGTAAAGGACCTTCGGCCGAATCCACCAATAAAATAACGCCATCCACCATAGACAAGATGCGTTCCACCTCACCGCCAAAGTCGGCGTGTCCCGGTGTATCCACGATATTGATGCGGTAATTATGCCATTCAACGGAAGTACATTTGGCCAAGATGGTAATACCACGTTCACGTTCCAATTCACCCGAATCCATGGCACAGGTGGCGACCTGTTGATTTTCACGAAAGGCACCGGATTGGCGCAAGAAAGCATCCACAAAAGTTGTTTTGCCATGGTCCACGTGGGCGATAATGGCGATATTACGCATATTTAAAGACATTTAATTTTTCCTTTTCCCTAAAAAAATAATACCCCATTATATCATAAAAAGCCAAAAAAGTAAAGTGTGAAAAACTTTTTAAATATGTTATAATCGCTTGACAAAGATGATAAAGTTTTATAGTATGGGGATAAATGGCAGAAAAAGGAGACCCCAAAAAATGCTTTTAAACCACAATAAAGGTATAAATAAATGCGCTTTGTACACACACACACACACAAGTAATTCCTGAAAAGACAAGAGCCACCGAAGGTGGCCGTTCCACTCTTTCTTCCGTCATTCTGAACGTATGTGAAGAATCCATGGATCCTTCGGTCGGCTATGCCTCCCTCAAGGATGACAACATGGTGAGTCAACGTGGCCGATCCATGGTTGAAATGTTGGGTGTATTGGCCGTGATAGGTGTGTTATCTGTAATAGGTTTTTCTGCATTTTCATCTGTAATGGATCGTTTTCGTGCAAATGATTTATTGGAAGAAGCCTCGGCCCGCGCCATGCGTGTATCCGAACAAATCAAAAAGGGGCGCAAAACATTAAGCCTTGGTAAATTTTTGGATAACGAAACATTGGGGGGTACTTTTTCCAAAAAAGTATTTACTGATGGTCTTCATCAACAATTTGGGATTCAAGTATCCGGTGTCAAAAAATCCGTGTGTAAAAATCTGTTAAATTCAATTACAGATACAACACCGCTTCGTCGATTGTCTTTATCAAATTTACCAAGGGTTCCTCTAACTGAATGTGGTGATGATAATACTTTTTTGATGATTTATAATACTGGAATTAAAGGTGGTGAAAAAGACACGTTATACCGTTGTGAATCTGATGCTGATTGCAGTACTGTTTGTGCCAGTTGTAATGAAAATAATTTGTGTGTCAATGAATGCGAAATTCCTGTCCCAGATTCTCTTGCCTCTTATGGTGAAGAGTGTGGTACAAATGAATGTATGGTTTATGATGAAGAAACGCAAACTTGTAAAATGGCCTGTGAACGCGTGGAATATTTGGAAAGCGGTGGCGGTCCGTATATTGATACAGGATTACATCCAACAGATACTTGGGGATATAAAATCAAAAATACTTATAAAGTTGGCGGAGGGGAACAATGCGCAATTGGTTGTATGGATTCAGGTAACAGATTTGTTGGTGTTTATACCTCTGGAAGAGCTGGTCAGTTGTCTGGTGGATGGGGATCGTATGTCAATTATCTGACTAATACTTTTGATTGGAATAACGATACTGTTTTAGAAGTTGAAACAAATTATAAAAATAACAGAAAAATTACCGTAAACAATCAAGTTTTAAAAGATTTAACGGAAAAAATATCAGGGACAATTAAGAATAATTTGTATTTATTTGCCAGAAATTATGGTGGTACCATAACAAGAATGTTTGGAAAAATATATTATGCTGAAATAACAAACGGAAACGATACTGTGGCGTATTTCATCCCCGTCATATCACCAGATGGAGACCCCTGTATGTTTGATAAAGTCAGTCAAAAATTATTCTGTAATGAGGGAACGGGAACGTTTAAAACAAACAAAGATTAATTCTTTAATAATTCACGGGCCAATTCGCGGGATTTGTCTGTGATTTTTGCCCCTGATACCAATCGGGCCAATTCTTCCAATCGTCCTGTTTTATCCAACTTTTGAACCGAAGTAACGGTTGTGTTGTCTGTATCGGCTTTTTGCACCAAATAATGATGTTTGCCTTGACCGGCCACTTGGGGGGAGTGGGTAATCACCAAAGTTTGATGTATTTGGGCCAATCGTGCCAAACGTTCGCCAACAGCATTGGCGGTTGCCCCCGAAATACCGGTGTCAATTTCATCAAAAATCAAAGTCGTATTTGTTTTGTCGGCCAAATTGACCTTTAATGCCAACATAAAGCGTGCCAATTCACCACCCGATGCACATTTGTGAATCGGGGTCAAGGCACTGCCTTTATTTGTGGCCACCATAAATGTGGTTTGATTTAAACCGTTTGGTGTGGCTTGTGCTTCATCCAAATCCTGAACCTGAACTTCAAAGGTTGCTTTTTCCAATTTTAAATCAGGTAATTCTTGCATAACGGCCTGATTTAATTTTTGTGCCACCTGATGGCGCTGGGCGGATAAATCACGGGCGCCGGCCAAATAATCCAACCTTGCCTGTTCACAGGAACGCTTTAATTTTATCAGCTCTTCTTCCGAATGATTTAATACCTTTAAATCTTTGGCCAGTTGTTCCTTTAATTGGGGCAATTCGGCAATACTTGTATGATGCTTGCGTGCCAAATCCCGCAATTGAAATAATCGTTCGTCAATTTCGGGTAATTCGGATGTATCGCCCAAATCATTTAATTTATGTTCCAATTGATTGGATAAATCGGCCAAGATGTTTTGTGCTTCGGCCAACATTTGAATTTCACCGTCAAAAGATCCGTTTGTAATTTTATCGGCCGATAATAATTGTCCGTCCGCCCGATTGATTAAACGTAAAATTCCCTGTTCTTCATCGGATAATAAAAGCCAAGCGTTTTTGACGTTTTCAATAATCCGTTCGGCATTCATCAGCTGGGTGCGCTTTTGGGTCAGTTTTTCTTCTTCATCGGCTTTTGGATTTAACTGTTCCAATTCCTCTAAACTTTCACGCATAAAATCTTCATCGGCCAATTGTTGGGCCAGTTTATCTTCAAAATCCTGAACGGATTTTTGTTTTTCCTGCCATGTATGCCATAAAGTATTTGTCTTTTTTACCACGCTTTCCAATTGACCATAGGCATCCAAAGTATGGGCGTGTGTTGATGGATTTAACAAACTGTGCGTGGCAAATTGGCCGTGTATTTCAACCAATGTTTCGCCCAATGTTTTTAATAATCCCACACTGACGGGTTGGTCGCAAACAAAACATTTGGACTTTCCGTCTTTGGTCAGAGTTCGGCGAATAATCAATTCATCATCATGGGCCAAGCCTTGTTCATCCAAAATTTGAAAAGCCGGATGTTTGGCGGGCAAAGAAAAGCCGGCACTGATAACGGCCTGTTGCGCATCTTTGGCCACAAAGCGTGCTTCGGCCCGTCCACCCAATACCAAAGTCAAAGCATCCAGCAAAATGGATTTACCGGCACCGGTTTCACCTGTAAAAACGCTGAACCCTTTATCAAATGTCAAAGACAGTTGGTCAATCAAAACAAAATGCTGAATGTTTAATGTGGTCAGCATATTTTATCCTTATCAAATTTTATTTGCCCTTTTTGTCCAAACGGATTCGGGGAATTTTTCTTTTAACTTTTTGCGGACTTGTCCCATTTGCTTGGTCATACCCAAAGCCTTATAGCAAACGGCCAAACGATAGTAAGCCTCGGGCACCTGATTGGAATCGGGCCAACCGTTGATGGCGGATTGGAAACGGTTCATGGCGGCAATATAATCTTCGTTTTTTTGATAATAACGTCCCACGGCCAATTCTTTGGCAGCCAAATGATTTTTGATGGCAATCAATTTTTCTTTGGCATCATTGGCATAAACACTTTTGGGAAAACGCACCAATAATTCCTTAAACGAAGCATCGGCTTTGGCGCTCATTTCCTGTTCACGTAAAGGATCGGACATTTGTTCAAAATAACACAAAGCTTTTAAATACAAAGCGTACGGTACATTTCTGTTGCCCGGATGTAATTGCAAAAAGCGATCCAATGCCAACAAAGCGTCCGTATATTCATTTTGCAGATAATAGGAATAGGCCATCATAATTTGCGCCCGTTCCGCCCAAGGGGAATAGGGGAATAATTGTTCCACCTGATCAAAATTTTCAATGGCTTTGGGATAGTCGGTTTGTTTGAATTCCTTGTATCCCATCAGGTATAAGCCTTCGGGCGAATCCGGCGAAAAAGTGTTTTCCTGAGATGAAGCACAACCGGCCAAAAACATTAAAGAACAAAGAAGTAATTTTTTCATATTTTTTCCTTTTTTAAAACTTTAACAACAAATGTTAAAAATTTCAAGTTTTTTCACATCTAACCGTCTTCCAAAGATAATAATCCCGAAAGGCATAAGGGAATGCAAATCAATGCCGGCGCCCATGCTGCCAAAATTAAAGGCAGGCTTTCGTTATGTCCCAACACATTTGTAATACGGGACAAAAAGTATAACAAAAAGCCAGATCCGATGGATGATAAAACACGCAAAAATGTTCCGCCTTGACGATTGGACGGTGGGAACGTGAACAAGCTGGCCACCAAAAACATAGCGATTAAAAACACCGGAAAGGCAATCAGTTCATGAAAGTAAACTTCATGGGCTCGGGCGGAAAAACCGGCCTCTTTTAAAAACCGGATAAAGCGTGGGAAGCGCCAAAAAGACATTGTCTGTGGGTCGTCAAACTTTTCCAACAACCGTTCCAAATTCAATGTTGTATCAAATGTTAAATGCGATACAGGTTGCAATGTTTCATTCATGGGGTCAATTACCATGGCGTTTTGCAATTTTATTTGACCGTTTTGTAAAACAGCGCTGGGACTTTCAATTTGGCGTTCTGATAAACCGGTGTTGTCTAAATCAAATAAAGATAAATCTTTTAATATGATTTTGTTATCTTCTTGTTGTATTTGGGACGCCCGAAGCACCAAAGTGCCGTTTTCCTGATTATCACGCCACCAAAAACCGCTTTCGGACCAAGAAAAGGGGGTGGAACTGGTCATGTTTAATCTTTCTTCCAATCGTTCATAACGGCGAGAGGTTTTGGCCGAAATGGGACTGAACAATAAAACATCAATCAGGCCGATGATGAAAACCAAAGAACATAAAGGCAATAAAATGTTCCAAACCGAAACGCCCACAGCCCTCATGACCGTCAATTCCGATGATTTATTAAATCTTAAAAAGAAAATAATGCTGGTCAATAAAACAACAAACGGCAATATAATGTGTATCATCATGGGGGATTTTAATAATGCCAAAGTTCCCACATTGAAAAAGGAAATGTTTTCTTTTTTGGATGCAATGCGCAACAATTCCACCATATCAAACAACAATATGACAGCCGTCAAACAAAACAAAGTGGCCAAAAATGTCCATAAAAATTGTTTAATGGTATAACGTGTTAAAATTTTTTTCATATTTTACCTTTTCTGATGGGTGATTATAAAACAGTTTGAAAAAAACTGCAAGAGTCTATTTTTCTTTTATATCAATTGTGCGAATGCGCAAAAGTTGACAAAAAACAGCTTGTGTGATATAATAAGCTAAAACGGAGGCAATAAATGTTAGATTTTGATTCATTAAAAGATATTGTTGAAGAACAACAGCTCAGGGAAAAGTTGAAAGCAGAGATAGATTACAAAATGGCTTTGGATTTTATTTCTAAGAGCAAGAGAGTCCTGCCGTTATACAAGGAAATAAGAAAGGATTTAGGTGAAATTCTTCATCAAAATGAGCAAGAACGTGACGAAGATGAAATTGACGTTTTGGCTTATCAAATGACATTGGAAGGTGTTGCGACAAAATTGGGATATAATTCTACGATGAAAAGTTTATCCTCTTTTGATTCGCAATTGTTGCCACACGAACAACAGTTTTTAAAGATTGCCCTTGATATGTCCGAAAAAAAAGTAAAATCTTTAAAGGGGTTCTTTTATGGTTTTGACCTTTTTCCGGCTCTTTTATTTAAAGAAGGTAAGGGGGCGGATGAATGTTTGGAACGATTTTCACAGGCCTTAAAGGCTCATCCCGTAAATTCATTTGAACTGGCATTGGCTTGTTTGACCGAGATAGATTCCTTCCCAAAAGAAATTCATCAAAAATTGGACAGATGGTTGGCAGGGCAATTATCAAGTTTTAATTTTTAAAAATATAAAAATGACGCAGATTTTATTGAACCGTTAAAAGAATATTTAAACTATTGTTCCACGGATGCCAATCAGGTAAATCAATTGATTTGTCGCAGGATGGATGCTTTTGATGAAAAATTACAAAATCGTTTATGGAACAGAATGTTTAAATTAAATTTTGATGACAAAAAATCGCTTTTAATGGTTCAAACATTTTTATCATCAGATCATAATGATTTAACAAACCAAACTTTTTATCGTCAATTTTTGGATTATCCTGAATCATTTCGTTCAAAGATACTGGGTCAATTATCCGAAAATGAACAAAAACGTTATTTTAATATTGCCAAAAAACAGCAAGAAAGTTTAGATAAAATAAAAATCAAAGATCCCCAAACAGAACAAGAAGACTTTTTATTATGGCATTTATATAATTGCGGTAAAATTCAGGATAAAGAAATATTAAATGTCATACAAAATCAAAATTTAAAGGAACGTTTTTTACCGGCCCGTCAATCCTTTTTGTTTTGCGATAAGAAGGCCATAAAAGGGGAGGTTTTCTTGGCCGGTTGTCAAAAGGTAAAAGATTCGACTTTTGCTTCATTGATGTGGTTAAACTCTTTTAAAAATATTGTAAATTTTGATTCCTATTTGGCATCATCTTGGTCGTCTTTGCCGGTTCAGATTCGCCAAAATAAAAATATTCAAACCGCCATGGATAATCGTTTTGATTTAATGTATCGTTTGGCCTGTGGTGGTGATACATCGGCTTTAAACGAAATTAAACAATCCATGAAAGATGATTATGATGATTTTATAAAACGTTTAATGCGCCCCCATAAAGATGGTGATACTTCATTACATCAATTATGTCGTCAGGGTAAAAAGGGTGTTTTAAAGCTATTGGAATATTTACCAAAAGAAAAACAAACTGAACTTTTAAACCAACCCAATGATTTTGGTAAAACACCCCTGGAAATGGCCTCAGATGATTTTTGTCGTTATTTGGATCAAAAAAGTTTTGTGCGTCCCAAAGAAGAAGAACAATTGACAGAAGAAATCGTTCCTGAGGTGAAAAAAGAAGAAACTGTTCAGGTTTTACCACAAAAGGAAGAAAAACCGTTACGTCCTTTTGTTTCGGCCACCCGCTACAAAGCGGATAAGAAAAAATTTGAAAATAATCCCAATGTGCTTAAAGGTATGGAAGATAAACTAAAAGAATTGCGTTCTTTATCGGATGTGGAATTGAATTTACGCAGTAAAAAAGAATCAAAAATTGCTTTTAAAAGTAAAATGTCAGCAACCGGTTTTTCGGCAAACGGTAATGTTTATCGTTTGGGATATATTGTTCAGGACGGCGTTATCGGTGTGTTGTTTGTGATGACGCATCAACAATACGATAATGAATTAAAAACGAATGGTCAGTTGGATAAAAACGCCCAAAACTTCCGGCAACAAATTCATCTGTGGCGTATTGGACGTGGTGGTAACCCCGGTCATTGATAGCGTAAAGCTTCAATCGGGTCCAACTTCATGGCTTTTCGGGCCGGCATCATCCCCGATAAAATACCCACAACGATGGCCACGCTGGCCGAAATAATGACCGACCATATGGAAATGGGGACCTGAATTTCATAAATAGCTCCACCGATTTGGGATAAAACAACACCCAAAACCATGCCAAAGAAACTGCCGATAAAGGAAATCAAAATAGCTTCGGCCAAAAATTGTAACATAATCCATTTATTGGGGGCGCCTAAGGCTTTGCGTGTGCCGATTTCACGGGTGCGTTCCGTGACCGATACCAACATCATATTCATAATACCGATAGATCCCACCACCAAAGAAATGGAGGCAATGGCCGCCAATAAAACAGATAAGATAAATCCGATTTGACGCACTTTTTCAACCATTTCCGTCATTAAATGCAATGAAAAATCACTGGGGGCGCTTTCTTTTAAACGATGGCGCTGACGCAATAAAAATTCCGCCCGATTGGATACAGATTCCATTTTATCTTCCGTTGTCACCTTAATAAAGGCGATATCAGCATATTGAGGACGGTGTGATCCTTTTAATCTTTGACGAACGGTCGTGGCCGGCATCATGACAATGTTATCCTGATCACTGCCCATTAAATTATCGCCTTTGGCTTTTAAAGTACCGATAACGGTAAAAGGTTTTCCCCTTAAACGCAAGGTTTTACCTAAAGGATTTTGCAATCCGAATAATTCGTCCACCACCGTTTGTCCGATAATGGCATAGGGTTTGCCTGATTTTAAATCTTTATCCGAAAAGGCCATACCGCTTTCAATTTCCCAGTTGCCGACCTGTAAGTATTCGGGTGTTGTGCCATAGATACTGACCCCATAGTTGTTGGCACCAAAAACCGCCTGAGCGGCTGTATTGATGACATAAGAGGCTGTTTCAACATCCGGTAAGGTTTTTAATGCTTCCACATCATCAAAGGTCACACTGGGGCGGGCCCGTCCGCCACGCACACCACCGCTGACAGTTTCGGCCGGTGCCACAATAATCAGGTTTGTTCCCATGGAATCAAAAGTTTTTGTAATTTCATTTTGAACGGTTTGACCGGCTGCCACCATTAAAACGACCGCTGCCACCCCGATAACAATGCCCAACATTGTTAAAAATGACCGCATTTTATAGGCCGAAACAGAAATCCAGGCCTCCCGTAAAATTTGATAAATCATGACTTGTATTTCTCCCGTTGGCCGTCATAGCTGATTTGCCCATCCATAATCACAATCAAGCGTTTGGCAAAATCGGCAATGTCTTCTTCATGGGTGACCAAAACAATGGTAATCCCTTGACTATTTAACTCTTTAAACAAATTCATAATTTCAACCGAAGTGCGTGTATCCAAATTACCGGTTGGTTCATCGGCAAAGATAATGGCCGGATTATTGATTAAAGAACGGGCAATGGCCACACGTTGTTGCATACCGCCCGATATTTGGGTGGGTAATCTGTCTTCATATCCTTTTAATCCCACTTTTTCCAATAATTCAACCGCTTTTTGATAGCGTTCATTTTGTCCGACCCCCTGATACATCAAGGGTAAAGAAACATTATCGGCCAAGGTGCGTTTCATCATTAAATTAAAGTTTTGAAATACAAAGCCGATTCTTTTGCCCCGTATGCGTGCCAATTCGGCATCGGATGCTTTGGCAATATCTTGACCTTCCAAATAATAATGACCGGAAGTGGGGCGATCCAAACAGCCCAAGATATTCATCAATGTGGATTTACCCGAACCCGAATGACCCATAATGGCCACAAACTCATTTTTTTTGATTTGGAATTGGATATGTTTTAACACATCCTGCTTTGTACCGCCTTCCATAAAGTAGGTTTTACATAAATCTTCTATACGTATGACGATATCGGTCATTTACGGCGTCTGCTCCCTTTGGATTGCAAAATAATTTCATCACCCAATTTTAAACCGTTTTTGATTTCCATACTGGTTAAATTGCTTAAACCTTTTTGAACGATTAAAGGGGTGATTTTATTATCTTTGATTTGGTAAAGAACGATTTCGTCTTTTTGTAAATCATCTATTTTTTTGACATCCATTTGGGCCTTTAATTCAGCATTCGGTTTATATTGCATGACCATTGTCGGTAAAGTTAAAACATCTGATGCCTCATGGATTTTAATATCCACGGTGGCGGTCATACCGGGCAATAATTTGCGTGAAGAATTATCCACCTGAATCACAACGGTGTACATCACCACATTTGATTCTTCGGTGGGCGACAGACGGATTTGTTGCACGACACCGTAAAAAGTATCTTCGGGATAAGCATCCACCGTGAAAGATACATTCATATCGGGTTTGATTTGACCAATATCGGCTTCGGCAATGTTGGCCTCAATTTGCATTTTCGTTAAATCTTCGGCAATGGTGAATAGGGTCGGGGTGGACAAGCTGGCCGCCACAGTTTGACCTTGTTCTACTTCTTTGGAAATAACGGTGCCGGAAACGGGTGACGTAATGGTGGCGTAACCAAAATTACGTTCGGCTTTATTATAGGCAGCTTGAGCACTCAACACATTGGCTTTGGCGGTTTCCAATGCGACTTCGGCTTCTTCCAATGTGGCTTTGGCAATCAGTTTTTCATCATACAGTTTTTTTGTGCGGTCATAGTCCAACTGTTCAATTTTTTGTTTTGTTTGCATCAAGGTCAGCTGGGCTTCGGCATCATTTAAATTTTCCTGTAAAACAGAAGTATCCAATCGGGCCAAAATCTGATCTTTTTCAACTTCGTCATTATAATCGGCCAAAACCTGTTCAATAATGCCGGACACCTGAGTCCCGACACTGACGGTATTGATGGGTTGAATTTTACCCGAAGCGGATACCGAATAAACAACATCCCCTTTTTGCACTTTGACCATTTCAAAATTTTCGGGCGCCATGGCGTTTTCTTTTTTGCCCCTCAATCCCAACCAAGTGCCAGTGGCCACCAAAACAATCAAAACAGAAATAACTATTTTTTTCATATCAGTCTCCTTGAATAGAATTATTTTAGGTTATTTTTTCGTCTTTCGTCAAGAAAAAAATGAAATAATCTTGCAACAAAGATGTTTTTTTGCTATAATTTTTTTATGTCAGAAACACCCATTTTATCGGTCAGCGAAATATCGCTTTCATTGAAAACCTGCGTGGAACAGGTGTTTTCGCACATCAAAGTGCGTGGGGAAGTCAGTGATGTGAAAAAGGCAACTTCCGGCCATATTTATTTTTCATTAAAGGATAAAGATTCTGTTTTATCGGCGATTTGTTGGCGTGGGCGTTCCTCCGCTACCGTTCAGGCAATTCAGGCAGGTTTAGAGGTTGTCTGTACAGGCAAGCTTTCCACTTATCCTGGCCGTTCCAATTATCAAATGATTGTTGATTCGGCTGAACCGGCGGGTATTGGTGCTTTGTTAAAATTGTTGAACGAACGCAAAGAAAAGCTGGAAAAAGAAGGATTGTTTGATGCCTCACATAAAAAACCGATACCTTATTTGCCCGAAACAATCGGGGTGATTACCAGCCCGACCGGTGCGGTTATCCGTGATATTATCCACCGTTTAACCGACAGATTTCCACGTCATGTTTTGCTTTGGCCCGTGGCGGTTCAAGGTGAAACCTGTGCCCAAGAAGTGGCCAACGCCGTTAAAGGTTTTAATCATTTGCCCGAAAAATTCCCTAAACCGGATGTATTGATTGTGGCCCGTGGTGGTGGTTCGTTGGAGGATTTGTGGGGCTTTAATGAAGAATGTGTGGTGCGTGCGGTTTATGAATCCGAAATTCCCGTCATATCGGCTGTGGGACATGAAACAGATACCACCTTGATTGATTATGTGGCGGATTTAAGGGCGCCCACACCGACAGGGGCGGCCGAAAAAGCCGTGCCGATGCGCATGGAATTATTGCAACGGGTACAATCATCTTCTTTGCGTTTAACTTCGGCTTTACAAAGAACACTTTCCGAAAAGCAAATGCGTTTGATGATGGCGCAAAAAGGTCTGCCCAATTTGGGCGATATTGTTTGTCAGTTCACACAACGTTTGGATGATAAAAGCGAAAAATTACAAACAGCCTTTCAAAATTTGTTTCAACGCTGTGCGGATAAAGTTCAAAGCATTGGCCGTTTGTTGGATTCTTATTCTTATCAAAACGTGTTAAAGCGGGGTTTTGTATTGGTATCAAACGGACAACAAAAAATCATCACATCCAAAAATCAGGCTCAAACGCAATCCCTTTTGAATTTACAATTTATGGACGGTTCGGTTGCGGTGGTTCCCGTAAAAGATAAAAAGAAAGAAAAATCCCCTAATACAATTCAGGACGATTTATTTGCCTGATAAAATAAAACTTGCAAACGCTTATTTTTTTTGATATATTTTTTTATGGGGAAGGCGTCCCCGAAAAAATGGTGTGAGAAACCATGTATATACGTCGATAAAAGCGTTATTTTATCAGCCGGAAAACCGAAAAGGTTGGACGGCGGTAAAATAAAAAACCGCCTGTGCGGAAAAATATACCGCACTATCTTATATGCATAGTTCTCAACGTCCAGCCACTTTTAACGCCTAAGGTGGCTATTTTTATAGGAGAATCTTAATGCAAAATGAAACAGGCAGAAGTTTGGTTGAAATGCTGGGGGTTTTGGCAATCATTGGTGTTTTATCTGTGGGTGGAATAGCGGGTTTTAAAAATGCGATGGAAAAAAATCGTGCCAATACAATTATCTCTGAGGCCCAAAAACGTGCAGTGGTTGTGTCGGGTCAGATTGGATTTAACAACGGCACACCGTCATTGGTGGATTTTTCAGCATACAATGCTATTTCCGGCGGGACATTTGGTGATGTGGTAACCACAGGTTTGACGGGACAATTTGGAATACCTGTTTCGGGGGTTTCCCAAAAGGTTTGTCAAAATATTTTAAATACAATTGGAAACAATACGGCAATACGCAGGTTGTCTTCGCTCAGCACCCCCAGAACGCCAATGAACAATTGTGAAGATGAAAACAGTTTTTTAATTATCTACAATAACAATTTACAAGGTGTGGAAAATGATGTTCAATATTGTTCAACACATGCCGATTGTGATGAATGTGGCACATGTAATCAAACAACACACTTATGTGTGGGGGCATGCGAAAGCGCCTGTAATGAAAATGACACTTGTGGTGAAAATGAATGCGTTGTTTGTGATGAAGATACAAAAACCTGCCAAAATAAGTGTGTGGAAGTGGAATATTTAGAAACAGATTCAGACGCAAATTATATAGCAACAAATGTAAAACCGACTGGTACAACTAATTTTGAAACCAAAGTAAGATATAATACTGCAACACCGACTAGTACTTGGGCATTGGGCGGAACTACTTGGTGGGGTGTTCACCTTATTGGTTCCGAAAGTAAAATAGGTATTGCAAATAGTACTGTGGATCAAGCATACGCATCTTACACTTTTGGAACAGATATAACTTTAAAGTTAGATGAAAATAATGTTTATGCTGATGGTAACTTAGTAGGAAGTATAACAAGAAAAAACGCAACCTCTACAATGGATTTATTTAGATATTATAACGCTTCTAATTTGTGGTGGAAAGGTAGAATATACTACTTACAGTTTTGGGATGACAATGGTATAATTGCCAACTTTGTCCCAGTTCTATCTCCTGAAACATCACAATACGCAGGGCAACCTTGTATGTTTGATAAAGTCAGCCAAAAGCTTTTTTGCAATGCTGGTTCGGGTACATTCAAAACAAATTTGGATGAATAGGTGATATTTTTAAATAAAACTTGCATTTCAATAATTTTTATGCTATATATAGCCTGTGCCACAGGTGATTTTACTGGGGTATTTATTTTACTTTTTAAAAGGAGGTTGATTATGGTTGAAAAAGTACCAATGACTCAGGCAGGATATGATCAGTTGAATGAAGAACTGAAAGTTTTGAAATTTAAAGAACGTCCCGAAATTGTGGCCGCTATTGAAGAAGCCCGTGCCCATGGGGATTTGTCCGAAAATGCCGAGTATCATTCCGCCCGTGAAAAGCAAAGTTTTATTGAAGGCCGTATTCAGGATTTGGAAGCCGCTATTTCACGTGCTCAGGTGATTGATCCCAAAACATTGTCCGGCGATACGGTTTTGTTTGGTGCCACTGTTCAGGTTCAGGATTTGGATACCGATCAAAAACAAACTTATCAAATTGTCGGTCAGTATGAGGCCAATTTGGAAAAAGGTTTGATTTCTTTGATTTCTCCTTTGGCAAAAGCCTTAATCGGTAAAAATAAAGGCGATTATGTGGATGTAACAACCCCCAAAGGTGATAAATCTTACGAAATTTTATCGGTTAGTTTTATCTAAACTCTTTTTTTTACAAGGGGGAATAAATGCATACACGTGTTTTGATTTTGGGGGCAGGGCCGGCTGGTTTGACGGCTTCTGTCTATGCGGCCAGAGCCGGATTGAATCCCGTTGTTTTTTCGGGGGCAAGTCAAGGTGGTCAGCTTTTGTTGACGCATGAAATTGAAAATTTTCCCGGCTTTTTAAAAATTTCAGGTATTGATTTGGTGGATAAGTTGGCCGAACAATCCCAAAATGCCGGTGCCAAAATTTTGTCTGTTTCGGCCACACGGGTTGATTTAAAACAATATCCTTTTGTGGTGTATGGGGATGATAAGGAAACCTATACGGCGGATGCATTGATTATCGCAACGGGGGCTTCGGCCCGTTGGTTGGGTTTGCCCGGTGAAGAAAAATTCAAAGGTCATGGCATTTCCATTTGCGCTGTTTGTGATGGCTTTTTTTATAAAAACAAAAATGTTATGGTTATCGGTGGCGGTAACAGTGCGGTCTATGAGGCTTTATATTTAAGCAAAATTGCCCAAAAGGTTACTTTGATTCATCGTAAAAAAGAATTAAAGGCTGAACGCAATTTAATTGAACAGCTAAATCAAACATCCAATATAGAAGTTTTACATGAAAGCCATGTTGTATCTTTTAATGGTGAAAACAAAATAACTTCGGTTGTTATACAACAAAAAGATCAAGAGAAAGAACTTTTTGTGGATGGTGTTTTTGAAGCCATCGGCCAAATCCCAAATACGGAAATTTTTAAAGATCAGTTGGATATTGATGAAAACGGTTTTTTAATAACAAACAAACACACTATGGCAACATCCGTGGCGGGTGTTTATGCTTGCGGTGATGTTCAGGAAAGCCTGCATCGTCAGGCGATTGTGGCTTCGGCCAGCGGATGTTTGGCCGCTTTGAATGTTGAAAATTTTTTATTAAATAAAAATTGAATTTTTTTGCCAAATCCGATATATTGGTAAAAAAAGGAATTGATATGACAACAAATTATAATGAAGGTCATCGTCAAAGGGTTGTCCAAAAATTTATGCAATATGGCGGAGAAGTTTTTGCCGATTATGAATTATTGGAATTGCTTTTAATGCAAATTATTCCACGCAAAGATGTTAAGCCTTTGGCAAAAGAATTGTTAAATCGGTTTGGTTCATTGTCGGCCATCCTTCGTGCTGAACCTGAACATTTAAAACAAATCAAGGGCGTGGGTGATAAAACGGTTGTTTTTTTGAAAACCTTATTATCCATCAGCCAGCGTCTGTCCAAAGAAAAAATAAATAACCAACCGATCTTATCGGATTGGAATGCGATATTGGATTATGCCCGTATGCTTTATGCGGGGGAAACGGTTGAAAAGTTGCGTATTTTATTTTTGAATCAAAAATTACAGTTGATGCATACGGAAATTCATCAAACAGGGACGGTCAATCATGTGCCGATATATCCCCGTGAAATTTTAAAAAGGGCGTTGAATTTGAATGCTTCGGCAATTATTTTAATACATAACCATCCTTCGGGAAATCCGGCCCCGTCCAAGGACGATATAACGGCCACAAAAGAAATTGAAAAATTGTTAAATACAATTCCCATTCGTATGTTGGATCATTTAATTATCGGTCAAAATCATCGGTTTTATTCTTTTCGCACAAGTCATTCATAAAAAATCCTGCCTTCGGGAAAAAAGGCAGGCAAAGGAATGAACAATTTGAAAAACAAAAATCAAATAATCCATGTCATTCTATGACGAAGTTATTCTAGGAATTTTTAAACCACTTGTCAAGAAAAAAATCGCCCTTTCGGACGATTTTTTATTTTTGGCAGGAGCAGAAGGGATCGAACCCTCAACCTTCGGTTTTGGAGACCGACGCTCTACCAATTGAGCTATGCTCCTAATGGTGAATAATTTAAACTAAAAAGATAAAAAAGTCAAGCTCTTTTTAAAATAATAAAAAAATGATTGACCTTTTATGCAAAAATTTTTAAACTGAAAAAGTTCAATTTAAAATGAAAGGAATAAAAATGATTTTATTGATTGTTTTGGTGGCGGTTGTTTTGTATGCCGTTGTTGTTTATAACTCTTTGGTAAAAAACCGTCAACAAGTTAAAGAAGCGTGGAGTACGATTGATACCCAATTGAAACGCCGTTATGATTTGATTCCGAATTTGGTGGAAACGGTCAAAGGCTATGCCGCCCATGAAAGCGCTACTTTGGAAAAAGTGATTCAGGCCCGTTCATCGGCCATGGGACAAGAAGGTGTTAAGGCCAAAGGTAAAGCCGAGGAAGGTTTATCGGGTGCGTTGAAATCCATCTTTGCGTTGGGGGAAAGCTATCCGGATTTAAAGGCAAACTCTAACTTTTTGGAATTGCAACAGGAATTGTCTGATACCGAAACGAAAATTCAGGCAACACGTCAGTTCTATAATACCGTTGTGATGAGCATGAACACAAAAGTGGAAATGTTCCCCAGCAACATTATTGCCAAAATGTTTCATTTTGAAAAGGCTGATTTCTTTGAAATGAGTGAAGAAGAAGCCAAAAAGGCCCAAGAAACACCTCAGGTGAAATTCTGATGAAAGCATTACGTAAAGACGTTTACACACACATTGCTGAAAATAATTGGAAAATTTTCGGCCTTGTGTTGTTGTTTCCTGTGGCTTTAACTTTTTTTGTTTATTTGGCCTTTTGGTTGATTGGTGTTTTATCGGCTACTACCCCCCAAGAACACCAAGACCTGATGAACTTTTTTTGGGAATTGACGCCATGGATGATTGGTTTGTGCTTTTTGTGGACGATTTTGTCTGTATTCAGTGGCGATAAGATGATGTTGGCTTTTGCCGGTGCGCAACTTTGTAAAAACGATAAAGCACATTTAAAAATTTACCGTGCGGTTGAAAATGTGGCTTTGGCGGCGGGGTTGCCGACACCAAAAGTGTATTTAATCAATGACGATTCATTGAATGCTTTTGCCACGGGTTATTCGCCCAAAAGTGCCTCAATTGCCTTGACAAAGGGAATTGTTGAAAAATTGGATCCGTTGGAATTACAGGCTGTGATTGCCCATGAAATGGCCCATATTAAAAATCGTGATATTCGTTTAAATATGTACATTATTACAGGGATAGGCGTTGTGGGTATGCTGGGTGAAATTATGATTCGTATGTGGGGTGGTTCATCACGTTCACGCAACGATAAAAATAATATTCAAACGGTTTTGATTGTTGTCGGATTGTTTTTATTGCTCTTTCGTTTTTTGATTGCACCTTTTATTCATATGGCGGTTTCCCGCCGTCAAGAATATCAGGCAGATGCTACGGGTGCTTTTTTTACACGAAACCCTCAGGCGTTGGCTAGTGCCTTGAAAAAAATAGCGCTTGACCCACGTGTGGAAGCGTTGGACGGTTCCAAACAAATGGCGGCCGTGTGTATTTATAATCCGTTAAAAAAATTGAAAGGTGTATTGGATACGCATCCGCCCGTTGAAGAACGTATCAAACGTTTAAATTCAATGACATAAAAATAACGCCCGAAATTTTCGGGCGTTTGTTTTTCGGAAAAACATATAAAATTATCGGTATTTATCCCAACAATTGTTGTCACCTTCCCCACAATCTGTTCCGTTTTTATTGCATTGTGTACCGCAGTCATTGAAGTAGTATCGAGTAGGTGAGCACAGAATACCATCGGAACCATGAGGAAAACAGTAAACGTTATAGGATGGATGTTTACAACCATACAAAGGGTCATCATCAGTATTTACTTTAACCCAATCCCATTTTTGGCCCATCACATCATCACATTCGGATTTTAAGCAATAACCATAGGAACAATTGGACCCGTCGGATTTACACCCGTAACCGCAAACGGTTTGACCGTAACGACAGGTATAGGCATCACCTTTCTTGGTGCACTGAATTTTCTTTTCGGCCACTTTGGGAACGGCAACTTCCGGTGCCGGAGCCGTTGCATCCGACCATTTATCTCCGACAGCTTTCGGATCGGCCGAACCGACGGAACCACCGACAGCGGAATGACCACCGTTTGAACTGCCCCCTATTGAACCGTTTGATATTGAGGCGGTTGGAACACCTGTTTCAAAAGATGAAGTGGATTCGCTCGGCCAAGCAACACTTTGTGTGTTTTTATAATAAGTGTCATTTATGGGTTGTTTTGTGTGAAAAGCGCCACAGGCACCCAAAATCATACAAGCACCACTTAACAATAATAATTTTTTCATACTTTTCTCCTTTTTTTAAAATTTGGCCCGAATACGTGTTGTGCCGTCAATAGTGACCAAGACCACATTATCACCGGGTTTCAGGCCCAATTCGTTTGTTTGAACAATGGAAATGACATTATTTGAAGAACCTTTTTGAACCAAAAATTCATAGGCTGTATCTTGGGTGGCGGATTGTTGTGCTGCCCCGCCCAAAGCACCGCCCAATAAAGCGCCAACGGCACCACCGGCAATAGCCATTAAATCGCTTCCTTTACCTTTGCCGACAGTACTGCCTGCGATACCACCGGCAACACCACCTAAACCAGCACCAACCAAAGTGCCACCTTCGCTTTGTCCGGCAACCTCAATTTGCGTCATAGAAATAATGCGTCCTGTTGCGGTTGTTCCCTGACGGCCGATTTGCGCCCGATCATAGGTTGTATTTGTATCACCGATACCACAACCGGTCAATAATGATGTTACCAATAATGCTGCAAATAATTTTTTCATTGCAATTCCTTTCAAAAAAAATAATAATACATAATTATTATTTACGCTTTTAAAAAAAAGGTCAAGACAAAAATGAAAACATTATGGTCAAAAATGATGAAAAGGTTGTATGAATGGGTGATGCGGATGGTATCGGGACCAAAGGCGTTGATGGCATTATGTGCCGTTTCATTTGTGGAAAGTTCATTTTTCCCCATTCCGCCGGATTTATTATTGATACCGATGATTTTAAAGCAAAGGGAAAAAGCATTCAGGTTGGCTTTTTATTGCACTGTTTTTTCTGTATTGGGCGGTGCTTTCGGTTATGCGATAGGGCATTTTTTATATGATGTGGTGGGTGTGCCTATTTTGGATTTTTATAATTATCGTGAATCGTTTGAACAATTTTGCCAAAACTATAACACTTATGGTGCGTGGATTGTCTTTGGGGCAGGGGTAACACCTTTTCCATACAAGATTATCACGATTGCCAGCGGTGTAACAGGCTTAAATTTTGCTGTCTTTATGATGGCCAGCAGTTTGGCCAGAGGATTGCGCTTTTATTTGATTGCATGGTTATTGTGGAAATGGGGTAAACCCATGAAAGAATTTATTGAACGCAACTTGGGTTGGCTCAGTGTTGTTTTCTTTGTTCTTTTAATCGGCAGTTTTTACCTGATAAAGTACTTATAGGGATAAAAATGAAACTGACAAAAGCACAACAATTTTGTTCGGAAGTTAAAAAATTAGCTGAGCAATATAAACTGCCTTTTTTTGTCGTAACAGATGGGGCTTCAGCAACAGTTAATACAGATTGCAAAGCTGTGAAACATGCCCGTGAATCCCATATTCAATGGGAAAAGAAAAATCAAATTGACCCCAATCATAGTTGGGAAAAATGATTTATTTTTTCTTTTTGTGTGTCAAAATTTTTGGTTTATTGGTAGATGTTTGAATTGGAATTTGGCGAATCAACTTTTCCACTTTTGGGCGTTTTAAATCAATAATCAATAATCCGTTATCCAAATGCGCTGATTCAATTTTCATGCCATCAGCCAAAATAAAGCTTTTGATAAAGTTGCGTGCGGCGATACCACGATGTAAAAAACGACGTGATTCATCATGTTCTTGATGTCCCCGAATAACCAATTGGTTGTTTTCCTGACAAACATCCAAGTCATCTTCCGAATAGCCGGCCACGGCCAAGCTCATACGCAATAAATCTTCATCAATTTGTTCCACATTATAGGGCGGAAAAGAATCAGCCCCCTTGGATACCCGAAACAATAAATCCTCTAAATCATCAAAGCCCAGCATAAAAGGATTTTGAAAAGGAGACATCATTTGATTGCTTTCAGCTGATTCATAATAACTTCTTTGTCTTGTGCCATTTGCTTATCACGATTTAACAAATTTTCAATGGTTTTGACGGCATGCATAATGGTTGTGTGATCTCGTTCAAAGAACTTGGCGATATCCGGCAAAGCCATCGGCGTCATCATTTTTGTCAAATACATGGCCATTTGGCGGGCACGGGCCGTTGGTCTGTCACGGCGTGTGGAACGCAAATCTTTTAAGGATAAACGATAGTAATCGGCCACCGTTTGTTGAATTTCGGGCGCCCGTACCTGACGTTCCGTTGTGTGTAAAATATCCTTTAAGATGCGTTTAGCCGAATCTAAAGTAATTTCACCGCCCAATAATTGGCGATGCGCCACCAAGCGCTTTAAGGCGCCTTCCAATTCACGCACGTTTGAGGTAATTTTCTTTGCCAAGAAAGATAAAACTTCTTTATCCAAATCAGAACCTAAACGCTTTAATTTTTGGTTTAAAATCCCCAAGCGCAATTCATAGGCGGCCGGTTGGATGTTCACCACCAAACCTTGGGCAATACGTGTTTGCAATCTTTCTTCTATGCCACACAGTTCCATCGGGGCCGAATCGGCGGATAAGATAATTTTTTTACCCCGAGCAATTAAATTATTAAAGGTGTGGAAAAATTCTTCTTGGGTGCGTTGTTTGCCCACAATAAATTGAATATCATCCACCAATAATACATCCACATTTCGGAACAATTCCTTAAAGCCGTTCATGTCTTTATTTTGTAAGGAACGCAAGAATCGTTGTAAAAACTGTTCGGAAGACAGATATAAAACCGTTTTTTCGGGGTGTTGTTCTTTGATGCGCCAAGCAATGGCATGCATCAGGTGCGTTTTACCCAATCCCACACCGGCCTGTAAATAAAGCGGATTAAAGGCCACGGTATCGTCATCGGCAATTTGTTTGGCGGCCACATAGGCAAATTCATTGGAAGGCCCCACCACAAACGAATCGAAGGTATGTGTTTTATCCAAAAATTGGCTGAACAAATCATCTTCAACAAAAGTGTTTACAACCTTTGCGGGTGTTGCTTTTTCCACTTTTGGTGTGGCAATCAATGGTTTGTTTAAAATAATCGGTTGAAGGGCCGGTGTATTTTCCATTTTCTTAATGCCGACAAAAACGCTGGTGTTTGGGTTTTTGTTTTGCCACCATGCACGAATCGCTTCGCCATAACGCATTTGCACCAATTCACAAATACAAGGACTGGGGGCCCAAACATTCAAACGATTATTGTCGGCCATTTCCGGCACCACACGAGACATCCAACGCATCAGGGCCAGATCTTTTAATTGATCTGACAGCTGTTGGCACATTTGCTGCCATTCAAGCTGAAAAGTCGCTATGTCCTGCATTTTTATCCCTTTTTTTGGTTAAAATTGATTGTTGGTTGTATGCTAGCCCAATCTGACATAAAATTCAACCAACTTTTACGAGAAAAATAAATTATTTTCAAAAAACACAAGATGTAGTGGTTAGGTATCTATATGTTGTGATTTTTGAAAAATTTTTCTATTTGGACATAAAAAAACACCCCGAATAAATCAGGGTGTTTTTTGGGCTTATTTTCGTCCTCCCCCAAACAAGCGTGAGATTATTCCTTTTTGTTGTGTTTTTTTATTGGTTTGGGGTTTTTCTGTTTTTGCTTTTGGTGGTGTATCCATAACTGGTTTTTCTTGTTCCACCTTGGGTGGTGTATCCGTAATATCTTTTTGGGGTTGTGGGTTATGATAATCATCCACCACCATTTTTTTGAGTTTTTTTCTGATATCATCGGCGGGCAAAGTATTCAGTCTGTCCAAAACCTTCACAACGCCGGTTCTTTTTTTATCGGCTTTCTTTTTTTGTTTTAATCGTCCGACATGTTCCTTAAAGGCTTTTTCTTTTTGCAGTCTGATTTCTTCTTTGGCCTTGAAATCACGCTCTTGTCGGGCCTGTTTTAATTCGTTGGCCTTTTCATTACGTTCATGACTTCCTTCTTGTAAAGTTTTTATCAACGTTGATTTTTTGCGTTTTCCTTTGGGTAACGCGGCCAATTCTTGCCTTTGTTCCTTTCGTTGAGATGATTGTTCTTTTATTCTTTTATCCCTCTCTCTTCTTTTATATGTGTCATCTATCAGCTTTTTTATTTCAACTTCAACGCCTTCTGTCTTATAGCTGTAGTGTATATTATTAGTAAAGGCCTCTCGCCACAAAGCTTCGTCTCTGGTCTCCTCTTCTGCAGCAGCCCGTTCTTTATAGGAAATTTTGGCACCATGTGAAAGCAATAATTGAACCATTTCCATATCATTGAAGTGTATAGCGCGTTTAAGGCTTGTTCCTTCTAGCTCTCTCACATCCAAGAAACGATAGCCTTTGGCCCGCATGTGGGCGTGTTCTAAATTTGCCCCGTGTTTGCACAAAAAATCAACGATATCCAAATCTTTTTTACGGTCTCTGGTGCAATAGCTTTCGTATATTCTCTTTGATCGATCGGCGTATTTTGTTAAAGCAGTGTCATTAAATGAGGAAATTATTAAATTTACATTTGCACCGGCTTCAACGCACTTTTTGATTGAATCGTAATCGTCTGATAAAATTGCATAAAAAAGGTCTATGTCTTTTTTGTTTTCGGATGAAAACTGAAAAGGAAGATCTTCTATTTCTTTAGTCACTTTAACCATTGTAATATCCTTTCGTGTTATTATACTTTGAGTATAAAAAAATATTTTACAAAATGCAAACAAAAAAAACGGCTATTTGAACGCTGGATTTTGAAAGGCGTGGCACAGGGCAATGGCCAAGGCATCCGATGCATCGGGGGGCATTTTTTCGGGGACATTGGCAATCAATCGGTGGACCATCATATCCACCTGATGTTTTTCGGCATGTCCCACGCCGGTAATTGTCTTTTTGATTTGATTGGGGGTATATTCGGCCACGGGAATGCCCAAAGTGGCGGGCGTCATTAAAACAACACCTCTGGCTTGCCCCAATTTTAAGGTGGAGTTCGGGTTTTTATTGACAAAGGTTTCTTCCACCGCCACGGTATCGGGACAAAAGTCTTTGATGATTTTTTCCAAAGAAATGTGTAATTCGGCCAAACGGTTTGCCAATTCCAATCCGACATCGGGATTGATAACACCGGCGCCCACAAAGGTATAGCGGTTGCCCGATTTATCCACAACACCCCAACCTGTATGACGCAAGCCCGGATCCAATCCCAAAATGCGCATTGTTTCCCCCTGAATCAAAAATTACAGCTGGGCCAAAATATCATCCGAAATATCGGCATTTGTGATGACACGTTGCACATCATCATCTTCGTTCAAATCTTCCACAAAGGCCATCAATTTTTGGGCGGTTTCCAAATCTGTCACAGGGGCCGTTACGGTTGGTTTCCAATCCATGCGGGCCACATTGGGCGTGCCGAATGTTTTTTCCAAAGCATCACGCACTTGGGCTAAATCGTTGGGCTGACATGAAATTTCATGGGCTGTTTCGGTTGTTTGCACATCATCGGCACCGGCCTCTAAGGCAGCCTCAAACATAGCATCAGCACTGGCCACATTCAATGGAAATTCAATATAGCCGATATGTTCAAAGTTAAACAAAACCGTATCGCCGAAAGAACCGCCTTTTTTGGTAAAGATGGCCCGCAAATTGGGGGCTGTTCTGGCACGGTTATCGGTTAAAGCTTCCACAATAATGCAAACACGACCGGGACCGTATCCTTCATAGCGGACTTCTTCATAATTGGTTGTATCGGCGGTTTGTGAACCTTTTTGAATGGCACGTTCAATATTATCCTTTGGCATATTTTCGCTGCGGGCGGTTTGAATGGCCAAGCGCAAACGTGGGTTGGCGTTGGGATCGGCACCGGCTGTCTTGACGGCCACTGTAATTTCACGGGCCAATTTTGAAAAGATACGGGCGCGTGCTTTATCTTGGGCGCCTTTACGGTTCATAATGTTTTTAAATTGTGAATGTCCTGACATTTTAAATCCTTTGTTGTTTGTTGAATAAAGTTATTATATCATAATTTAACGGTGTTTTCAAGTGTATCGCCCAAAATGATAGGGCGTATTTTTTTTGCCAGATTGGTTTTTGTATCCACTTCCACCAAAACGGCACACAAAGTGGATTTATTGACAGCCGGTTCCCATGCTATCCTTTGCCCAAAACCAAAGTGTGAAAAGGCACTTTCCCGTGTCATGCCCAAAACGGAAGTATAATCACCGCACATGCCCACATCCGTAATATAGGCCGTGCCGTTTTCCAAAATATGGGCATCATTGGTGGGAATGTGTGTATGGGTGCCGACCACCAAAAGGGCTTGCCCGTCCAACAAATAACCCATGGCTACTTTTTCGGCGGTTGTTTCGGCATGAAAATCCACAACCAATAAATCGTATTCGTCTTTGTGTTCTTGGATGAAGTTTTGGAT
Source organism: Alphaproteobacteria bacterium (assembly GCA_015062245.1). Taxonomy (GTDB): domain Bacteria; phylum Pseudomonadota; class Alphaproteobacteria; order CAAHEQ01; family UBA3637; genus UBA3637. Next base: position 28,324 of record SUVA01000014.1, read on the forward strand.
ATCTTTAAACGGATCGGATAATTCCAACTTGCAATGCATAAAGCCCCGACCCAATAATTGAACAACACACAAACGCTTTTTGCCGACATTGATGATTTGATAGCCTTTTCCGACTGTGTTTTCGGGATAGTTTAACGGACGCACCAATACATTATCTTCACCCCAAATTTTAACCACGTCCATTTTGTCAAAGGTGTGATTGCCCATCGTGATAACATCAGCCCCCATTCGGCAAAGTTCTTTATAAATTTTTGGGGTGATGCCCAAACCGTGGGCGGCATTTTCGCCATTGACAATCAAAGCGTCAAATTTAAATTTTTCTTTTAAGGCGGGCAAAAAGTTTTTCAAACTGTTTCGGCCGGATTGCCCGGATACATCACCGCAAAATAGGATTTTCATTCGCTTCCTTCTAAACTTTCGGCCAACACATTGACTTTCAGTGCTAAATTATTTAAACAATCGGCAATTTGATCGGCGGCCTGAACCTGTAATTCAGCGTTTGTTTCTTTGGCCAAGTGTTGTTTTTCTTCGGCCAACAACAAACAAATCATCGCCAACAACTGACCTTCTTGCATAAAGCCGATGGATTTTGTCAGCGCTTCGGCCCGTTTATCCAATTGATCTGCTAATTCACGCATATGGGCTTCTTGCCCGTCATTACAGGAAAATTTATAATAGCGTCCCCCGATTTTTAAAGATACAATAGCCATTTAAATTTCCCCCTTATGATAGTCCGTTAAAGCTTTATCCAATCGGTCATGAGTTCGGCGAATCACAGCCTTTAACTGACTGATTTGTTCTGAATTTTTACCACGTTCTTTTTTGTTGGTATGAACGGCTGATTCTAATTTTAAAACAGCCTGTTCCAAACCGGTTAAGGCATTTTTAATCTGTTCCATAAAGCACTCTCCTTAAATTTTTGATGATTATACTCTTTTTTTTTTATAAGGTCTAGTCTTTTTTTATTTTAATCCGAATAATCCGCTTGACAAGGGTGTGAAAGTATGCTAGTGTGGGGATAAGTAAAGAAAATAGGAGGCTATTTAAAATGTGTTTAAACCACGGTAAAGGTATAAATAAAGAAACCTTGTACACACACACACACACATTTAATTTTGAATATTAAGTTGTGCGCATGCACAACCGACCCACTGTATGACAAATACAGTGGGTTAAACTGTATTTGTCATTTTGAAATGGGCTTGCCCATTCAGAATGACA
>SUVA01000015.1 GCA_015062245.1 Alphaproteobacteria bacterium
GAAGCCAAAAGGGGCGCAGTATGGTTGAAATGCTGGGCGTGCTGGCCATTGTGGGCGTTTTGTCCGTGGGTGGTGTGTATGGCTATGGTGTCGCCATGAAAAAACACAAAGCCAATGAGTTATTACACCAGGCCTCAATGTTGGCCACCACTGTGTCAGCGCAAATTGACTCCTTAGGTGGTGATTTACCTGAAACAATTACAGACTTTGGTTCAACTAATTATGGTAAATTTTCCACATCAGTAACCCAAACGGAAGATAAAAAGAAATTTGTTTTAACAATTGAAAACGTGGATTCTGCCGTTTGTGATCAATTGAAAAAGGGCGGAATGGTTCAAGGTGTTGAGTGTGTTGATTCTGCAACCTCAGGCAAAAAAGATGCAAAAATCACCTATTACAAAAACCTAGCCACTGATCCGGCCGAGGGCGAAAAAAGCCCAACAGGAGCTGAACCAGAAAATCCGAAACCAGATGTTACACTTGATAACTGGGGTGATATTGCTACATGTACATGTCCATCGGGTTATTTTTGTTATTTGGATTACTCAGAATTTAACGGAGATCCAAAAGATACGGTCTGTGAAAAGGACTCAGATAAAGAAAAAATAAAGGAAATATGTACAAGTAAACCGACATATATGCCTGCTCCTGAATTTTGGGAATTTGACTGTTCGGTATATTGTTATTGCCATACATAATAAACAAATTAAACAAAAACATCAGCCCTGAATTCAAAAAAACACCCCGATAATTCGGGGTGTTTTGTGTTTTCAATTAAACCGATTAGGCCAATTGTTTCAGGGCTGATTTACCGGGGTAAACGGCACGATCACCCAATTCTTCTTCAATACGAATCAATTGATTGTATTTGGCCAAACGATCGGAACGGGACAAAGATCCTGTTTTGATTTGACCTGAACCTGTGGCCACAACGATATCGGCGATTGTGGCATCTTCGGTTTCACCGGAACGGTGAGAAACAACGGCTGTATAGCCGGCTTTGTGGGCCATATCAATGGCGTTTAAAGTTTCGGTCAATGATCCGATTTGGTTCACTTTAATCAAAATGGAGTTGGCAATTTGTTTTTCAATACCCATTTCCAAACGCTTGGTGTTGGTCACGAATAAATCATCACCCACCAATTGGATTTTGCCACCCAAACGATCGGTCAACATCTTCCAACCTTCCCAATCGTCTTCGGCCATACCGTCTTCCAAAGACACGATGGGGAATTCATTGGCCAATTCTTCATAATAGCCAACCAATTCGGCGTTTGTTAAGACTTTGCCTTCACCTTTCAGGTTGTATTTACCGTCTTCATAGAATTCGCTGGAAGCGGCATCCAAGGCAATACAAACATCTTCACCGGGTTTATATCCGGCCGATTCAATGGATTTCACGATGAAAGCCAAAGCTTCTTTGGCCGAAGCAATGTTCGGGGCAAAACCACCTTCATCACCCACGTTTGTGTTCATACCGGCGGCTTTCAAGTTCTTTTTCAAAGCTTGGAAAACTTCGGCACCCATACGAATGGCATCACGGCATGTTTTGGCACCCACAGGCATAATCATGAATTCTTGAATATCAATGGGGTTGTCGGCATGCTTACCACCGTTCAAAATGTTCATCATGGGAACGGGCAAGATATGGGCTTCTTCGCCACCCAAGTAACGATACAAGGGCAAACCAGCACTGACAGCAGCGGCTTTGGCCACGGCCATAGAAATACCTAAAATAGCATTGGCACCACAACGGCCTTTGTTGGGTGTACCATCAACAGCAATCATTTTTTCGTCAATGGCTGTTTGTTCACTGGCTTCCATACCGATAACGGCTTGAGCTAATTCATTATTGGCAGCATCAACGGCCTTTAAAACACCTTTACCATTATAGCGGGAATTATCACCATCACGCAATTCAACGGCTTCGTGCACACCGGTTGAGGCACCGCTGGGCACAGCGGCACGACCGAAAGAACCGTCTTCCAACAACACATCCACTTCAACAGTGGGTGTACCACGGGAATCCAAAATTTCACGTGCTTTTACTGATTTAATTTTGCTCATGTTTTTTTCCTTTCTGTTATAAATTTAAGCAAAAGATTAGTGTTTGGTATTTTGGCGTATTTTACGAAAAAATGCAAGTACTTTTGATTCTTTTTTGGGATTTTGTACTTCTTTTTTGAAAATTTCTCTTTCTTTTTCACTGGCTTGGCGATAAGCTTTAATACCTAAAGAAATCTCACGCAGTTTTTTGGCATCAAGTCCTTTGGGCGTATGATAGGGACGCACATATTCCGGATAGGTAAAAGGAATTTTTTGAATTTCCCGACAAATATTATAGGCTATAACCGACGGATGATAACTGGGATCTGTATGATGCGGATTTTTTATAGATTCATCCAACAGGTAGAAATAAAATTTTTCTTTGTTATCTTTTATTTGGCTCAGATATTTTGCAAAAACGGATAATTCTTTTGATAGTTCACTCATTTTCAATCTTTTTGTTGGTCCCGAATAAAGGGGATAATGCGTTGTTTTTGTTTGGGTAAAATACCATCCAAAAATTTTTGTTGTTCGGTTTCAGGGCTGTTTAAAAATGATTTAATACCACCCGAAATAACACCCATAAGACGACGATTTAAAATATCTCTTGGTTGGGTAAGACAAACATATTGTGGCTGAGTATAAATCATTCCTGTTGATGAACTAAAAATGGTATTGGCGATTCGTTGCCTTAAAAAAGTCGGATTTTCCTGTCTTTGATTTTCGGGCAGTTTATACAATTGGGCACAATATTTTAATTGGTGCGCAATCGCCTCTTTATCTTTGGCATCGGCCCGTTTTATGATAAACTTTAAAGATTTCAACAACCCCTTTTTATCCTTTGGCCAAGGATACATATGGAAAAACAAACGGGTTGCTTTTTCTGTCAGCCCCTTTATCGGATAAGCGACAATGCGTTGAAAAAATCCTGCTGGTTCTTTAAAGTTTGACATATTATATCCTTTTATTTGCTTCTTTGCAAATGAAGTTTTCTGAGCAATGAAAAATCGGGAACTGTTTTGGCTGTCATAACATTTTGAACAAAACTTTTTTGTTCTTCTTGAGTCAATTCAGATTCATATGACACAGCGATATTTTGATAATATTTTCCACGGCGGGTGGAAATAATTTCTTCCGGTGTTTTTTTGTTCTTTTTAAGGGCGGATTCTGTTTCACTTAAATTACAGCCTTTATCTAAGATATAAAAAGAACTTAAAATAAATTGCGCCAAAGCCTTATCGGTTTTTTCAATGGCCACCAATTTTGCATCAGGGTAATCACTGGCTGCATTTTCGTTTTTTTGGCAAATGCTATAAGCCATCAACTTATTCAATAAAAACTTTCTTTTTATTGTAGGGAGTTTTTTTAATTGTGTTTGAAATTTATTTAATGACATTTTGTAATCCTTTTGTTTTTATGGGGATATGATACATCATTTTGTCAATAATTTCAAGTTTTTTTGTTTTCTATATTTATAACAAATGTAAATGTATTATAAAAATCCCCCGCGCATGGCGGGGGCGTTTTTTCAGGATGATTTTATTTTAAATGCGGGGGCTAACGAACACACAAAAAATCGTAGTTGTGGCGACGATCAAGGTTGTTGACGTAGCCATCGTCGTCGAAGCCGGCATACCACACAGAACAGGAATCATACATATCCGTTGTCCAAAAACCATATTTTAATCCTTTGGCTTTTAATGCACCGTAAACCGTACCTTCTGTGGGGCAATTATCACCCTTATAATCTTCACAGCCCACATCGTCCAAACTAACCATACGCATATTCAAGGACGCACAAACATCTTTGACTATCCACCAATCAGGGAGACAATTACTATAATCTGAGGCGGTATATTTTTTACCATCACCGATATCTATATCATACATCCCACAACCCGATACAGATTGGCATACACCAAGGGTTGGGTCGGTTTCACAATTTTCACCTGGACTAAACTGGCAATATTCTCCTTTATCGCAATCCGCATAGGATGAACAGGTATTATCTTCTTTTGTTTCACAGGTGCCCTCTTTATAAACGGTACCGGATGTTTCGCAACGACACATACCGCCATCGGCTAAAGTCGTGGCATAACCGCCCGCACCTTCTGTGCTTGTCCCCGTCGGACAGGTGGTGGGTTTGGTATCACCGCCTGCACCACTTTCCCCTGTCGGGCTTTTGGCGCCTTCTTCATCATTTGTGGCCAGGTTTTTGTAATAAGTAATGGTGGCATCGCCTGTCGTTTCATCACAATCAACATCACGCACCATACCGCCCTCTTTTAATTGAGAACATACAGAACCATCTAATTCGGAAATTGTAATCGTAAAGCCTGTTTTATCGGCTGTTTCACCAACGGCTGATTGGAATTTTCCATAACTGGTGTTTCCAAAATCTGTGATGGTTTGGGGCAAAGTACCGTTATTGGTCATAGCCTGTGCCGATATGGTGGCGGCCAACATACTGGCTTGATGTAATAATTCATTCGCTTTGTGCTTTTTCATGGCGACACCATAACCGTACACGCCACCCACGGACAAAACGCCCACAATGGCCAGTACGCCCAGCATTTCAACCATACTGCGCCCCTTTTGACTTCTTTTATAATTTTTGTTTGTTTTATTCATAATTTTCTCCTTGTTAAAAAAATAAAACCACCCTATTTTAAGGTGGTCGGAGAGTTCGTAAATCAAATCGCATAAAATGATTCTTTTGGTCTTTGGGGTTTCCCCTTGGACATACACCAAAAGCCCCCCGACCAAAGTCGGGAAATCAGGTGAGTAATTATAGTATTTAATTCCTCACCTTATGCGATTGAGCCTACGACAGCTCTCTTGCACCTATTTCAGGCACTCAGAACACGAAAAAATCCGTGTTCGCCAAAATTTTAGCAAACACGAAAATAAAATGCAATAAAAAAAGATTTTTATTTTCCAATCAATTTTTTAAATTTTTCACACAATGAATCTTTATCAGGGGCCAAACCACAAAATTGCCGCCATAAATCTTTTTGTTCTTTGGATAAATTGGTGGGCGTTTCCACTTGGAAAGTGACATATAAACTGCCACGCACTTTGTTGCGTACAGACGGCATTCCCATATGTGCTAATTCTTTTTCGGTGCCTGATTGCAATCCGGCTTTGACGGTGTATTTTTGAATTTTGCCGTCAATGGTCGGAATGTCAATTTCGCCCCCAAAGATAGCCGTTACCATTGGAACGGGGACTTTGATAAATAAATCATCTCCACGGCGTTTAAATAAAGGATGTTCGGCCACGGTTAAAAAGACATATAAATCACCTTTATCCCCCCCACGAACGGCGGCGTTTCCTTCACCGGATAAACGCATACGAATGCCTGTATCCACACCGGCGGGGATATTGACCTGTAAAGTTTTTTTATGTTTGTGTCGGCCTGTGCCACGGCATTTATCACACGGTTTTTGGATTGTTTGTCCCGAACCCTGACAGGTGGGGCAGGTTGTTTCCATAATAAAAAAGCCCTGACGTTGGCGGATTTGTCCGCGTCCTTGACAGGTGGGACAGGTCTGTACGCCTTTGCCCCCCTGACCATCACATTCATCACAGGTATCCAAAGTTTCCACTTCAATGTCTTTTTTAATGCCCGAAAAGGCTTCCTGTAATGTAATGGTTAAATCATAGCGCAAATCTTCACCTTGACGGCGTTGAGGGCCACGGGAACGAGCACCCATGCCGAACATTTCGGAAAAGATATCCTCAAAGCCGGTACCCGAAAAATCAAACCCGCCAAAGCCACCGCCAAAGCCACCACTGCCCATGCCTGATTTAAAGGCCTCATGCCCTATACGGTCATAGGTGGCCCGTTTTTCGCTGTCTTTTAAAACTTCATAGGCTTCACCCAATTCTTTAAATCTTTTTTCGGCTTCTTTATCGCCCGGGTGATGATCCGGATGACAGGCCATCGCTTTTGTGCGAAAGGCCCGTTTGATTTGATCAAACGAAGCAGATCTATCCACTCCCAAAATATCATAATAATCGGCCACGCATACTCCTTTATGGCTTACAGGTTATAAAAAAGGGGCGACGTAAAGCCACCCCCTTATCAGTCTTATTTTTTGACTTCTTCATAATCGGCATCAACGACTTCTTCATCTTTTTTGGATGCATTATCGCCGGCCGGTTGTTCGGCACCTTGTTGGGCCTGAGCCGCTTTATACATGGCTTCACCCATCTTCATGCTGGCATTTTGCAGGGCTTCTGTCTTTTCTTTGATACGGGCTGTATCGTTGGATTCAGAGGCTTCCTTCAATTCCTTGACACATTGTTCAATGGCTTCTTTATCGGCCGATGAAATTTTATCGCCGTTTTCTTTAAGCATTTTTTCCGTGCTGGCAATCATGGCATCAGCATGATTTTTGGCATCAACGGCTTCTTTGAACTTTTTGTCTTCTTCGGCATGCGCTTCGGCATCTTTGACCATCTTTTCAATATCGGCATCAGACAGACCGCCGGAAGATTGAATGCGGATGGATTGTTCTTTGCCGGTGGCTTTATCTTTGGCCGACACATTCACAATACCGTTGGCATCAATGTCAAAGCTGACTTCAATTTGTGGCATACCACGGGGGGCAGGGGGAATTCCCACCAAATCAAATTGACCCAACAACTTATTATCACGGGCAATTTCACGTTCACCTTGGAACACACGGATTGTCACGGCTGTTTGACCGTCTTCGGCCGTTGAAAAGACCTGAGATTTCTTTGTCGGAATGGTGGTGTTTCTGTCAATCAAGCGTGTAAAGACACCGCCCAATGTTTCAATACCCAATGACAAAGGTGTTACATCTAACAACAAAACGTCTTTCACATCACCTTTTAACACACCGCCTTGAATGGCTGCACCCATGGCGACCACTTCATCGGGGTTCACACCTTTATGGGGTTCACGACCAAAGAAATCCTGCACCAACTTTTGAACGGCGGGCATACGGGTCATACCACCGACCAAGATGACTTCGTCAATTTGGTTTTTGGATAAGCCGGCATCTTTTAAGGCTTTTTCCATCGGGCCTTTGGTGCGTTGTAATAAATCTTCCACCAAACCTTCCAATTTGGCACGGGTCATAGACACATTCAAATGTTTGGGGCCTGTGGCATCGGCCGTGATAAAGGGTAAATTGATATCTGTTTGATTGGCGCTGGACAATTCAATTTTGGCCTTTTCGGCGGCTTCTTTTAAGCGTTGCAAAGCCATGCGATCCTGACGCAAATCAATGCCGTTTTCTTTTTTAAATTCATCGGCTAAATAATCCATGATGCGGGCATCAAAGTCTTCACCGCCCAAGAATGTATCACCGTTGGTGGATTTCACCTCAAACACACCATCACCGATTTCCAAAATGGACACATCAAAGGTACCGCCACCCAAGTCATAAACGGCAATTGTACCCGATTTTTTTTGATCCATACCATAGGCCAAAGCGGCAGCGGTTGGTTCGTTGATGATACGTAATACTTCCAAACCGGCGATTTTACCGGCATCTTTTGTGGCTTGACGTTGGGAATCGTCAAAGTAAGCCGGCACGGTAATGATGGCTTCGGTTACTTTTTCGCCCAAATAAGCTTCGGCATCTTCTTTTAATTTTTGTAAAACGAAAGCGGAAACTTGGCTGGGGGCATATTTTTTGCCGTCCACTTCAACCCAAGCATCGCCGTTATCGCCGGAAATGATTTTATATGGCACCATACCTTTGTCTTTGGAAACCATTTTATCATCAAAACGACGACCGATTAAACGTTTAATTGAATACAATGTGCCTTGCGGATTTGTAACGGCTTGACGTTTGGCGGGCTGGCCGACCAAGCGTTCGCCTTTGGATGTAAAGGCAACAATAGACGGTGTCGTTCTGGCCCCTTCACGGTTTTCCAAAACTTTGGCGTCTTTGCCATCCATAATGCACATACAAGAGTTTGTTGTACCTAAGTCAATACCTAAAATTTTACTCATTTTTTGCTCCTTTTTTTGTTATTGTGAACAATATATGGGTCATACTATCGTATTTTGCAACAGTAAAATTTATTTTTTCTTGATTTTTTGCATTTTTTTGTTAAACTGAGCTTAAATATTGATTTGGAGAAATTAAATGTGGCAACAACTTTTACAGCTTTGGCAAGAAGGATTTACCCGTTATGGAACGGATGCAATCGGTTATTTGGTTGTGGGTATTTGTTTCGGTATGTTTTATGTTCAAGGAACTCAACGCACCCGTTTTCGTTTGATAGGTCGGGGATGCAGGATATTGGGCTTTGGCAGTTTATTGTTTGTTATATTGCCATCATTAAAATTATTAAACCCTCAATTTGAAGTTACCCAAACGGGTTATCGTTTGTTGGGGGCTTGGTTGGGGGCGATTGCTTCTTCATATTTGTGGACCAGTTTGTTTGTATTGGAATTGGGTAAAAAACAATTGAAAGCTTTGTTGCTGGCTTTGATGGTTATACAAATAACAGTTTTGACTGTTTTGACATTATTTACGGAATTTAATTTTTTGTATTTGTTGTTTGCGGTTGTATGGTTTGTTGTTGCTATCAGTTTTTATCGCTTACCGACGGTCGGAAAAACGGCACTGTTTGCCAATGTGGCGGATTGTTTGCTGGGGTTGGGAATTTTTTATTTGATTCGTTTGTGGGGATTGTTTCCGAAAGTGCCTGCGCTTCCATCCATTTTATTTGGTGTTTTGGCTTTTATTGTTGTGATGGCGCAAATCCGCTTTATGCAGGTCAACACCACATTAATGGAAGAACAATTGGAATTTGAAAAAAAACGCCGGACATTATTTTGGGATATCGCACCATTTCCGATTTTGGTTTCAAAGTTGTTGGATGATAGTGTTTTGTACATCAACCCTATTGCCCGTGAAACATTGAAATTATCCGGTCAGGATATTGGGAAATTTCGTTTGACGGATTATTTTGCCCGTCCCGAAAAGCGTAATGATTTGGTGGCATTGGTGCGCCAAAATCGTATTGTAGATAGCTTTGAAGTTGAAATGCGTTCCCCCAGATCGGGCGAAAAAATGTGGTTGGATTTATCGGCCCGTGTGGTTGAATTGGATGGTGAATTGGCTTTGTACGTCAACTTACATGATATGACCGAACAAAAAGAAACCGAAGAAAAATTGTTTAAACAGGCATCCACCGATACACTGACTGGGCTTTATAATCGCCGTCAGTTTGAGGCAATGGTTGCTCAGTCAATTGCTTCGGCCAAACGTTATCAAACGCCGTATTGCGTGATGATGTGTGATATTGACCACTTTAAAATGGTCAACGATACCTATGGGCATGAAGCCGGTGATATTGTTTTAAAAGGTGTGGCCGATTTAATGCGTTCTTCTTTTCGTGCATCGGATATTGTGGGGCGTTATGGCGGAGAAGAATTTGTTGTCTTTTTAACAAATACGGATGTGGCGGGGGCTCAGGTTGCGGCCGAAAAATTCCGTCTATTGGTGGAGCAGGCGCATATTGAAGCCGAAGGAAAACATATCCCCGTAACCATCAGTTTGGGTATTACCAATACACAAAACAACGATTTATTGCGCTTGGTTAAAGAGGCGGATTTGGCTCTTTATTATTCAAAAGAACATGGCCGAAATCAAGTATCCGTTTATCATCCGCAAATGGAACAGGAAAGGGATGAATGATGAAATACTTTTTCCACTTGATTCCAATGTTGTTTATTTTAATTGCTGTTTATTTTGGCTATCACGGTATTTATGGTAATCACGGATTGTTGCGATTAAATCAATTAAAGGAAGAAACGGTTGAAGCAGAAACTGTTTTAACTGATTTGAACGGACAAGTAACGGCCTTAAAAACAAAAGTGGTGGCCATAAAACAAGGTTCCCGTGATTTAATTGAAGAAGAATTATTGCGTGTTTTAAATATGGGTGATTCGGATGGATTAGTTATTTTGACGTCTGAATAAACAAGTTTTAATCATTTGTAACCATTCTTGTTTAATTGCCTTTTTTCTTTTATAGGTGGCCATCTGTAAGTTTGGATCGTTTAAAAAATCGGTTTGATGGATTTGTTTTCTAACCAAAATTTTATCCCGTTTGTTTTTTCGCACCTGGCATATTGCCTCCACAATAGAGGTGGGGGGTTCACATAAAGGATAATGTTCCAGTTCCCACATTTGTTTTTTGGGATTAAAGTCTAAATAACCGGCCGAGGATACTTCGTTTTGGGCAATGTTATGTTCACGTCTGTATATATGATGCAATATTTGCCCATCTGTTTGCCAAATATCAACCTTTGGTGTTTTATCTGATTTTCTTTGGTAAACGATATATTTTACTTCCATTTTTCTTTAAATAAAGTTTTTGATTCTGTAATTATAATTAAGGCCGGTAACATTAAAAGTCCGGTAAACATGAAATAGGCATACCATCCCATTTCGGATGCCAGCCATCCGCTGGTGGTTCCCAACAAAGTTAAAGGAACCATTGTCAGGGCATTTAAAAAAGCATACTGAGTGGTTGAAAATTTTCGGCAACACAATGTGGATAAAAATACCGCCCAAACAGCCCCGCCCATACCACCGACAATGTTGTCAAAGATAATGATTAAAAAGAACAAAGAAATATCGGGGCCTGTGATGGCCAATTGGGCAAAAGCCACGCTGGTTAAAATTTCAATCCCGCCCAACCAAAACAACAATGTTCTGAATTGAAATTTTTTTAAAACATATCCCCCGAAAAAGATGCCAAGTGTTGTGATAATAGAACCAAACGTTGCCGATACCAAAGCAATTTGATTTTTTGTAAAACCGACATCATAGTAAAAAGGATAAGCCATTTTGCCCAACATACCGTTGCATAGTTTATATAAGATGATAAAGCCACATAACAGCAATAAATTTTGGCGTGTGCAAAAATCTTTAAAAGGTTCAATTACCATGGTATTAAAGTTGGCGGGAATTTCTTTTTCCTGTGTTTCGTGGATGAAAAGAACAGATAAAAGACCAATTCCGATAATCGCAATTGATATTTGATAAACCGACGACCAAGATAAAACACCTGACAGGGCAATCATACCGGCTGTGGCGGCAAAATAACCGATACGGTTGCCAAATTGAAACAAAACAGTACCGTTATTTAAATCATTACCTTTTAATGTATCAATACGCAAACCGTCCACGGTCATTTCCTGACTGGCCCCGCAAAAGCCGATAAGCAAAGCACACATCGCCAAAATCAAAGCATCTTCTTTGGGGTTTAAAAGGGACATATTGAACAGGCCAAAAATAATCCCCAATTGCCATAATAAGCACCATGCTTTTTTTCGTCCGATTTTATCGGCAAAGGGCAGGTTGATTCTGTCCACAAACGGAGCCCATAAAAATTTCAAACAATAAGGTAAAGTAACACCAGCAAAAAGACCAACGCTTTTCAAATCCAATCCGCTTTCCGTGGCCCATAACAACAATAATCCACCGATTAAATTGATGGGCGCTTGAACCGAAATACCCAAACCCAAAAAAGGCAATATCTTTTTTAAATTCCAATTCATCTTTTTTACCTTTAATAAAAACGCATGGGTTATTATACTCTTTTTTTTGAAAAAAAGTCAATGACTTTGCAATGTTAGAAATTTAGTATCTGTATGAAAAGCCCATAATGGCCCGATAGTCGGGTTTTGCATTTTGAATGTGATCGGGATTAAATCGTACTGTAAAGTTTGTGCGCCAATCATAGATATCTGTTTCTTTTAAATAATAAAAGCCTAAATCATATTCACGGGCATTCGGTTTTAATGATACTTTTTGTTTGTCAAAATAAATGGTATCGGTATATAAATCACGGGCAACGGGGATATTAAATATGGCATCCGATGAACGTATTCTAAGCGGTGATGAAAATTGAACCCCCAGAGTATTTTTATCATCGGGTTGATAACGGGCATCCAATGCAAAACTGTCCGTAATAATGTTGTTTATTTTTAATAAACCGCCTGTTGAAGGCATTTGTGAACGGCCGTAATAATAATTTGCTGATAATGTAAAAGCTAATGTCGGTTTGTATTGCACGCTGGCGCCGGTAAAGTATGTGATTGAATCATCAGTATTAAAGGCGCCCGTTCCATTCATTCCCAACAGGGCATCTTTTTCCTGTAAAATACCGCCAACCATTTTGAATGTAACTGATTTATTTGGCTGATAGGCAATGGACGAATCAAAAGCATTGATACGATTATCAAAAGCATCATCTGTATCTTCGTCAGTTTCATAAAAGGCGTTTTGGCCGATACTGGCTCCAAAGGAAAATGACAGGTTGTTATATTTTAATTGCTGGCTTAAAGAATAGCTGTTCTTCATATTTAAAAAAGGATTTGACAGAGCTTGGTCAATGCTTTGTTTTTCGTGAATGGTGTCCGATCGGTATGAAAATTTCAATAAGCTGTCAGGGCTGGTTTTGTAATTCATATCAAAAACACCCAATCCCAATAAATCTGAGTTTGCCTGAGTGGAAGCAAAAGAAAAGCTCAATTTATCATTTGTATCAGTATGCTGTATTTTTGCCGGTGATATGAATGATTTAAAGGCACGTTTAAAATCATTGGTGTTGCGCTGGGCGTATTTTATTTTTGATGTTATCGGCATATTAAAGGGACGGTTATAATCATCCAAAGCCAAAATGTTTTTGGGCAGATTTTGGGTTAAATTTTCTTTGATAAATCGGGGCAGAGCCAATTTTGTATTATTCAAGGAAACCTTTGAAGCGGTTGAATTATTGACGGGGGCTTGTAAATCGCCCAATGGGGTGAAGGCCTTTTGTAAATCCACCATACCGTGGCCATAGATTTTGCTGATGTTGTATGTGTTATTAAAGCTGTCTGTCCATGTGGATAACGAGTCGGTAACATTGGTTGTTGTATAGGTTTTTGTGCTTTCGTCATAATAACCACTTTCAAATGTTTTTCCCCAACCAATTAAATTTTTGTTGGCTGTTCTGAATAAAATTTCAACAACCTGTTGGCTGGATAAATGCGGATAGGCGGACATCAATAACCCGACAGCCCCCGTAACAACCGGTGTAGCCATAGATGTGCCTGACATATAACCATAGGAAACGCCGTCTTCTTTAATGTAATTATGTTTTATGTCATTTGTAACGGTGGAATATATACCCCATTCGTTGAGTAATTTAGTTTGTTGTTTGGAAAATTCTTCTTGCGAAATTTCGTTATTTTCATATTTTTCTTTTAATTGTTGAGATTCCAGATAATAATCACCTGTATAATCTCCACCTGGGGCCGCCATACACCAAGCCGCATTAGCGCCACAATATTGTGAATATGATGCCAATTTATTATTTTTATCCACAGCCACAGCTCCGATGAAAAGATTGGTTAAATCATAGGTGCCATCTTTGAAAGAATCAATCATGGGAATAGATGTTTCTCGGCTGGCTTCATTTTGTCCGCCTTTGCCATCATTTCCAACAGCTTTAACCACAACAATATTATTCTTTGCAAAGTTTTGATAGGCCAATTTTTCACCTAAGGATAACTCATTTTCTTTTTGTGAAGATGTCAGTTTTGAAAATTCTGTTGCTGTTTTTATTTGCAGTTCCCCGTTTATTTTGTATAAAGGTGTTCCGAAACTGGCATTGACAACCCTTACACCGGAATCGGCAAAAAATTGGCTGGCATAATATTGATCAATGTTTTGATAGTTGTTATTTGTCCATGTGGCCAAATATATCTGCGAATTTGGAACAACGCCCTGTATTCCTGTGCCATTGTTTGTAGCGCCGATAATACCTGTTACGTGGGTGCCGTGATCGTCCCCGATGTTCGTTATTGAATTGAGTGAAGAATTTTTTGGGGCGACATTATATTTTGATTGTTCTTCATCCCAATCATAATCATTTGAATATTTATTGTAAAAAGCCGTTCGGACAGTGTCCATGGTAATATTTCCTTTGGTTAGCACCGTTTGATTACCGTTTTGGTCGTACCATACCAAATTTCCGGATTCTTTTCCGTCTTCTATACCATAACAATTTTTTGTATCACCACTTTTGCAAGGCCCGATTTCGGTGTTCATGCCAAAAGTTTTCACTGTTCCATCTTGAAATGTTCTTTGGGCAATGTTTGGCACTAAATCAGGTTGGTTGGTATCAAAAGAAGAATCCCAAACGCCAATTTTGATTTTCTCATTTGTTGGTTGATTGGTTGATGGGGTATTACCCATAGATACAATATAACCCGTATAACCTTTATCATAGGCGTATTGGGCGTTGATTTGATTTAAAAAGCCACCATTGATAAATTCAGATGAATGTTCTTCTTCGGATTGTTTTTTTTGACATCCTTGACCTTCTGTAAAATTTTCATATCCGGGGTTGCATACACAAATTGTACCATTATATTGTGCATTTTCCCCGCATTCAGGAATGGGATTGATGGCTGGGGGGGTATCATTGATTTCAGGATTTGGCGGATTATTTTGATTTGTATTTTCGTTGGAACCACTGCCACCACCGCCACCACCACCGGCCAAGGCCACACCGCCACCAATGGCCACGGCAATACCGGCACCGATGCCAACTTTTGCTGTTGTGGATAAAGTGCCTGTTTTTAATGCGGAAAGAGTATGTTGTTTCGGCTGATTAAGATTTTTTGTCGTTTGTTGTAAAAGTTTTTGGACGCATTTGTGATTTTCGTTGGCGCCCATTTGCTTTAAAATGCCATAGGCCATATGATTGTTTTCAATAATGGCTTTGCACAGGGCGGAATTTCCGCTGTTGTCAACGCTGTCTATTTGATACCCCATTTCATTTAATTTTTTTAAGGCTTCATAATTTTGGTTTTTGGCGTGGTAATAAAAAGCCTCTGATACAGACATCAATGAGGCGGTATAACCAATTTTTACCACAAAAATTGATGATAATGTTGATAAAAATAAAAAAGACTTTAACGTTTTTGACAAGCTTAAATTCCCCTTACAATACATTTATATGTGATTTTTTCATAAAAGGCAAATAAAATTATCAGACTTTATAATTTTTTTAAACTTGATTTTTTTGGGGAAAATTGGTATTATTTACGCAAATTTTTTTGAAAGGACTTCAAACAATGAAAAAATATATTACCACTCCCATCTATTATACAAACGGTGCCCCGCATATCGGTCATGCCTATACCACCATTTTGGCTGATGTTTTTAAAAAGTTTGAACAAATGAAGGGCAATGAAGTCTTTTTTTCCACGGGAACCGATGAACATGGTCAAAAAAATCAACATTCTTGTGAAGCTTCCGGTTTGCCGATTGATACATTTTTGGCCCAACAAAGTCAATTGTTTAAAGATTTGTTTGACCGTATGGAATTAAACTATGATCATTTTATCCGCACTTCCTGTGATGATCATAAAAAGGTTGTAAGACGTGTTTTGCAGGATTTATATGACCGTGGTTTGATTATTAAAAAATCCTATGAAGGCTTGTATTGTGAAGGTTGTGAACAATTCAAAAAGAAAACGGATTTGGATGAAAACGGTTTGTGTCCTGATCATAAAAAGGCCCCCAAGGTTGTTTCCGAAGAAAACTACTTTTTCCGTTTGGAACCCCATCGTCAATGGTTAAAAGATTATATTATTTCTCATCCGGATTGGATTACGCCCGCCAACTATGCCAAAGAAGTATTGGGTATGTTGGAAGAACCTTTGGATGATTTGTGTATTTCACGTCCCAAAAATCGTGTTTGGTTGGGTATTGAATTGCCGTTTGATTCGGATTTTGTAACCTATATTTGGTTTGATGCTTTAATCAATTATATTTCCATTTTGAAATGGGGTGAAAATGCCGACTTTAATTCATATTGGCAAAATTCATACCATTTATTGGCCAAAGATATTTTAAAACCGCACTGTGTATATTGGCCGATTATGTTAAAGGCTATCGGTATTGATCCGGTAAAGCATTGCGTTGTACATGGTTATTGGATTGGTGAAGGCGGTGTAAAAATGTCCAAATCTTTGGGCAATGTTGTTGACCCGAATGAAGTGATTGATCTTATGGGTGTTGAACCGTTGCGTTTTTACCTGATAAACAATATGGGTGTAACCAGTGATTCACCCATCAGTATTGGCCTGTTAAAGCAAGGCTATAAGCAATTGGCCAATTCTTTGGGCAACTTGCAAATGCGTGTGTTAAAGATGGTTGATAAAAACTTGGCGGGGCAAATTCCAGCTGATGTTTCTTTGACCGCAGATGATGAGGCGTTGCTTCAAAAAATAGCATCGGATTTTACATCTATTTACAAAAAGGATATTGCATTGGAAACAGCCATTGAATTGGCAAACAAAGTGATGGAATCCAGCAATGCTTTGAACACCTATTTTGCCAACAATGAACCTTGGGTTTTGGTCAAAGTTCCTGCCCAAATGGAACGTTTTAAACAGGTTGTTTATACCACATTGGATGCGTTGCGTTTAATTGCGATTGCTTTATATCCGTTGATGCCAAAGGCCTCTGAATCTATTTTACAATCAATGGCTGTCAATCAAAAGCCGACGGCTCAGTTTGTGGCAAAACAACTTTCATCCGGTCAAATTACGGTTCCGCAACCACTGTTTCCGTTTTTGGGGTAATTTAAATAAAAAACGCTTGACACCGGCATAAAATGTTGGTACAGTCTACATATCTATCCATTTAAAAGGGGAGGTTGTATGCGTTATTTGTTGAGCTTTGTTTTTATGGGCGCCTTATCGGTTGCTTCTATGGCACAGGCCTATTCTTATATGCCACGTCAACTCAGCGGTCTTTATGTCGGGGTGATGGCGGGTGCCAATATGATTGAGGGTAAATCCGGCCCCCGTTCTCCTGTTTTTAAAAACGAAGCGACAACGGCAGACGATACCGGTTTGAATGCAGGTTTGGCGCTGGGTTTTAAAGTTGGTGATTTTCGCTTGGCCGGTGAAGTTGGGATAAATACCAAAGCGGACTTGGCCGATTATCAATTTGAAAGTATGATGTACAGCGCTCAGTTATACTATGAAATTCCTGTGACGCGCCGAATTATGCCTTATTTTAATGTGGGTATTGGTCATTATTCAGGAACAATCAAGGCAGACCCCGGTATCAGTTCTGATATTTCCGGTATGGCATGGAATGTCGGTGGCGGTTTAACCTTTGCGCTGAATCGTCGTGTCAGTTTGGATTTGGGTTATCGTTATACCGATATGGGGGATAAGACATTCAAAGATTCCGAAGATGAAGATGTTTCATTTGAATCCACTCAACACTTGATTTATCTTGGCTGGCGCTACGTGTTTTAAAGGTCAAATTTTATGCGGGATTTTTCTTTAAAATCAGATCAGGAAATTGATGAGGCTTTGATTCATCTTCCTTTTGAAATTCAGGCAAAATCATTACAGGAAAAAATTTCAGCCTATGAAAGAATAAAGCTTTTGTTGGATACAAAAGTGGGGCAGGAATTATTGGTGGAGGCAAAAAAAATTGCCGAAAAACACGGTAAAATTATTTTAAAAGAAGACAAAACGGATGGCTATGGATATGTTGATGTAAAAAATCCCCGCACAATTGTATTGTCATCCCGTTTTGGTAAAAGTATTGAACAAACCGATAATCCAAAAAAAATCAGCTCTATAAAACATTTGGCAACTTCTACTTTGGCACATGAAATGCGTCATGTTATTCAGCACTATCACCCAGACGGAAATGTTTGCCTATCATTGGAAGATGGGGCAAAGAAAAATTTAATGCAGGAATTAGGCGCCCGTATGACAAATGTACTTTACGAATCCGGTGTGGGCCTTGATTCGCCACGGGCATTGTTATTTCAATCTTTTAAACAAAAGTATTTGGATTCGGGAATGAATGATGAAGAAGCGGAAAAAAACGCCCGAACGCAAATGGCACGCCTTTATTTAACAGGTGGAAAAGATTATAAAGGCAAAGATTCAGAGTTAAAAGAAGAATTCAGCGATTGGAAAAATTTTTTAATAAATCAAAGTTTGCGATATACGGCACGACGCCAATTTTCAACAGGAAATAATTTACACCAAGGGCAATCAAATTATATGAATTACCTGTGTGATAGTATGGGGTTGGATAGGGATATTTTAAAAATAACAGATCAAATTTATGATAATCATCGTTGTGTTTGTAAAAACGGTGCATTGGAAACGATACAATTGGGAAATGTCATTTGTGAACGCTTTCAAAAAGACGGTCAAACAATTATTCATGAAACGGAACAATCGGATAAAAGTGAAACAAAATGTATTATGATTGACGGTAAAATGCGCCAATGGGAAAAATATACCACAAACGGCTCTTATGTCATTCAATACAATCATTTGGGGCAAGAAGTATCTAATCAGAATTATCCCCCCAAAGCTGAAAAGTTTGATCGGGAAGGTTATTTGAAAAAAACAAAAATAGATTTGCAAACAAATATCCCCCAAAAAGATAACCCTTTTACAATGAAAGATTTGTTGAAACGCCTTCAAGTTATGGTGCAGGACGTCCAATCTTTGCGCAGGCAGGTTGGTGAGATACGCTTTCAAAATCCGACCCACAAAAACATTGAAATGAAGGCATTATTGCAAACACAAAGTCAGGCGGGAAAAGAACAGATATTTCAAAGTAACTTGGCAAATAATCCTACACGCTTATCGGCCCCTGAAAGATAATTGTTAATTAAGGTTTAAATCAAAAAGTCTTTGATATGTTTTTTATAATTGTTTTGGGCGACATGATTATTCGCTTTGCTCAACATTGCCTGCGTTACACTACGGCCCGAACATGCTTACTCGCCTATTCTCGTCATACCGCCTGATACATAAAATAAAACCACCCCAAATGGGTGGCTTTATCTTATGGTCGGGGCGACATGATTCGAACATGCGACACCTTGCTCCCAAAGCAAGTACTCTACCAGGCTGAGCTACGCCCCGATGCGTGGTATTTTATCTTGTTTTGTTTAAAAAATCAAGCATTATTTTAGACCTTTTTAAAAAATAATCAAAAAACACTTGACAAAAATTTAATTATCTGATATAATGGCATCATTCCGTACAAGCGGAATCAGGTGTTTGTGTCATTTAGTCTCCCTATCAAGCGAACATCTGCGCGGGTTGAGCGAAACCTCCCCCTTTTTTTAATCGCTTAATTCTGCACCCCCTCGGTTGACCGAGGGGATTTTTTTATCAAGGGTTGGCTTGATTTTTTTTGAAAAAAAAGTTAAAATACCACCAAAGGAGTTCAAATGGTTTTGCTGTGTATAGATACGTCTTCAAATACTTTATCAGTGGCATTATTGACTGATTCGGAAAATTTTTCCATTGAACGCCAAATGTTGCGTGGGCAAGGTGAAGCTTTAATTCCGTTGATTCAGGAATTGCTGGATAAAGCCCATAGTGATGTAAAATCAATCACAGGGATTGCCGTTGCGGTGGGGCCGGGCTCTTTTACGGGCGTGCGTATTGCTATATCCACGGCACGGGCCTTTGGCTTGGCATTGAATGTGCCGGTTTATGGGGTAACGAATTTAAAAGCTTTTGCCCATCATTTAAACCAACCTGTAACGGTGGCTTTGGATTCCAAGCGGGGGGATTTTTTTGTGCAACATTTTGATGAAAAAGGTCAGGCCTTGGATGAGCCACACATTGAAACAATGGAACAGTTAAAAGATTCCCAAACGCCTATTGTCAGTGATGTTTCGCAAATTTTTATTGAAGCGGGATTAAAAACATTAAATCAACCGTTGTCTTTGGCTGTTTGCGTGGGCCAAATTGCCCAAAATGCAACCGATAATCCTTTGCCGGCAACCCCTCTTTATTTAAGGCAGGCCGATGTCACTGTGTAAAGGGACTTTGTATGCCGAACCGGCCCATCAAATACACAGGCGTTG
Organism: Alphaproteobacteria bacterium; assembly: GCA_015062245.1. GTDB lineage: Bacteria > Pseudomonadota > Alphaproteobacteria > CAAHEQ01 > UBA3637 > UBA3637. The sequence goes on from SUVA01000015.1 coordinate 19,977, forward strand.
TTTTGAACATTGTTGGTCGGAAAAAGAGTTTTCAGATTTATTGTCTTTGCCCACCACTTTGTTGTGGATGAATGAAAGTGCTTTATTGATGTGTTCGCATGTGGCCGATGAAATGGAAATCTTGACTTTTGGTGTTTTGCCTGAATGTCGTCAAAAAGGTCAAGGCCAAAATTTATTGCAACAAATGTTTGAATATGCCCAAAAAAAACAGGTATCAAAAATCTTTTTGGATGTAGCCGAAGATAATATCCCCGCCATCAAATTGTACGAAAAAATGGGATTTTTAAAGGTTTATTGTCGTAAAGGTTATTATCAAAACGGCAAAAAAGATGCTTTTATTTACGTCAAACAGATATAATTATGCCTTGGGATATTGACTTTTTAACCAAATGCATACATATTTATTAAAAAAATAAGGAGTCCGTTGATGACAGAAAATAAAGATGGTATTTATCCGGTATTGGCTTTGCGTGATATGGTGTTGTTTCCGCATGTGGTAATTCCTTTGTTTATCAGTCGGGATAAGTCTATTGCAGCGTTGGAAAACGCCATGGAAAACAATAAACAGATTTTGGTTATAACACAAATTGACGGCCAAACGGATACGCCCTATACGGGAGATTTATATACGGTTGGCACTTTGGCCAACGTGTTGCAAATGTTAAAGTTGCCCGACGGCACGATTAAGATTTTGGCCGAAGGGACGGAACGTGCCAAAGTTTTGGATTGGACCAGAAGTGATGTGTTTTTTGAAGCGCATGCTTCTTTGATGCCTGATAAAGAATCTGATCCGACCAAAGTGGAAACTTTAACCCGATCCGTTACAGAACAATTTGAAATGTATGGGCAACTGTCAAACCATATCGGGCCTGAGGCTTTGTTGGCCATAGCGGGAATTAAAGATGCCCAAAAGCTGACCAACATCATTGCTTCGCATATCGTGATTAAATCCGAAGAACGTCAAAAGTTATTGGAAACGCCTTCTTTACAAAAACGTATGGAAGAATTGTTTGCCGTGATGGAAAAAGAATTGGACGTTATGCAGGTGGAACGCAAAATCCGCCGACGTGTTAAAAAGCAAATGGAAAAATCCCAACGTGAATATTATTTGAATGAACAAATGAAGGCCATTCAAAAAGAATTGGGCGACAGTGCCGAAGACGGTTCAGAAATTGCCGAATTAGAAGCTAAAATCAAAAAAGCCAATATGAGCAAAGAGGCCACCGAAAAAGCCCAAACGGAATTAAAACGTTTGCGTATGATGGGGCCCATGTCGGCCGAAGCCGGTATTATCCGCAATTATGTGGATTGGCTGATAAATTTACCGTGGAAAGAAAAAAAGAATTTGGACTTTGATTTGGAAGGCGCCAAAAAGATTTTGGATGAAGATCACTATGGGCTTAAAAAAGTCAAAGAACGTATTTTGGAATTTTTGGCTGTTCAAAAACGCACCAACTGTGTGAAAGGTTCTATTTTGTGTTTGGTGGGGCCTCCGGGGGTGGGTAAGACCAGCTTGGGCCAATCCATTGCCCGTGCCACAGGTCGCACTTTTGTGCGGGCCAGTTTGGGCGGTATGCGTGATGAAGCCGAAATTCGTGGCCACAGACGTACCTATATCGGTGCTATGCCGGGTAAAATTGTGCAATCCATGAAAAAAGCCGGCAATATCAATCCTTTGTTTTTGTTGGATGAAGTGGATAAATTGGGGGCCGATTATCGGGGTGATCCGGCTTCGGCTTTGTTGGAGGTTTTGGACCCCGAACAAAACAGCACTTTTAACGACCACTATTTGGAAGTGGATTATGATTTATCGCATGTGATGTTTATTGCCACGGCCAATTCGTTAAATATGCCCCGTCCGTTGTTGGACAGAATGGAAATCATCAATTTATCGGGTTATACAGAAGAAGAAAAACAACAAATCGCCCGTCGTCATTTGATTCCCAAACAATTAAAATTAGCCGGTTTAGATGAAAAAGAATTGACCTTTACGGACGCCGCTTTATTGCAATTGATTCGCCATTATACCCGTGAATCGGGCGTGCGTCAGTTGGAACGGGAAATCGCCTCAATCGCCCGTAAGGTTGTTAAAGAATTGCTGACAAAGGATAACGAATGTGTTGAACTGACCCAAACGAATTTAAAAGATTATGCGGGCGTTCAAAAGTATTCCTACGGTGTTGCCGAAAAAACGGATCAGGTGGGTATTACAACCGGCTTGGCGTGGACGGAAGTCGGCGGTGATATTTTATCCATTGAAGCTTTGACAATGCCCGGTAAAGGCAAACATACCCTGACCGGACAATTGGGGGATGTGATGAAAGAATCCATTCAGGCGGCTTATTCTTTTGTGCGGGCCCATGCATCCGATTTTGGCATATCAGATGATGTTTTTGAAAATAAAGATGTGCATATCCATGTCCCCGAAGGGGCAACCCCAAAAGATGGCCCCAGTGCCGGTATTGCCATGATGACTTCGCTGGTTTCGGCTTTAACGGGTATCCCTGTGCGTAAAGATGTGGCGATGACGGGCGAAATCACTTTGCGTGGGCGTATTTTACCCATTGGCGGATTAAAGGAAAAATTATTGGCGGCTTTGCGTGCCGGTATTAAAACAGTTTTAATACCGTCCGAAAATGAAAAAGATTTGGAAGAAATCCCTGACAATGTCAAAGAAGGTTTAAAAATTATCCCGCTTTCAAAGGCTCAGGATGTGTTGCAATATGCCCTGACCAAGGAAGTTAAACCCAAAAAATAGTTTTTGATTGACATTTAAATCAAACAATGTTATGATAAGGGATATTCGGGCGATTAGCTCAGCTGGTTAGAGCATATGCTTTACACGCATAGGGTCTGCGGTTCGAATCCGTAATCGCCCACCAATTTAAAAGCCACCGTTTAATCAGTGGCTTTTTTATTTTTTCCTGCTTGACAGGGATGATAATTTATGCTAGTGTGGGGATATGTGGGGAGTGAAGGAGGCCCTAAAAAATGCGTTTAAACCACGGTAAAGGTGTAAATAGATGGACCTTGTACACACACACACACACATGTAATTTTGAATATTAAGTTGTGCGAACGCACAACCCACCCACTGTATGTGTCATACAGTGGGTTAAACTGTGTTTGTCATTCCACCCCCAAAGTGTCATTCTCGGACTTGATCCGAGAATCCATTCCCGCACTGTCATCTTCGTGCTTGACACGAATATCCATAGAATCAAATCCTTATGGATTCCCCGTCAAGCGGGGAATGACAAAAGGTATTTACTGTCTGAACAAATAAAAGAAAGGAGTCAAAAATGTCAGTAAAAAACAAAACAAACAAAAATTATAAAAGAAGCCAAAAGGGGCGCAGTATGGTTGAAATGCTGGGCGTACTGGCGATTATCGGTGTCTTATCCGTGGGTGGCATTTCGGCCTATGGCGTCGCCATGAAAAAACATAAGGCCAATGAATTGATGGCCGCCACAATGCAAGAGGCTGTTTTAATCTCGGCCCAATTGGCAACAGGTAAAACAAACCCAACTTTAAGCGGTATCAATAATTCTTTATTTACATCTGCTTCAACCGTTGCCAATTCGGATAATTTTAAGATTGCTTTAAATGCCGTGGATGAAGATGTTTGTGAAAAAATGAAGTCTATGTTGGGTGTTTCGTCTATGGTGCATAAAATCAGTGATAATTGTGGCGAGATGACCTTTCATAAAAATCTGACCCCTAAAGCCGTCACTCAATCAGGCGGAAACAGTGGCGGAAGTGGTTCTGAAAGCGGTGGTAGCTCAGGCGAAGGCGGAACAGCAGAACCCCTTGACCCGTGTGCAGATGTGGATTGTGGCGAACATGGAACGTGTGTGGATGGAGCGTGTGTTTGTGAAAATGGATACGGCGGTAATGAATGTAAAGAATTATTTACATGTACTGAAAGTGGTTATATTCGTTCTATATCGTTGGATAAATTAGAGTATGCCGTATCTTGTACTAAGTTAGATGGATGTAAAGTTATTAATGAAGCCGTTCCCGCAGATAAATGGTTGGATTTGTGCAATACCCCTGTGCCTGATGGATATTATATATGCAGTATGGGACACATTTTTGATTCAAATGGAGATTTTGTTCAACCATGTGGAATGTGTATTGCAGGGGTGGGAGCCACAATTGGTTCTGTTTGCGAGTTAAGCAGCCCTGTTGCTCCGTTTTAAATTATTTTTCATTAAATATTAGCCCCTCAAACGAGGGGCTGAGTTTTTTTCATCCTTTATCCGATTTTATACGTCCAGATTTTCAACAAACTTGGCGTGTTCTTGAATAAATTGGAAACGATATTCGGGTTTGTTGCCCATCAAACGATTGACCAAATCCGATGTATAGTGGACGTTTTCCTGTTCTTCTTCGTTGGTGGAATCTTTATGCGGAATCATCACCTTTAACAGGGTGCGTTTTTCGGGCGACATCGTTGTTTCCTTTAATTGATGCGGGGGCATTTCACCCAAACCTTTAAAGCGGGAAACTTCCACATTTTTACCTTTAAAAGTCGTGGCCAACAATCTGTCTTTTTCGGCATCATCTTGCGCATAAACGGATTTTCCCCCTTGGGTAATACGATACAGTGGGGGCAGGGCTAAATACAAATGCCCGTTTTCAATCAGCTTTGGCATTTCCTGATAGAAAAAACTCATCAACAAACTGGCAATATGCGCACCGTCCACATCCGCATCGGTCATCACAATGACTTTGTCATAGCGCAATTTGCTTTCATCATATTTATCCCGATGGCCACAACCCAAAGCTTCAATCATATCATTGATTTCTTCGTTGGCCCGGATTTTATCGGAACTGGCCGAAATCACGTTCAAAATTTTACCACGCAAAGGCAAAATGGCCTGATGTGTACGATTTCGGGCCTGTTTGGCTGAACCGCCGGCCGAATCCCCCTCAACCAAAAACAATTCAGTGCCTTCCACGGATTTATGCGAACAATCGGCTAATTTTCCGGGCAGTCTTAATTTTTTTGTGGCGCTGGCCCGTTGTGTTTCAACGGCCTTTTTGTGGCGTTTACGTTCTTCGGCTCTTTCAATAATCCAATCCAATAAGGCGGAAGCCGATTTTGTATCACGGCTGAGCCAATGATCCAAAGGATCTTTCATGGCATTTTCCACCAACTTTGTCGCACTGGTGGTGACCAAGCGTTCCTTTGTTTGTCCTTGAAATTGCGGATCACGAATAAAGACGGAAATCATCACACCGGCCGTGTTTAAAATATCGTCCGAAGAAATATCGCCCGCACGTTTGTTGCCAATCATATCGGCAAAGGCCTTTAATCCTTTGGTTAGGCATGTTTTCATACCTGTTGTATGGGTACCCCCCAAAGGGGTTGGCACGGTGTTGCAATAGGAATGTTCAAACGCTTCGCCAAAATCATCCGGCCAACATATGGCCCATTCAACGGCCCCTTGATTGTCGGGAAATTCCACACGCCCTGTAAAAGGTTTTGGCACAACCGTATGGCGTTCACGCATTAAATAATCCAAATAATCGGCCACACCATTTGGGAATTTCAAAATCTGTTCTGTGGGTGTTTTGTCTTCGCCCTGAATCAGCTCAGGCGCACAGCTCCACCTGACCTCAACCCCCCGGAATAAGAAAGCCTTTTGTCGGGACATTCTGAACAAAGTAGCCGGTTTAAAATGAATACTTTCGCCAAAAATTTCTGTATCGGGCAAAAAACGAACGCTGGTGCCGCGGCGATTGCTGACAGCCCCCAAACATTGAACGGACGTGATGGGTTTGCCTTGGCGATATTCTTGACGATAAAGTTTTTTATCTTTGGCTACTTCTATAATCATATGGCTGGACAAAGCATTGACGGCCGATAAACCGACCCCGTGCAAGCCACCCGATACGTTATAGGCATCTCCGCCAAACTTACCGCCCGAATGCAAAGTGGTTGTAATGACCTCTAAGGCGGATTTATCCGGAAACTTTGGGTGTGGATCAACGGGAATACCACGACCGTTATCGGTAATACAAACATAGCCATCTTTATCTAAATTCACCTGAATGTTTGTGGCATAGCCGGCCACGGCTTCATCCATCGCATTATCAATAATTTCGGCCACCAAATGGTGATAAGCACGTTCATCAATGCCCCCGATATACATACCGGGGCGTTTGCGGACAGGTTCCAGCCCTTCCAAAACTTCAATATCTTTGGCCGAGTAAGTATTTTTACTTTCGGTTGCTTGGAATAAATCACTCATACTTACCTCCTGACAGAACTATCCTGACCGCCGGCATTATATTTACCGAAGTTATCGGCCAGTTGTTCCCAAACGGATAATTTTTCACCGCCGATATCCGTAATTTCGGATTCAAAGGAAACTTTTTGAATATCGTTTATGTCCAAATGAGCCGTGCGCTTGATATTTTGATTTTCATCAAAAACAAACACATAAACATCTTGTTCGGTGATTGAAGGATTAAAGAAAATCCGACTGGATTTTTTTGTTTGAGCATAGATATATAAATCTTCTGTGCCTTCCGATGGGATTGATGCATAATTTGGACTTCCCAAAAGGCGTTCCACTTTTTCTTTTGAATCGCCTTTTTTGATGCTTTCCAAACGCTTGATGGCCGGCAAATCACCGCTTTGATAGGTTTCCAAACCACAGGCTGTTAAAGCAAAACAAAATATAAAAATAAGTTTCTTGAACATTTGAATCCTTTTTGTTATAATATCTATTATCATATAGGAAAGAAGGGCGTTCGTCAATGAAAAAAAGTGAAATTTTTGAAAAAAAGATGACCTTGGATGTGGTTGTGGCCGGCTTAAAAGCCCCCCAAGGTTATGTTTTAGAGGCATCCGAACAGGAATTGATTTCCTTGGCCAAACGTTTTGATGTGGAAAAAATCCATTATTTAAAAGTCAATCTTACCGTCTATCCTAACGATATTGTGCGTGTTGCGGGAAAGATTAAAGCGTTGACCCGTCGTCAATGTGTCTTGTCTTTGGAATCTTTTGATGAAAAAATGACAGAAGATTTTGAGGTTTTATATGCTGAAAGTGATAAATTACCATCGGATACAGATGAAATTATTGATGTCATTGATAAAGGGCGGATTCATTTGGGCGATGTTGTGGCCGAACAATATGGTTTGGCTTTGAATCCGTTTCCCAAAAAGCCGGGGGTTAAAAACGTTTTTGAAGATACAGGTGATGAAACCCAAAAACCGTTCGCCAATTTAAAACAAATGATGAAAAAATAATCAATATTTTTTGCTTAAAAGTTTATCTTTATTCAGCCGTCCTCAGTTTAATTTTTCCTTGACATATATTAAAAAATAATGTAGGTTGTTTTTTATGAAAGAAAAAACAATGAAATTATTATTCAAAAAAATGGTCAAAGTAACGAATAAGTTATTGAAAAATAATGAAAAATCGTGGGGGGGGGTATTGCCAAGATAACCCTGTCCGGTTGTCTGTTTTAATCGCATGTGTTTGGGATAAAACTCAGCACGTGTTTTTTACATCAAATTTACAATTTATAAAACAAGGGAGGTTTTAAATGAAACACTTATCATTACTGACGGCTTTGATGTTGTCATCATCTATGGTTTATGCCGGATGGCTAACCGAAGGTTATAAAGGCGATTGCTTGGAAATGATGTGCGATTGTGTGGAAAAAGACGGAATTGGATATTGTTGTCCGTCAGGGACTTCGTTTAACGGAAAAGGAGATGCCCATATTGAATATACGCCCTGCAAGTGTTTGGGCGCAAATACATACTATAACACGACCAGCCAAAAGTGTTTATCAAAACCCACATGCAATCCATGTCAAAAATTGAATGTAGCCACCGGTACTTGTGTGGCGGATACCTCCAAAAACAATCAACAAGTTCAAGATATCTGTCATATGTGTCAAAATGGTAAAGTTGTTTTAAAAGATGAAAATAAAAAAATAGTCTATAATAATCAATGTGTCCAATGTTTGACAGATACAAATTGTGAAGGTGAAACAGCTTGTAATATTTTGACCCAAACCTGTTGTCCAACTGATAAACC
>SUVA01000002.1 GCA_015062245.1 Alphaproteobacteria bacterium
ATGCCTGTGATATGATGGGCAGCTGATGATAAACTGGTGTAATAGGTGCCGTCCATATCTACGCCCCTTTCCAAAATAGTGACACGATAGTCCGTCCCTTTATAGGTGCGGACTATCACTGTTCCCACCGGATATAAACTTTTCTTGCGTTGTTGTTTTTCAAAGAGTTTTTTAATCAGGCTTTTTGTCTTTACGGATAATCCCCCATGGCGTAATTCTTGCAAACGGTAAGAAACGCGCAAGATGTAAAACTCTTTATTGCCAATGCGGGCTTCTTGATTATACAGTTGCATATAGTACTGTTTCAGGACATGAAAAGGCAAATCCGGCACAGTGTTAATATCAATGTTTAAGTCAAGATCTGTATCAACCATAGCGACTCCTTGTGAACACAATAACGCTCTTTTTACAATTTATATCCAGTTAATTCTGATGATTTTCGGCACTTTCTTCCCCTTGATTGAAAACTTTCAGCAAAGTGGGGAGTATGACCAGCGCCAATTCGTGTAACGGATTGTTCATGGCCTACCTCTTATCAAAAGTAATTGCTGTTTTTTCGGCCGATTCCACCCAAGCATCTAAATCCGCTACATCATAAAAACTATGACCGCGGAGTTTTCTGAACTTGGGGCCGGAACCGTCCACTCGATATTTTTGCAAGGTGCGTTGGGCTAACCCCAGATAAGTGGCGGCATCTTTTGTTGTATAAAAGCGTTGCGTTACTTTTCTTTTTTCCATCTTTTATTTCTCCATAATTTATTGTTGACATTGATCGCCTTATGCGAACAAGGCAAAGATAAAGCTTAAAAAGAAGAATAAACATTGAGATTTTTTGAAGAAAACTAGCATTTTTAAAAAAATCCCAGTCTGCGAAAAAAGTGTTGAGTGCAAAAAACTTGTTCCTGTTCCCCCTGAAAAATATTGCCTTTTTATCGCCTTTTGACTATATCTTTGGATATAGGAGTCTCTGATGAAGAAATTTTACAGGAATTTATTTCAAGTATATTTGTTTATGGCCCGGGCTTTATTTCCGAAAGATTCTGCCTTGCAACGCGAATTTTTATTGATAAAGGTCTCAGGCCTTGAAAAGGAAATGCCCGAAGTTTTTGAAAAGTTGGGTGGGGTTGCACTTTTACGCCTGTGCCGATCGGCCAAAGAGATGAAAAAATTACAAGAGCATATCCAAACAACCGATTGGTCTTATGTAACGAAGATGTTAAAGACAATGCAGTCTATGCAACAGGATCCCAAATTGGCCGGTAAAGTCAGCCTCAACAAAGCGGCATTTGTTTTGGATAAAGACATCAAAGAGAAAAAATCCAAAGATTCCCCAAAGAACAATGCCCCTCGTTATAAAGATATCTGGCGCCAATATCGGGGTGTGGCTCATCTGATAGAGGCCCTTCAAATCATGAAAATGCAGTATCTGGAATTGACAGGGGATCCTATCCCTTTTGAAGTCTTTTTGGTGTTGGCGCTGGACCACCTGAATTTGGCCGCCTATCAACAGGGGGAAGAACTGAAGAAATTGCACGAAGGGCATACCAAAAAGCCCATTGTTCCGGCGGATGAATTTTTTGTGATAGAAAAACCGAAATTGGCCGAAGATGAATTAGCCACTGCCTTGGTGAAAGAATGTCTTTTAAGCGACCCGTCACTCAGTAAGAAAATCAGTAAATACCGCGCCCCGGTCTTTGACTATGGGCAATTTGACATTCCAAGCGATAATTAAAATTGCTTAGCTGATGTCATATTTTATCTATTTTGTAAAAAAAATGCTTGATTTTCTCCTAAAACTCTAATATAATTGGAGTAATAGGAGAAAATATGATATATTCTTTTGACGATTTAAAAACAAAATATAGTAATTACGCCAAAATTTACGATAAAATACGATATGAAGTAAAGGCAGGCCGCTTGATACCTATTGCACGTGAATTATATGAAACCGATCCTACGACCGATGGACAATATCTGGCCGGACGTATTTTCGGACCGTCGTATTTATCTTTTGATTATGCACTGTATGTTTATTCCCTCATTCCGGAAACTGTTTATAAGACATATACATCTGCCACATTTAACAAGCGCAGAAAAAAGAAGTATCAAAATAATTTTGGTTTGTTTACATACAGGGATGTTCCGGCAGAAGTATACCCTCTTGCCGTATTAATTCATGAGGAGAATGGCTATTCTTACCAAATTGCAACGCCCGAAAAGGCATTATGCGATAAATTATACACTTTACCGCCCATCAAGAATTTGACAGAATTAAAGGAACTTTTGTTTGAAGATTTGCGGATAGATGAAGGAGAGTTCGCCAAGCTTAATAAGAAAGTATTAGAAAAAATAGCTCCTCTTTATCATTCAACCAATCTTCACATGCTTAGTAAGCTGATTAGGAGAACTTTATAATGCAAACCATTTTAACCCAGATGTTGGAACAATATCAAACAAAAACTCTGACGGAAAAGAAAAACGCTATAAAGGAGGTTGTCCAAGAGATTGCCTTATGCGGGTTATCTCGAGCCGATTTCTTTAAACATGTTGCATTTTATGGCGGTACAGCATTGCGTATTTTTTATGGCCTCGATCGTTTTTCTGAAGATCTGGATTTTTCGCTTATATCTCCAAATCCGGATTTTGACTTAAAACCATATTTTAATGGGCTGGAAACAGAACTGGCTTCGGTCGGCTTAAAATTTTCCATAGAAGAAAAAATAAAGTCCGTTGATTCTGACATTAAATCAGCCTTTTTAAAGGGAAATACAAAAGAACATATTGTCAGAATTTATGGCTTGCAGGACATCAATATTAACCCTAGTGAGATAATCAAAATAAAGTTTGAGATTGATACCAATCCTCCGGCCTTTGCCTCCTTTGAGAATAAATACCGATTACTGCCGTCACCATATCAAGTTAAACTTTATGATATGCCGTCATTATTTGCCGGTAAGGTTCATGCAGTTATTTGTCGGACTTGGAAAAATCGTGTTAAAGGGCGTGATTTATATGACTATATATTTTACCTATCGCACCGATCAAAAATAAATTTACCCCATTTAAAAGCAAGACTTGTAGATTCTGGTGTTTTAAAGGACGATGATACATTTACGATAGAAACTTTAAGAACGATGTTAAATGAACGTTTTGAAGCTATTGATTACGAAAGTGCAAAACAGGATGTATTACCGTTTATTACCGATGCGAATAAATTGGATCTATGGAGTAAGGAGTTTTTCATAGATATTAGTAAAAATCTTGCGGATAAATGATCAATAACAAATAAAGATTTACTTCTAATATCCGGTCTTTGATTATGGGCAGTTTGACATGCCGAGCGATAATTAAAATTGCCTAGCGGATAAAGATACGAAACAGAAAAGGCGCAAAGTTATGCCTTTTTATGGATTGCCTAGCAAAGAAAGTTTTGGGTGGTTCATTTGCTTAAATAGCACTTTTGCTTTCATCTCACAAAAAACACAGATGAATTGTGGTAAATGGGCATTTTCACATTGAGCCTAAAATGCATCACAAGAGCCTTTATAACTTAGCTTTCATCGCCTCATTTCAGGCACGAAAAAAGCCCGTTTTAAACGGGCTGAATCTTAAATTGGTGGAGGTAAGGAGGGTCGAACTCCTGACCTTTGCAATGCCATTGCAACGCTCTACCAACTGAGCTATACCCCCAAAGGTCATGACCCCTATTATACACAAAAATAAACAAAATGCAAGAAAAAAATATAAAAAACAAACAAAATTTGCTTTTTCTTTTGTTTTGTGGTATGTTTTTTTTGAAAAGTGAAAGAGGAAAAAATGGATAAGAAAAAAGTAACAGTTTGTGCCGGTGTGATTTTTTATCAGGGAAAAATTTTAATTGCCCAAAGGCGAAAGGATAAATCTTTGGGCGGTTTATGGGAATTCCCCGGTGGTAAAATTGAAGCGGGCGAAACGCATGAACAAACCTTAAAGCGTGAAATTAAAGAAGAATTTGATATAGATATTCAAGTGGGCAAATACTTGATGGAAACCGAGCATGAGTATGCTGATTTTTGTTTAAAAATGTATGTTTACCAAGCCGAATGGGATGGCAAAGGCGAGATTCGTATTTGCGATCACGAACAATATCGCTTTGTTTTGCCGGATGAAATTGAACAATTTGAAATGCCGGGGGCTGATCTGCCTGTTTTGGATTTTATCAGGGGGTATTTTAAATGAATGGCAAGAAAACAACGGTTGCCCTTTGCTATGATTTTGACGGCACTTTGGCCCCAGGGTGCATGCAGGAATACAGCTTTATGCGTGCTTTGGGCGAAGATCCGAAGCAATTTTGGCATAAGTCGCATATTTTGGCCAAAAAACAACAGGCCGATGATATTGCCAGCTATATGCAATTGATGTTGGATGAATGTCGTAAAAAAGGATTGAAGCCGACACGAAAGGCCTTTCGTCTTTACGGTCAGGGAATTCCCCTTTATAAAGGCGTGGAAACTTGGTTCAAGCGTATCAATCAATACGCCCGTCAAAAAGGTGTCAATCTGCGTCATTATATTATTTCTTCGGGGTTAAAGGAAATGATAGAAGGGACGAGTATTGCCCAAAATTTTCATAAAATTTACGCTTCATCTTTTATGTATGATAAAAAAGATGAGGCAATTTGGCCGGCGGTTACCTTGAATTACACCAGTAAAACCCAATTTTTGTTTCGCATTAACAAAGGTTGTGAGGACATTACCGATAATACCAGCATCAACCAATATGTCCCCACAAAGGACAGGCCTGTTCCTTTTCAAAATATCATCTATATCGGTGATGGTGAAACGGATATCCCTTGCATGAAAATGATAAATCAACATGGCGGGCATGCAATTGCCGTATATCATCCGGACAAAGAATCTGCCCGACAAACGGCTCAAAAACTGGTGCAGGATAAACGGGTCAATATCGCTTTGCCGGCCAATTATGCCACGCATCAGCCGATTGAAAAATATGTTCAGGCAGTGATAGATAAAATCGTTGCCGATACCCAAATTGAAAAGTATGAAACTATTTATTGTCAGGAGTAAAAAATGCCTCAAATTTCTGTGATTATCCCAGTTTATAATACCGAAAAGTATTTGCCGGCGTGTTTGGATTCGGTTTGTTCTCAGTCCTTTCAGGATATTGAAATCATTTGCATCAATGACGGTTCGCCCGATAAATCAGGTGAAATTTTGGCAAAATATGCCGAACAAGATAAACGCATTGTTGTTGTAAATCAAGAAAATAAAGGCTTGTCAGGGGCTCGCAATACAGGAATACAAAAAGCCAACGGACAATGGATTTGTTTTGTGGATTCCGATGACAGAATACCAAACTTTGCCCTGCAAACACTTTATCAAATCGCACAAACAACCAACTCGGATATTGTGATGAGTGAAAAAAGATTGTCCCATCCTGTTTTATCATCCGGTGCTATTCATTGGCAGGTGCATACGAATATCATGGAAGATTTTGTGAATAATCCTGATGTTTTTTCGGCTGTTTGTAATAAGTTATACCGTTCTGAATTGATAAAAGATCATCAATTTATTGAAGGGATTTATTTTGAAGATTGGCCGTTTTTAATGTCTTTAATGCCTCAGGTTAAAAAATTTGCCACAACCCAAACGCCGTGCTATATCTATCGTGAAGATAACGAATCCACAACCCGCAGTCCGTTCACCAATAAAAAGGTGGATAGTTATATCACGGGTATCCGTTATGTATATGATTTTTATAAAGACAGACCTGATTTAAAATTGGCGCAAAAGCGTATGGCTGTGGCGGCAAAGATGTTGACGAACAAGGTTTATCATTCAAAAGACAGAGCTTTGAAAGATTATGCACTATCTCAATTGGATGTGTTGTTTGATGAAAAGATTATATCCAAGTCTAATTTGCCGTTAAAATCGTTTATGCGTTATTGGATGATGAAAAAACAAAAATAAAAAAAACCCTGTAAAAACAGGGCTTTTAAAAAGCGAATTATCTTACCAGTTACGGCAAACCAATTCAAAGTAAGCCTGAGGATGGGCGCAAGCCGGACAAGCCTTCGGGGCTTCTTTACCTTTATGGATATAACCGCAATTACGGCAACGCCATTCGGTTTCGGAAATGCGTTCAAAGACTTCACCTTTGACCAAATTTTCGGCTAAGGCACGATAACGTTCTTCGTGGAATTTTTCGGCCACACAAACGGCACGCCATACGGCGGCAATTTGGGGGAAGCCTTCTTGATCGGCCACATCGGCCATGGCAGGATACATATCGGCCCATTCGTGATGTTCACCACCGGCGGCGGCCATTAAATTTTCGGCGGTTGTGCCAATGATACCGGCCGGAAAAGAACCTTCAATGGTTAAATCGCCACCTTCCAAAAATTTAAAAAAGCGTTTGGCGTGTTCTTTTTCCTGATCGGCTGTTTCGGTAAAAATAGCGGCAATTTGTTCATAACCTTCTTTTTTGGCCTTTGAGGCAAAATAGGTATAACGATTGCGGGCCTGAGATTCACCGGCAAAAGATAATAACAGATTTTTTTCTGTTTGTGTTCCTTTTAAAGATGTCATTTTTTTATTCCTTTCATTTTTATTGCAATATAGATTTATCCTTTTTTGATAAAAAAGTCAAGATTTAATCTTTGTTGCGTTTGTCTTTGTTTTTTGTTAAATACCATTTTTTATCGTTGGGATGATGGTCTTTTTCCATAATTTTTGGATCTGTCATAAACCATGTCATATCCACCGAACGATTGCTTCTGGGTTTATAGGTGTCTGATGTTGAACGCATTCTTTTTTTGACGGCCCTGTCATAGCGTCCTTTGCTGGTTATATTGCCCATTTTGGAAGCCTCACCCATGGCATAGGTCGGATCCACCAATTCCCATTGTTTGTTCAACCAAACAACATTCCACGCATGGGGATTTTCCTGACAGGTTTTTCTGTCATTTTTGGGGGCAACGCATCCCGAAATAACCTGAGAATCTATATCGGCCATTTTTAACATTTCTGAGTATAAAGCGGCAATGTCTTTGCAAACGCCCAATCGTGTTTCAATGATGTCGCCCTGTTCGGGAATATGGCGTGATAAATCACGTCTTGATTTATTATCATCAACGGATTTTTGATAATAATATTCATCATAATCTATATTCATTACAATCCATGTTAAAATGGATAAGGCTTTGTCTTCATCATTGCGATAACGGCGGGTCAGATAATTGACAACGGATTTTAATTGATTGTGTTTTGTGATTTTGGGTGCATTTTGTATATAAGAATGCATACCGGACGGATTGGCCGATTGCACCGAAAATGATAAAAATAAAATCAAAGATAAAAGAATTTTTTTCATAAAAACCTCTTAATTAAAATAAAAGATAAAAAAAAGAATGTCAATTGAATTTTAAAGGCTTGCAATTTAAAATTTGTTGTGATAAAGTATTTTTATACTTAAAAAAGGAGAGGTTAAATGTTTAAAATTCAAGAATCCGGTCGTTCTATGGTTGAAATGTTGGGGGTATTGGCCATTATTGGTGTTTTGTCCGTTGGGGGAATTTACGGTTATACTGTGGCCATGCGTTCCAATCGCATCAATGAAATCATTCATGGGGCATCAATGCTCAACGCAATGGGTCAGGCTTTGAATGAAGGGCAGGGGGATGGAACATTGGATTATGGCGATGTCTTTTCTGATTTGCCAAAAGGTGTTGACAGTATGGTGTATGATAATCATAACATCACAATTAGAATGGAAGATAAAAATCAGGATGATTGCTTGTTTTTGACCAATAAAATGGGTGATGCTATTCGGGTTAGGAGTTCTTGCGCTCTCGGTCAGGTTACATTCCAATTTAAAAACACAGGATCAGACAGCGCCAACAATGGCGGTTCCGGTTCGGGTGGAAATAATGATTACGAAAATGTTACGACAGAGCCAACTGGTTCATGTGGTGGTTCAGAAGAACCAAAATGTTATTCTTCTCAAACATATATATGTGATGTAACAACTAAAACTTGGATAAAGGGTGAAGAGGTTTGCGAATAACCGAAATTATCTGATAATCAATGTTGGATAATTTGTTTTGACGGAATTTAATAAATCATCCGTAAAAAATGATTCTATGGCCATAACGGATGGCGGATTTTTATCCTCAGGGAAAGTATGATATTTTTGTAAGGCGTAAGTTTTAACGCCCGCTTTCTTTAAATCTTCGGCAATTTTTAAAATATCATCAGGGATTAAATAATTGGGATCGCATGTGGTGCGACATTCAAAAGCCACATTTGATTGTGTTAAAATTTTTAAAGTTTCTTTGACCTGTTCGGCCACATTTTTACGTCCCGATAAAACGTCATATTTATCCCACGGGGCTTTAATATCCAATCCCACCCAATCCAATAAAGGCAAAACGGATTTTAATTTTTTGGGATAAACGCCGGATGTGTGAACAGCTGTTTTAAAGCCCAATGTTTTGATTTGATTCAATATGTCGGCAATATCCGGTTGCATTAAAGGTTCGCCACCGCTTAAAACAACGCCGTCCAATAATTTTTTGCGTGTTCTTAAAAAAGCCATAATCTCATCCCATGATTGACCTGTATCGGCTTTGATGGGTTGCAAATTGGGATTATGACAAAAGGGGCATCTGAGCGGACACCCCTGAAAAAAAATGACGGTGGCCAAGCATCCCGGAAAATCAATACTCGTAAATGGGACAACGCCCGCCACCGTCTGTGCCACTATGGCCCCCTAACTCAGCATGCCTTCTGCATGGCGCAAGCACAGTTGGCCCGTTCTTCCGTGAACCATTGACGTTCTTGGAATTCGCTTTTTTTACCTTTGTTAAAGTGACTGTACGGGCGGAAATATCCCATCACACGTGTCCAACATTCACAAGGTGTTCTTTCGGCCTGATGTGCTTGTAAAATTTCTAAATCTGTCATTTTTTCCTCCTCTTTGTTAAATTTGTTGTTGACGTTTTTTTTCAATTAATTCTTTATCACAGTGGGGACAATATTCGTGTGCCCCGCTGATGTACCCGTGTTTCGGGCAAATGGAATATACCGGCGTTACGGAAACGTAAGGCAAGCGGTAGTTTTCCAAGACACGTCTGACCAAATCTTTGCAAGATTTAGACGACGAAATTCTTTCGTTCATATACAGGTGCAACACCGTTCCGCCCGTATATTGTGTTTGTAAATCATCCTGATAATCCAAGGCTTTGAACGGATCGTCCGTAAAGCCCACCGGCAATTGGGATGAGTTCGTGTAATAAGGCGCCTCATGCGTGCCGGCCTGAATAATATCAGGATAACGTTTTTGGTCCTCACGGGCAAAACGATAGGTTGTCCCTTCGGCCGGTGTGGCTTCCAAATTGTACATATTACCTGTTTCTTCTTGATAAGAAATCAAACGTTCACGAATATAGGTCAGGAATTTTTTGGCAAATTCACGGCCGTATTCGGTGGTAATATCTTCTTTATCGTTGGTGAAGTTGCGGATCATTTCATTGATACCGTTGACACCAATGGTTGAAAAGTGTGAATTAAAGCGTCCCAGATAACGTTTGGTATAAGGATATAAACCACGTTCTAATTGCATGGTAATGGTTTGGCGTTTTAATTCCAAAGATTTTTTGGCTAATTCCATCAATTCATCCAAACGGTTGTATAATCCTTCTTCGTTGCCTTTGAACAAATAACCCAAACGGGCGCAGTTGATGGTTACCACCCCAACGGAACCGGTTTGTTCGGCCGAACCAAACAAGCCACCGCCACGGCGTTTTAATTCGGTCAAATCCAAACGCAAACGACAGCACATGGAACGCACATCTGACGGTTTCATATCGGAATTCACATAGTTTGAAAAATAAGGCAAGCCGTATTTGGCGGTCATTTCAAACAACAAATCAATGTTTTCGGAATCCCATGGGAAATCGGATGTGATATTGTATGTCGGAATCGGGAAAGTAAAGGGACGGCCTTTGGCATCACCTTCGCCCATCACTTCCAAGAAAGCACGATTGATCATATCCATTTCTTTTTGCAATTCGCCATAGGTAAAGGGTTGTTCTACACCACCGATAACGGGATGACGATCCTTTAAATCGGCCGGACAGGTCCAATCAAAGGTCAGGTTTGTAAAGGGTGTTTGCGTTCCCCAACGTGATGGTACATTCAAATTAAAGATGAATGATTGCATGGCCTGTTTCACGTCTTTATATTGCAAATTTTCAATGCGGATGAAGGGCGCCAAATAGGTATCGGCCGATGAAAAGGCCTGAGCGCCGGCCCATTCGTTTTGCAAAGTTCCCAAAAAGTTCACCATTTGTGAAAAAGCCGAAACCAAATGACGTGGGGGTTTAGATTCTGTTTTATTCGGCACACCGTTAAAACCTTCGGTCAATAATGTTCTGAGTGACCAACCGGCGCAATAACCGGCCAACATATCCAAATCATGAATATGATAATCACCGTTCAAGTGGGCTTGGCCGATTTCAGGGGTATAAACATGCTTTAACCAATAATTGGCCACCACTTTACCCGATACATTCAAAATCAAACCACCCAAAGAATAACCTTGGTTAGCATTGGCATTCACACGCCAATCGGAACGATCCAAATATTCGTTGATGGATGAAATGGCATCAATGGCCACTTTTTTATCCTGACGTTGACGTTCACGTTGTTCACGATATACAATATAAGAACGGGCAGTTTTGTAATAATTGGAAGAAATTAAAACCTGTTCCACCACATCTTGAATTTGCTCAATGGTTGGCACAACGGCACCGGCAAAACGATGGCGCAAAACTTTGATCACCTGTTCGGCCAATAAATGGGCTTCATCATCGCCATATTCACCTGTGGCAAAACCGGCTTTTGCAATCGCCGATACGATTTTTGTGGCATCAAAGGAATGTTTTTCCCCATCACGTTTAATCACCTCGGACAAAGCCCCGACATCAATGGTTCTGACATTATCCTTTTGGTCAACAACTTCCAACATTTTGTGTCCTTTCCTGAAAATAAATACTATATATTGTGTTTTTTGATTTTTTTTGTTCTGTCTATAATAGACATTTTTACGCACGATAAGTCAACCCTTTTTTTATAAAAAAATCATACTTTTTTATAACCCATTCATTTATATGAAAAATTATTTTTTTTCTTTGTCATAAAGCTTAACAAAAACTTGCCAACATACGGGGGTATGAAAAATGTCTTTAAGGCGGATTTTTTTGCCAAAGTTCAATAACCACAAAGCTTTAAATCAAATTAAACGATTCGAATCGCAAAAGGCCTTGACTTTTTCGAATCGATTCGGTAAAATAGAATCATTAAATGCGGGTGTAGCACAATGGTAGTGCAGCAGCTTCCCAAGCTGAACACGTGGGTTCGATTCCCATCACCCGCTCCATGTTTTAAAGCCCTCAATGAAATGAGGGCTTTTTCTTTTAACCGCAAGCTATTCGGCGAGTCCGGTGGCAAGGGACGCATTTGTGTCCCGCAGACAGGACGCCGTAGGCGGTCCCGAATAAAGTGAGGGATAAATTGTGCGTCAGCCAATTTACATACTCCGATTGTGAAAAATCGTCAAAATTCCTCAATTATCGGACTCTTATATTGACATCTGGGATAATAAATGTTAAAATCAAACCGCAACTGAAAGAGAAAATCATGCCAAATACTACTTTATACAGAGGTGTTTCTTCCATTGGAATAGAAGACATATTAGAGAATGGGATTCATCCATATAAAACAAAATATGATGAAGCACGTGCGATTTTATCTAAATACATAAATCCAGAAATTTTAACAGATGAATTTTTAGAACAAAATCAAGATAATATTGGTCATTCTTTTGGCAATTTAGGATTTCGTTTTCGTCAATTTCAAAAAGACGGCGGAGTCTTTTGTACTATAATGGAACAATACTCTGATGAAGAATATCGAAGCCATGACTTAGACCCAGAAAGCCAAAGAGAGTTTGACAAACAAACGCGTTTATCTGCCATTAATGGGGCTATGGAATATGCTTATAGAACAGCAAAAAGCTTTCCTGAATATGAATGGTATATTGTAGATGATTTGAATAGCTTAGGCAATCAAAATTTACTTGAATTAGAAGAACAGATTGAAACAGCCTATGCAGCTGGCAAACTAAACGGTGAAGCACTTGAAGCACAATATAAAAGATTAGAATGTCGTAAAAAGATTTTGGAAAATATCAAACCAGAATATAAAGATAAAAATAATAACGTTCGCATTGACTCACCCAAAGGAAGTTATCCTATTGTTCTTCAAATCAATGGCAATGACAGAAATTTTTCATATCAAAATGGAGGAGAGGTTCGATTGGTTGGCGACCTTATGCCGGAAGATATCACTGGTGTAGCTTTTGCGCCAGAAAAAATGGATGAATTACCGATTTTTGTATCAAAAAAAGAATTTTTAAAACAACTTGAACAAAGAAAAGAAAAAGATCGCACACAGACAAAAACACCTAACCAAGATCAAAAACAAGCATTTTCCTCTACTAGTCAATTGAAAGATATACTTGAAAAGGGTGCACAACTAGGCAAAGAAATGGCTAAGAAAAATACTTTTGCCCAGAAAGTGTTATCAGACGTACAACGCGATATCTAATTACGACTCAAATTTCCATAATTTTTTCTTTCAAATCTAATGTGATTCTGGTCCGATATTCATAAAGCAGCGCGCTCCATGTGATAAAGCCCTCAATGAAATGAGGGCTTCTCAATTCCAACAACAATTCACCTGCATTACCATTTGGCTCATTGTGTTTCATTGCTTTACGCATAAAAAATGTTCACTGAACATTTTTTATTTTGCGCAGTCTTTTGTTTACAAGCGTTTCGGCGAGTCCGGTGGCAAGGGACGCATTTGTGTCCCGCAGACAGGACGCCGTAGGCGGTCCCGAATAAAGTGAGGGATAAATTGTGCGTCAGCCAATTTACATACTCCAATTGTTAAAAATTGCTAAAATTCATCAATTATCGGACTATTTTATTGAATCATAATCGTTTTTATGATATACTCTAGCACATGAGAAATCTATTATCTATTATTACTGTTTGCAAAAACGATCCTTTTATTGATCAAACCTGTCAAAGTGTTTGCAAACAATCTTGTCAAGACTTTGAGTGGATTATTGTTGATGGCGCTTCTGAACAAAAAACTCTCACAAAATTAAAAAAATATAGTCCTTACTTTGATTACTTTGTATCTGAACCAGATAAAGGTATATACAATGCAATGAATAAAGGCATTCAACAGGCCCACGGAACTTATCTATTATTTATGAATGGAGGAGATCTTTTTTATAATCATAAAGTCATAGAAAATGTTCTTCCCCATTTAAAAAAAGGAAATGCCGATGTCTTTTATGGTGATTCGTATAGGTTATTTGAACAAACAAAGGATTGTTTCATCAAAACTTATCCTGATAAGCTAGAAAAATCTTTCTTCTTAACAAATACATTAGCTCATCAATCATCATATATAAAAAGAGAATTATTTGAAAAATATCAAGGATATCGTGAGGATTTCAAAATTGTCAGCGATAAAGAAAAATGGTTGAAATTTATTGATAATGGTGTCAGATTTTCACATATTCCATTGATACTATCCTGTTTCAGAATGAATGGGAAATCGCGTCAACAATCTTCCTTACTTTTGAAAGAAAAAAAAGAAATGTTAGAAAGTTATTTTTCAAAAAAAGAACTTTATGGAACAGATATCCCTTATTTACAACAAATTTTTGATCGATAGTTTCTTTTTCAGATCTGTTGTAATTTGAGTCCGATACTGCGCAAATCCAAATAATCCAGTGAATTATTTGGACGCGCAAAGCAATGAGACACGATGAATTCAAACGGTAGTGTAGAATGAATTGATGTCGGAATTGAAAGCAGCCCGCTCCATAAAAAAAAGCCCGCCGGAAAGTGGGCGTTTTTTTAATAAATAAATCCCCGAAAAAATTATCTCGGGGATTTTGAAAAGCACTAAAATCAATTATTTCACAGCTTTTTTCAACAAAGCACCGGCTTTGAATTTGGGGGCTTTGCTGGCGGCGATTTTGATTTCTTTACCTGTGGCGGGGTTGCGACCTTTACGGGCAGCACGTTTTGTCACGGCAAATGTACCGAAACCTGTCAATTGAACTGTGTCACCTTTCTTCAAAGCTTTAGCAATGACTTCCAAAGCGGCGTTCACAGCATCAGCAGCGGCTGTTTTGGGCAAACCGGCCAATTTGGCAACGGCATCAATAAATTCTGTTTTATTCATTTTTTTATTCCTTTCGTTAGTTTGTGAGAAAAATCCCCATGACCTTCTCAATAGTTGTTTTCAGGCACTTTATGCACCTGTAAGACCAGTTTATGCTTATTTTTAAAGCTTTGTCAAGTAAAAATGTAAAAAAAAGTCAATAAAATGCTATTTTTCTTTCTTTTATTGACTTTTTTGCCCCTTTTATATATAATAGCGCTATTATTTATTTTAAAAAGGAGTTATAAAATGAAACAACAAGCAAACCAAATTCGCCCGGGTTGGGTGATTGAAAACAACGGAAAACAATACTTGGTGACAAAAATCAACATTATTACCCCCGGCAAAGGCGGTGCCTTTATTCAGGTGGAAATGCGTGGTATTGATAACGGTTTGAAAACAGAACAACGTTGGCGCACGGCTGATACCGTTGAAAAATTGATGAGTGAAGAATTTGATTGCACATTCTTGTATCGTGATGGTGATAATTTGTGCTTTATGAATTCTGAAAACTATGATCAGTTTGAAATAGAGGCCCAAATGATGGGTGATAAAGCCCTTTATTTACAGGATAATATGCCTGTAACGGTGAACTTTATTGAAGGCAAACCTGTTTCCGTCAATTTGCCACCGCATGTGACATTGACCATTACCGAAACAGAACCGGCCTTGAAAAATCAAACGGTAACATCTTCTTATAAACCGGCCATTTTGGAAAACGGTATTCGGACAACGGTTCCGCCGTTTGTGAATGCCGGTGAAAAAATCGTTGTGTCCACCGAAGACAACTCTTACGTTGAACGTGCCAAGTAATTGACTGTAATGCAGGAAGTTCAGGCTGTTTTTATTGATTGCGACGGTGTTCTTTATGACGTTGATTTGTTGACGTATGAAGAAATTCTTGCCGCCTGTCAAACAGCCCGACAAAAACTAGGTTTGAACTGGGATGATTTTGACAAAATTCGTGAAAAAGAAAGGCAAAAAGGTTTTCACGGTGTCTATAATGTTATTTTGCAAATGTGCCAAGCCCAAAAAATTCCATTTGAAACAGTGGCAAAAGAAATCGTCAAAGTTTTGGATTATTCACGAATTGGGGAAAATCCAAAACTATTGGATTTAATTCATAAAGTCGCACAAAAAAGAAAAGTTTATATTTTTACGAATAATACTTATGCGCACTTAAATGAAATTTTTATGCGGTTATTCCATACAGATGTTTTGGGCACAAAATTAAACTTCATTACAATTGAAGACACCCTTTTAAACGGGCGTTTTTATACAAAGAAAATGCCCGGCGTTTTAACCGATTGGTGTCATAAAATCGGATCAAAACCACAAAACACCCTGATGATAGACGACACTTTGGATATTATCCAAGCCGCCCAAGAACAAGGGCTGAAATACGCACACATTCAAAATGCCCAAATGACTCAAGATATTTTAAAACAACTTATATAAAAGGAGATGTCATGAAACATCATTCAAAAGACATTTTAATTTACGGCAAACATCCGGTCAGTTTGGCCATACAAAATCCCCGGCGAAAAATTAAAGAAATTTACGCCACACGTCAGGCTTTAAACGAAATTGAATTGCCCAAAGGGATTATTCCCAAACCGGCCGATAATCGTTTATTGGAAAATATGGTGGGACGTGAAGCGGTACACCAAGGGATTGTGGCCGTTTGTGAGGCTTTACCCAATGCGGATTTGAATCAGATTTTATGCGATTTACAAGATGCCGACAGGGCAATGATGGTTGTTTTGGATCAAGTATCCGACCCCCGCAATATCGGTGCTATTTTGCGTTCAGCGGTGGCCTTTGGGGCCAGTGCCGTGATTATCCCGCAAGACGGTTCCCCCCAAGAAACAGGAACAATCGCCAAATCGGCCAGCGGTGCTTTGGATTTGATTCCGTTGGTTCGGGTGGCTAATTTGGCCCGCACTTTGGATACTTTGAAAAAAGCCGATTTTTGGTGTGTGGGATTGGATGGTTATGCCCGTGATATGATTGGCAAAAGCAAACTGCCCAAACGTTGTGTGTTGGTGATGGGTGCCGAAGACGGTATGCGTGATTTGACCAAAAAATCATGCGATATGTTGGTGAAATTGCCCATGAATCCGGCCATAGAATCGCTAAACGTTTCTATTGCCACAGCGGTTGCCATGTACGAATGGATGCGCTAGTTTAAGGCCAGCTTTTGGGCTTTTACCTGAATGCTTTTGCGAATTTTTTCCAAAGCCTTTGTTTCAATTTGACGCACACGTTCACGGCTGATATTCAATGCCGAACCCAAATCTTCCAAAGTTTCGGGATTTTCACTTAAATAACGGCTTAAAACAATGCGTTGTTCACGTTCGGAAAGTTCGGATAAAGCCTGTTTTAACAGGGTTTTCTTTAAATCCATTTCCTGCGAATCGCCGATTTTTTGTTCAATCGTTTCTTCGCCATCGGATAACATTTCCTGAAAATTCGTGCCCGAATCGTGGGACAAAGGTGCATTTAATGAAGAATCGCCCGATAAACGTTGTTCCATTTCCATGACATCACGTTTGGATACGTTCAATGTTTTGGATATGTATTCGGCGGTTTCATCACTCATTCCCGCATCACCGTATAATCCCAAGCGGGATTTGATTTTGTGTAGATTATAAAACAATCTTTTTTGTGTGGCGACAGTGCCGATTTTAACCAAGGACCAAGATTTTAAAATGAATTCAGATACAGCGGCTTTTATCCACCAAATCGCATAGGTTGCCAAACGAAAACCTTTATCGGGATCAAACTTTTTGATGGCCTGCATTAAACCGATATTGGCTTCACTGATTAAATCAGACAGGGCCAATCCGTAATGGCGAAAAGAAATAGCCACTTTGGCCGCCAATCGCAAATGCGAAGTGGTCAATTGATGGGCCGCCTGAACATCACCTGTTTGTTGAAAACGCTTTGCCAACATATATTCTTCTTCGGCCTTCAACATCGGGAAACGATTGATTTCGGCCAAATAGCGGGGCAATCCCCCTTGCGCATAAAGTAATGAAATAGCATTTGTACTTGTCATTTTATATCCTTTGTTAAAAGCAATATAAGCTTGATTTTCCTTAACTTTAAGCAAAAACCAAACACCCGCCCTTCGGACTAAGCCTTTTCATTGTATAAAAAAGTCGTTTTAATGTCAAGAATAAAATAGAATTATTTTTAAATTATTCTTCTTCTGGTTCTTCTTCGGGGATAAAACAAACCCCTTGAGGATACTCTTCTGTAATTGTGCAGGTCCCTTCCTCACAATTATCTTTACAAACATTGTTTTCGCATGTTTGACATTCCAAACACCCATCAGAACAAAGGGTTGGCAAAACGTTTTCCTTGTCTTGTGATGAGTTCAGATTTGACCAAAAAACAACCGTTAAATTAAAGTCTCCCGATACATTACATTCAATGTTGTCGGGCGCATATTCTGTATTATTGATTCGGATGCGGGCGACTTGATCAGTTGGCCATTTTTTTTCTTTTAATTCATTGCAATTATCCATCGGAACGCCTTTTACCGTTATTAAAAAAAGCCGGTTATTTGATTCGTATCCGGAAAAAGGCATCAATAAACCGGAACGGGTCTGTTTGCCCCATGCGGAATCAAAAATGGATTTTCCTGTTGCGCTACTGCGATGACGGAATTGTTCAGCTTGCATTAAAACATCTTCATATATCAAATTGGCGCTATGTTTGGTAATGGCCTGAGAGTACATAATAATGCCGGTAACTGTCAAAATGGCCATAATAACAATGACGGCCAAAATTTCTAACATTGTGCGCCCGCGTTGGTTTTTGAAATTTGATTTTTTTAAAAACATAGTTTGTCCTTTTTTTTAAAGCATATTAAAATAATTAAAGATAAAAATCAAGTGTTTTTAATTTTCCCCGCTTGACAAGGTGTGTAAATTATGCTAGTGTGGGGATAAGTGATAAAAACTGGAGGCTATTCAAAATGTGTTTAAACCACGGTAAAGGTATAAATAAAGAAACCTTGTACACACACACACACACATTTAATTTTGAATATTAAGTTGTGCCTTGGCACAACCGACCCACTGTATGGTAAATACAGTGGGTTAAACTGTATTTGTCATTTTGAAATGGGCTTGCCCATCTCAGAATGACAATTTTAATTACTGTCTGAACAAATAAAAGAAAGGAGTATAAAATGTCAGTAATAAATAAAACAAACAAAAATTATAAAAGAAGTCAAAAGGGGCGCAGTATGGTTGAAATGCTGGGCGTGCTGGCCATTATCGGCGTCTTGTCCGTGGGTGGTTTATACGGTTATGGTGTCGCCATGAAAAAACACAAAGCCAATGAATTATTGCATCAAGCCTCAATGTTGGCCGCCACCATATCGGCACAGGCTATGACCAATAACGGTACTTTGCCCCAAACCATCACAGATTTTGGAAACACCAGTTATGGAAAATTCCAATCAGACGTTGGTGAAACAGCCGATAAAACAGGCTTTACGATTACAATTTCCGAATTGGATGGTTCTGTATGTTCTCAATTAAAAGAGGGCGGTATGGTTCAAGGGGTAGAATGCAAAGATGGCACTAGCGAGGGTAAAATGAACGCAGAAATCACCTATTACAAAAACCTGGCCACTGATCCGGCCGAGGGCGAAAAAAGCCCAACGGGGGGAAATTCTGTTGCTTCTTGTAAATCTGATATCGTAAAAGTTTATAATTGCGAAACTAAAACAACAACGGATTGTTGTCCTGATACAGAAACATGTACTCAACCAACAAACTGTGGTTGTGCCAGCGATGATGATTGCCCTGGTGATCAAATATGTAATGATGATAAAGTGTGTGACTGTCCTGGGGAAGAATGGGGTATAGAAAACGAACTTGGACTTGATGGTAAAACATGTTGTCGTGATGGCATAGGAGCATGGGATGGTGAGTGGTATAATGGCGTGAATATAGAAGCCTGTGGATGTCCTCACGACGGTGAAAAAATCGGGGATACATGTTGTGCGGATAATGGAGAAGAATATTTTATTCCCGATGGATGGTATCCACCAGAAGTACCAGGTGTGTGTGGATGTCCGTACGGTGGAAAATTGGGGAGCGATGGTGTAACCTGTTGTAAAAATGGTGATATATGGATGGGTAAGGATCCTAATGATTGGTTGGATAATGATTATTATAGTCCTGATGAACCCGGTGTTTGCGGATGTCCAAAAGGTGGTGAAAAAATTGGCGACACATGTTGTTTGAATGGTAATGAGTGGATGGATGGTGATTATTATGATAATGGCATAGGTGTCTGTGGTTGTCCAGAAGGTGGTACAAAAGTAGGTGAATATTGTTGTTTGGATAATTACCTATATTCAGATGGTGGCGGTTATGTAGCTACAGATCCAACTATTTGTGGCGGATGTCCTGAAGGCGGTGAAAATATAGATGGTACATGTTGCAAGGGTGGTTTGGCATGGTCTGCTGTTACTGCTAGCTATTCTTTGGAAAGTGGTTGTGGAGAATGTCCAGAAGGTGGTACAAAAGTAGGTGAATATTGTTGTTTGGATAATTACCTATATTCAGATGGTGGCGGTTATGTAGCTACAGATCCAACTATTTGTGGCGGATGTCCTGAAGGCGGTGAAAATATAGATGGTACATGTTGCAAGAATGGTTTGGAATGGTCTGCTGGTTATATTAGCTATTCTTTGGCAACTCCAACTGGTTGTGGCGGATGTCCAAACGGAGGAACTGCTTCTGAAATCTATGAATGGGAGTGCTGTAAAGACGGAAAGGCATGGAGTCCTTATGATTTGGATTATACCTTGGAAGAAGACTATTGTTCATAATCATAATGATAAATTATTGATATAAAGTCAGGTATGATGGCCCCTTGAATCCCAAGGGGCTTTTTTTGTTGCATTAATTTGAAAAGTGTGATATAATACCCCCATTCTCCGAGAATGCGGAATAAGTGGAAAAAACCGTTTATTCACGCTTTTGCAATTCGGCAAAAGACTATCGGGGGCAACTTAGAAAAAAGGAAAATAAATGTCTAAAAGACTTGAATCTAAATTTAAAATTGAACGCCGTTTAGGCGCCAATTTATCGGGTAGAGCAAAATCTTCTTTCAATAAACGCAATTACGGTCCGGGCCAACATGGTGCCGAACGTAAAAAATTGACGGACTATGGTACTCAGTTGCACGCCAAACAAAAATTCAAAGGTGTGTATGGTAACATTTCCGAAAAACAATTGCGCAAATACTATGCCGAAGCCATTCGTCGTAAAGGCGACAGTTCGGAAAACTTGGTTGGTATTTTGGAAACCCGTTTGGATAACGTTGTGTATCGTTTGAAATTTGTCAATACTGTTTATGCGGCACGTCAATTCGTCAACCATGGACATGTGACAGTCAACGGTAAACGTGTGAATATTCCGTCTTATTTGGTCAAACCCGGTGATGAAATCGCCGTGCGTTCCAAGGCAAAAGAAATGGCCGTTGTCATTGAAGCTTTGGCCGCCACAGACCGCAACGTTCCCGATTATATGACATTGGATGAAAAAGAAATGAAAGGTACATTTATTCGTGTGCCGACATTTTCCGAAATTCCATATGCCACACAAATGGAACCGAATTTGGTTATCGAATTCTACTCTCGTTAATCAAGTGGGAAAAGTTCATAAAATCGCCTTGTTTTACAGGGCGATTTTTTGTATGTCTAAAATCAAATCAGGGGCATCCGGCACAATCTGTTTTAATCTTATCCAGGCTAATCTGGTTTCGTGGGGATTTTTGTCTGACCCGATTAGTCCGTGAATTTGGTGGGTGTGATTGATTAAAAAATTGACGGTTTTTTCCATACTGAGATTATCGTTTTTAAAGTATAAAAAAGTTTTATCCGTCCAATCCAGCCACAGTTGTTGTAAGTGTGTGTTTTGCGAGCTGATGGCAATAATCACCCGATCAAAAAGTTCTTCGTAAATTTGCAGGTCCGAAAAAAACTGCATCTTGAAACTTTCCGGATTTTGCGCCAAAGAAGTATCGGCCTTACCGCTGAGAACAGACAGCTGATTGATGTGTTTAACGGCTTTGGGCAAAGCAGCATTATCGTGCAGCACTTGACTCAGCGCTGGGTTATCCACTGTTCCGTTTCCCAAATCACCGTCAATCAATAATGTGCGTTGTTGTTGGGATTGCAAAAACTTGGCTAAATTTTCGGTGGCCTTATAAACAGGTGCTTCATCGGCGGTTGTCAATAAAATACGCTTGGTTTGAATAAGGGGTGTAATTTTAAAATCGTTATCTATGAAAGGCATGTTTTATCCACCAAATTATTGATGATTAAATTTTTGGCGATGGCCACGATTTCCTGTTGAGCTCTTTGACTTTCGGCCAAAGAATATAAATTTTGACGACAGGTATCGGACAGTTCAATCCAAACGGCTGGGGGCAGGTTTTCGGCAAAACGGCGATGGATTTCCAATGGTGCCGTTTGCAAAGCGGGAATGGCCAATTTTTTGCTGATGTAATGCATTAAAGTTTGGAAATCTTTATCAGACCAATTTTTTAATTTTTCAAAGGTCAAAGTTTCCATTTGCATTTGTTGAACGGCCTGTTTGTTTTGTTGGTTCATGGTGTTTAAAACATTGTTTTTATGAATTGATTTTGCCAAAATATCGGCCACCTTTTCATTGGCATCCGGCACAACCTTTTTTTCGGTTAAATGCATCAGGCACATTTCGCTGGCATACAACAGGTTTTTATAGGCCTGAGGTGTTAAATTTTCCAAATGTGTCATATGAATCATGACCTGAGCCATATATTCACTGGGCAACAAGTTTGTAATTTGTGCGGATAAAGTATCGGGCAAACGATACAAAATAAAAGCACTCACCTCAGGTGAAGCACTATTTAATGCCACACTTAAACGAACGGGTGATATTTTTAATGCCCTTTGCCATAATGCTTCATTGGGTTTGGGGCGTGGCATTTGATGTATCAATTCCGACTTTTTATAAAGATAAAACAAAAGGGCGGTTAAAAAAGCCAAAAATAAAACCAAAACAGCACCGATTCTGGCCAATGTCAAACGGGCCAATCCAAAGGACAGCAGGGGGACTTTAACAAAAGGCAACATACGCACACTTAAAGTATCGCCCAATTGAGTGTTGATGCCCAAGGCAGATTTGACCAATTCAGAAATATCGTTTTCTTGGATGTTTTTTGTTTTATTTAATAAAACGCTGATGTGCTGACTTTTCAGACTTGGGCCCTGATATCGGATTGTTGTGGTTGTTTGTTGGGTGGGTGAATCCCATTTTTTGGATACGGTTGTTTGATCTGTTTGTTGTAATCTGACCTGAGCCGAAGTTTTGACATTACCTGCGCCCACCAACGGTTCCAATAAATTGTTTAATTGTTTTTGGATGTTTTGGGTATATTCTTGTTGTAAATCAAAAATAGATTTTTCTTGGTTGTCATAAAAGGCAAAAACGAACAACCCCATCATAAAAAAGATGCCGGTTAAAAGTAAGACTCTTAATGTATCCGTTGCTTTTTGATACATATTTTACCTTTTTTCATTCCCCTTTTCTTTGTGATTTTATGTTTTTTTATCAGGCCTGTCAAGAATTATTTTGCTTTTTAAGTGTCTCTGTGGTATAATTTATTTTATGAAATGGGATATACATCAATTTGAAACTTTGGAAAGCACGAATATGACGGCTCAGGCCTGTCCGCCGGGGACGGTTATTATGACTGAAACTCAAACGGCGGGACGGGGACGTTATGGGCGTACATGGCAAAGCCCAAAGGGAAATTTATATATGTCTTTGGTGTTGCCGGATATGGGTAAAAACACACCTTATATTGCTTTTTTAACAGCCGTGGCCGTGGCGGACAGCTTGCCCGATTTTAATGTTTCTTTAAAATGGCCCAATGATATTTTGTTGGATGGTAAAAAGTTGGCCGGTATTTTGGTGGAAAGATCAGGGGATAAAATCATTGTCGGCATTGGTGTGAACATTATTTCAAATCCCACAGAAAACGTGCTTTATCCCACCGCCAGTTTGGAAGGGCGCCTGCGTCCCATGACGGTGGCCAAACGGATTTTGTTGCAATATAATACGTTGTTGGAATTGTTGGATAAAAAAGGTTTTAAAGCCATTCGTACACGTTGGTTGGCATGCGCCAAAGGTTTGGGACAGGCGATGAGTGTTCATTTGGCCGACAGCGAAGTTCAGGGTATCTTTAAGGGTATCAGTGCCACGGGTGCGCTTTTGTTAAAAGAAAAAAGGCGTACACGCAAAATCACAGTGGGGGATGTTTTTTTAATTTAAACGATAAAGGATAAAACAATGACAGAAAATCAAGAACAAATAACTTTACCCACAAATGAGCTTTTATTTGTCCCGATTGGCGGGGCAACGGGTGTCGGCATGAACTGTTTTGCCTATGGTTATAACGGCAAATGGTTGGTTGTGGATTTGGGGATTGGTTTTCCCAGTGATGATTTGCCCGGTGTGGATTGCTTATTACCGGATGTGTCTTTTTTGCGTGAACATAAAGATGATATTTTGGCTTTGGTGATAACTCATGCACACGAAGATCATATCGGTGCCATCGGTTATTTGTGGCGTGATTTAAGTTGCCCGATTTATTGCACGGCTTTTGCCAAAGAATTAATTGAAAATAAATTGAACGAAGAAGGTTTATTGGGGCGTGTGGAAGTGTTTCAGGTTCCCCAAGGCGGATTGGTTGATTTGTATCCCTTTTCGGTGGAATTTGTTTCCATGACACACTCAATTCCCGAACCCAATGCGTTGGCTATTCGCACACCGGCTGGTTTGGTGGTGCATACGGGCGATTGGCGCTTTGAATCCAAAAAAGATGAAAGTACAACGGATTATGATACATTAAAGGCGCTGGGTAAAGAGGGGGTCTTGGCTTGTGTTTGCACTTCCACCAATACATCCGAAGAAAAAGTGGATGCGTCGGAAATGGATGTACGTGAATCTTTAACAAAACTGATAGGTCAATATCCGGATAATCAAATTGCCGTCGGCTGTTTTGCCAGCAATGTCAAACGTGTTGAAAGCGTTTATTGGGCGGCCAAAGCCAACGGCCGTGAAGTTTGTTTAATGGGGCGCAGTTTGTGGCGAGTGGACGCGGCGGCCCGTGCCTGTGGTTATTTTGAAGGCATTCCTGAATTCTTATCCGAAGATGAAGCCTTGGAAAAACCCAAAAATAAAGTTTTGTATATTTGTACGGGTTCGCAAGGTGAACGTTATTCGGCATTGAATAATCTGGCCGCACTCAGTCCAAGTCCCTATGGGGTTATCTTTGGTCGTGATGACGTGGTTATTTTTTCGTCCAGTGTGATTCCCGGCAATGAAAAAGCCATTGACTTTTTGCAAAAAAGATTGCAAACAAAAGGGATTCGCATTATTACCGATCGTCATGCTTTGGTTCATATTTCCGGCCATTATGCGGGTGATGACTTGCAAAAGATGTATTCTTTGTTAAAACCGCATATTGTGTTGCCGATTCACGGGGATACTTTGAATTTAAATTGCCATGCCGAAATGGTCAAAGAAATGGGCATACCCCATGCAATCAACCTGAAAGATGGCGAAATGTTGGTTTTGAAAAAAGAACCACAAGTTTTAACATCCGTTGAAAGTGGCATTTTGGCGGTGGATGGTCATCAAATTATTCCCTTGCATGCGCAGGTTTTGAAAAAAAGGCGCAAGATGATGGATGAAGGAACGGCTGTTTTAACATTGGCTGTGGATTCAAATGCACATTTGATGGGTGAACCGCAGTTATCCACCTTTGGTTTGATTGAAGAAAATGAAGAATTAAAGCAAGAATTTAAAAGTAAGCTTTTGGTCGCTTTATCGGAAATTGATCCCGAAAGAGCAGGGGATGATAATTTGATTAAAGATAAAATGCGCCATACAATTCGCACGTTTTTAAATGAAAAGTTTGGTAAAAAACCCTTGATGGAAGTTCATTTAATTCGTATTTGATACTTCAAAAGTATAAGGCGTATTTGCGTTTAAAATCAGTTGATTATTTTTAAAATCAAAGGATTTTATTTCACGCAGGGATTTGAAAAAATCATCTTCGGCCTGCATTTGTGGTATTGGGCCCATCATCATGGTTTGGCCTTGTAAATCCATTTGAATTTGATTTTCATTGATTTGATAAACGCCAAAATAATTATTGACGGCTTTACCGTAAAAGCGACCGTCCGCATCCAATGTTAAAGTGATGGGCATGGGTTGAGTCGGTTGGATTAAAACAAAATTCTTTCCAACGGGCGTTTCAGCCTTTGGGGCACAGGCACATAAAAATAAGCCTAAAATGCAAATAAATTTTTTCATACTTTTATAATAAATAATTTTTGTTTAAATTTCAAGTATAAAAAAAACACCCCGAAAAACGGGGTGTTTAAAATTTGTTTTTTATCTTCTGCCGAAGAAAACGCCACGTTTTAATGTTGCCAAATCTTTTTGATCAATCCCCAAAGTTTTAATGGCATCATCAATTTTTTTCTTTTCTTTGGCATCTTCGGCCAAGGCTCTTTTTTCGGCCTTTTCTTGTTCAGCGTCAGGCAAAGCACTAA
This sequence comes from Alphaproteobacteria bacterium, assembly GCA_015062245.1. GTDB lineage: Bacteria > Pseudomonadota > Alphaproteobacteria > CAAHEQ01 > UBA3637 > UBA3637. The sequence goes on from SUVA01000002.1 coordinate 25,951, forward strand.
TACCATCCATATTTGTTGGATAGAATGTCATAGAACCAGCCACACGAGCCGCAGTTTCAGAATATTTCTCATAAGCTTTGTTTTCGCTTGTCAAACGTATATTCTCTTGTTTTAATTTGACATTTTCCTGAATTGATTTTTTAGCCACTTCTATGGCATCCTTTGTATTTTTGTTTTCCAAGTTTACGCCCAAGGAAAAACCCGTTGCTAAACCTGTGGTTAAAAGTCCCAAAGCTAACAAGCCATTCAGGGAAGATTTCTTTTTGATTATACGATTTGGTTTCATGATGTGTTCTCCTTTGCAAAGACTATTATACACCCAAAACCGTTTTTTGTCAAATTACCTGCGTCCGAACAGCTTTTCAATATCGTTTAATTTCAATGTGATATAGGTGGGACGGCCATGAATACATTGACCGGATGTGCCACATTCTTCCATTTGTCTGAGCAAAGCATTCATCTCATCAATTGTTAAAATTCGTCCCGCCCGTACCGATCCGTGACAGGCCATTTTGGCGCAAATATCTTTCATTTTATCCTGTAATAAAACGGTATCATCAAAAGTTTTCAAGGTATCGGCCAAATCCTGAATGGTTTGTTTTAAATCAGCTTTATCCATCAATGCGGGGATTTCACGCACGGCAATGCTGTCGGGGCCAAAAGCGTCCAAAACCCAACCCATTTTATTTAATTCATCACTTCTGTCCATCAAAAGGGAAACTTCTTCGGGTTTTAAATCCACGATTTCGGGAACCAATAACAATTGAGTTTGAACCTTTTCGCCCAAGTTTTTCATCATTTTTTCATAGGTTAAACGTTCATGGGCGGCGTGTTGATCCACAATTAAAATGCTGTCGGTTGTTTGTGAAATAATATAGGTTTTATGTAATTGCGCTTTGGCCAATCCCATAGGCGGAAAAACAACAATTTCGGTTGTTTTTTCTTCTTTGGGCTGATTTTGTGTTTTAACGCTGAAACTGTCCGACATTTGAAACATCGGTTGTGGCGATGGAATTGATTTTGGAATATGCGTTTTGGCCAAAGGTGTATAGGGTGTTGAATGTTCCTGATAACTGCCCAAAGCACCGATATGGATAGTGGTCGCCGTTTGTTGGGCGTGTTCGGCCAAGGCGTTGCGAATGCTGGCCACCATCAAGCCCCGAATTTTGCCGGCATCTTGAAAGCGAACTTCTGTTTTGGCCGGGGACACATTGACATCCAATAAACGATTGGGGAGAGATAAGAACAAAGCCAACACGGGATGGCCGTCACTGCCATGTCCCATCAAACCCTGATAGGCACCCCGTACCGCCCCCAGTAAAACTTTATCTTTCACATAGCGACCATTGACATATAAATACTGTTCGGTGGATGTGGCACGTGTATAAGTGGGTAATCCCACAAAACCGGATAAGCGGATGTTGTCATGCTCTGTTTGAACGGCCACGGCATTTTCTTTAAACTGATGGCCGATAATCATAGACACCCGATCAAATAAATTCTGGGTTGCCGGATAATTTAACAGCTTTTTATTTTCGTTTTCCAATGAAAAAGTGATATTCGGATAGCACATTGCCAAACGGTCCACAATATCACGGATGGCCATTTGTTCACTTTGATCGGATTTTAAAAACTTTAATCGGGCTGGCGTATTATAAAATAAATCCTGAACTTCAATTTTTGTGCCATAGTTGCATGAGCTTGGTTCGGGATTGTTTTTGACTCCGCCGTTGATTTGAATTTTCCACCCTGATTCGCTTTGTGGCGTGCGTGAAGAAATGGTCATTTTACTGACCGATGCGATGGATGGAAGTGCTTCCCCCCGAAATCCCAAAAAATTGATATTGACCAAATCGTCATCGGGTAATTTGCTGGTGGCATGGCGTTCTATGGCCAAACTTAATTCTTGGGGCGACATGCCTTTACCGTTATCCGATACACAAAAATAACTTTTACCCCCTTGTTCAATTTTAATATCAATCCGATTGGCTTTGGCATCAATGGCATTTTCAATCAATTCTTTGATGGCGCTGGCGGGGCGTTCTACTACCTCACCGGCGGCGATTTGATTTATCAGATTTTGGGGTAAAACACGCAACATTTATTTATCCTTTTGGGCTAATTCTTCCAATGGCCAACGGGGTCTGGCTTTAAAGTCAAAAGCATCCGTTAAACCGGCATTTAATCGTTGTAAACCGGCCCATGCAATCATCACGCCATTGTCGGTACACAGGCGAACGGGCGGTGCCGAAAAGTTCATTTGATGTTTTTGTGCCACATCCTCTAACATTTGACGCACGGCCGTGTTGGCGGCGACACCGCCCCCGACAACCAAGTCTTTGGCATTGGGAAAATCCTTTTTAAATAAACGGATGGCATGATTTAACCGATCACGCATTTGTTCCACCACGGCATATTGAAAGCTGGCACACATATCGTTTTGAAAAGTTTCGGTTATTTTACTTTGTTTATCCACAATAACCCGAACGGCTGTTTTTAAACCCGAAAATGAAAAGTCGCAATTATCACGTCCTTTCATGGGAATGGGTAATTGAAAAGCCTTTGGATTGCCCAAAACAGCCCTTTTTTCCAAATTGGGTCCGCCCGGATAACCGATATCCAACATCTTGGCCACTTTATCAAAGGCTTCACCGGCCGAATCATCAATAGTGGCGCCCAACTTTTTATACTTGCCAACACCCATCACTTCCAATAATTGACAATGACCGCCCGAGGTTAAAAGCAATAAATATGGAAATTCCACATCATTGGTCAGCATGGCTGTCAGGGCATGGCCTTCCAAATGATTGACCGCTATAAAAGGCAGGTTATGGCAAAAAGCAATGGCTTTGGCACTCATCACCCCCACCAAAACACCGCCGATTAAACCGGGGCCGGCGGCCACAGCCACACCGGATAAATCCGAAAACTTGATGCCGGCCTGATTCATACATTCTTGAATCAACACATCACACTTTTCCAAATGGGCCCGTGCGGCAATTTCGGGAACAACGCCACCGAAACGGCGGTGTTCGTCATATTGGGACCACACAACGGATGCCAACACTTCACGCCTGTCATTTACCAAGGCGCAAGCTGTTTCATCACAACTGGATTCAATGCCAAGAACAATTTTTGTCATAAAGTCATTATACCTTTTTTTGTAAAAAGAGTCAAACTAAATGTTCTTTTTTAAATTGGCGATTTGGGTGTTTGGGATATTTTCACCCGATTGAATTTTGGATACGATTGTTTGAACCTGTTCGGGGGTATAATGTTGATGGACAAAGTCAATGCGGTAAAAATCGCTTTGAACTTGTTCACGCAATTTTCCCATATAAAAAGGTTTACTTGAAATCAAGGTTAAAGCACAGTCTTTAATTTTTGCCCAATAAGAATCTGTTGCTTTTTTAATTGGAATAAAACAGGTTTGTTTTTGACAGTGTTTACAATTGTTTTTTATACAGTTGGCACTTTGGAATAAAGGAATATCCTGATAAACAACAGCCACGGTACTTATCGGACTTTTGTCATTGACGGCCATCATATTTTCCATTGTGTCCTCTATGGGTAAAGTAATACGTGAGGCGTTCATTTTCTGTGCCATTAAAACGGCTTGACTGTTCATGGTATAAAAGGCGTTGTCAAAGCTTAAATCAATACCCTTTTCGGGCAAAACATTTAATCCCCAAGGATTGCCAATTTCCCATTTACGATAGCCCAAGTTCAATAAATCTTTGATGATTTTATGGAAATTTTGTGAATTTCGGGCAATACTGGGTAAAGCCAAACGTACTTTGTTTTTGGGCAGTTTTTTAATCTGTTCAATGTTTATATCTGGGGTTAAAAGAACAATCACTTCATGAAAGGTTGATAAATCTGTTTGATTCAGGCAAATTAAATTATCCGTTTTTATCAGCCACTTTGTTGGTTGTTTTTTTCTGGGCTTTGGATTTTGAAGTTCTGTCTGTTTTTCTTTGATTTCAATGCGTTCATATAAATCACGGCGCAATTGATTTAAAACGGATGCCGGCACAAATAAACCATTGTTGTTTTCAATTTTGATATTTGGTTTAAAGTCGGTATCTTTATATTTTAAAAAGGCCTGTAAAACACTGTCATGGGCTTTTTGCGGATTTTGGGCCACATCAAAATGGCCATTTGATACAACCGATTGCCCACAGGCCGAAGCCGTTATTTTATCCGTTTCAATTTGAACCATTACATCAATGGGGTATCGGATTTTAAATTCATTGGGCTTTGGCTTTTCGTAATGATAGGTGGCTTTTACCTGACCGCTGGATGCCAAATAAATTTGCGTTCCTTTATCAATAAAGGGTGCGTTGTTCGGCAATTGTACTTGTACTTTTTGATGCGCTTTTGCTTCAAAAACCTGCCGACCGTTTGATATAATTTCCTGCACCGAAAAGCCAAAAGGTTTTTCCGTTCCCGGTATATCCAATTGCAAACCGTCATATTTTGAAAAAGAGTGCTTTGGGGTGAAGGTCATATATTGTTTGAAAACTTTTTCAGCCTGTCCGATGGGCAATCCTCTGTGTCCCACAAAATCGGTATCAATGATATCATTGTTTTTGCCCAACAAATGAAAGGTTGTCCATGGGCGTGAAAAGATTTGTTTAATGTTTTCAGCTTTTGATTTATCCGCCCCTTTACCATCCAAGATATGGCGATAATAATCCACAACGGCCGCCACATATAAATCTTTTTTCTTGCGTCCTTCTATTTTTAAAGAACAGATGGGTAATTTTAAAATATGTTCTTGCAACGCCATATCTTTCATGGAAAATAAATGAGCCTTTTTTTCGCCCCATTGGAATAAAGCGCGACACGGATAGGCACATTTGCCACGGTTGGCACTGCGCCCCGATTCTATGGATGAAAATTGGCACAAACCGCTGTAGGCATAACACAAAGCCCCATGCACAAAAATTTCAATTTCCAAATCCTTAATGGTGGCAATTTTTTCAATTTCGGGTAAAGTCAATTCTCGGGCCAAAACAACCCGTGTAAAGCCTAATTTTTTTAAAGCCAAAGCCCCGTCCACATTATGAACGGCCATTTGTGTGCTGGCATGCAGTTTTAAATTCGGATAGTGTTCTTTGATGATATGGGCCACACCGATGTCTTGCAAGATTATACCGTCCACTTGACAGGTATTACAAACATCCAAAGTTCGCATCAATTCATCCAATTCTTTTTCCTGAATCAATGTATTGATGGTCACATAAACACACTTGTTTAAATGATGTGCATAGGCGGTCAATTCGCTGAGTTGTTCGGGTGTAAAGTTGGTGGCGTTGGCACGTGCTGAAAAAGATTTTAAACCCAAATAAACGGCATCTGCCCCATAATAAAAGGCGGCATACCCTGCATCTAAATCACCGGCCGGTGCCAAAAGTTCGTGTTTTTTCATAAAAGATATTATACTATAACACCCCTTAAAAGTCAATTGCTTCTTGTTTTTTGGGGGTTAAATGAATCAATGTGATTTCGGCCGGTGCGAATAATCTGACCTGAGGTCCCCAATGGCCTGTGCCACGGGATACATAGATTTTGGCTTTGTCCATCATATTATACAGGCCAGCCAAATAACGATGGTTGGTGTAAGAGCTGAACAAATGAAACGGCCAAATTTGTCCACCATGGGTATGACCCGAAATTTGTAATTCAAAGGGCTTTTTTTTGAATTCCCCCGGTGTATGGCTTAATAAAACTTTAAATTGATTTTTTGTGGCCCGTTTAAAAGTCCGCACCAAATCAATTTTTTTGCCCAATTTTTTCCACGATTGCCAATCGGCCACGCCACCGATATATAAATCATCATCCAAAGAACGGCCTTTATGATCCAAAACATGAAAGCCCAAATCCAAAAACTGACGGATGCATTTTTTATAGCCGATATAAAATTCGTGATTACCACTGACGGCAAAAACACCTTTTGAGGCCTTTAATTGTTTCAACAGCCCGATTTTGTTTTGAATACGTTCTGTTTTATCATCAATGGTATCCCCCACCAATAACACCGCCAAAGGATTTGTTTTATTTGTGCGCGCCACAATCTTTTTGATTTTTTTATCCAAAGTATTGCGTGTGATATGCAAATCCGTTAAAACAGCCAAAGTTTTTTCCTGTAAAATTTTATTGGATTCAATGAAGACTTCTTTTACATTCGGCACACGGGAACCTTGATAAAGGGCCCATGAAATCATGATACAGGCGATGAAAAAAGTCAAAGCATTGACATTGTTGATATTGGTAAAAATGGATGGGAAAGAGGGGATAAACCAATCCAATCCCAACCATATTAAATCACGCAAAACGGTCAGCGAACTTAAAAAAAAGATAAAGACAAAAATTGTATTGCATATATGGTTCATCCAGTATCCCGCTTTTTTATAAAGCGGTAACAGGGGGTGCATAGCCAATAAGGGGGCCAAACACAACCCGATACACAACATGACAGGGTGTTCGCCGGCCATTGGTGTCAGGACAAAATAACGCATAAAAACGATACTGCCCCAACACAGGCTGAACCCACACATCAATAAGGACACCCAAACATTCATTCTTTATTCCTTTAAAATCAGAATAAACCGTTCCAATTATTGCTTGCCAAAATCGGGGCTACCACCAAAGAAACAATAATCATCAGTTTGATTAAAATATTCAAAGCAGGACCCGATGTATCTTTAAACGGATCGCCAACGGTATCGCCCACAACGGTTGCTTTGTGTTGGCTGGTTCCTTTATGGCTGAAACGACCGCATTCCACATACTTTTTGGCATTATCCCATGCTCCACCGGCATTGGACATCAATAATGCCAAGAACACACCGACAATTGTGGCGCCCAACAACATACCGCCCAAAGCTTCACGTCCCAACAAAAAGCCGGTAATCAACGGGGCGCTGATGGCCAACACACCCGGCATAATCATTTCACGCAAAGCAGCGCTGGTGGCAATGGATACACAGCGGGCCGTGTTGGGTTGAACACCTTCTTCGCCCTGTAATAAACCTTTGATTGTGCGGAATTGATGGCGCACTTCTTTGACGATGGAATAGGCGGCTCTGCCCACGGATTGCATAGTCATAGCGGCGGCCAACATCGGGATACATCCACCGATTAAAGTGCCGATAACAACCATTGGGTTGATCAGGTCAATACGTTCCAAATTGGCGGCCTGAATAAAGGCCACAAACAAAGCCAAAGCCGTTAAGGCGGCCGAACCGATGGCAAAACCTTTACCGATGGCGGCGGTTGTATTACCCAAAGAATCCAAATGATCCGTTATTTTACGGGTTTCAGGTCCCATATGGCTCATTTCGGCAATCCCACCGGCATTATCGGCAATCGGACCATAGGCATCCACGGTCATGGTGACACCGACGGTGGCCAACATACCAACGGCCGAAATACCGATACCGTAAATGCCGGCACTCATATAGGCAATAAAGGTGGCCACACAAATACACAATACCGGTAAAACCGTTGAGGCCATACCGACGGCCAACCCCGAAATAATCACAGTGGCAGCCCCTGTACGGCTTTGGTGGGCAATTTTGCGCACGGGTCGTCCGGATGTATAATATTCGGCAAACAAACCGATTAAAGTACCGACAACCAAGCCTGAAATAACAGCGCCAAAAATCCCCCATGAAATACCATTTAATCCAACGAACAGGGCGGATAATACCACAAACAAGACACCGGCCAACATCGTGGTTGCACGCAAAGCTGATGACGGTTTTAATTTTTTAAACCAATGTAATGAACCCACACCGATTAAAGATGAAATCATACCAATAACGGCCAAGAATAAAGGCAGTTGTAATAATACCATTCTGTCAGCACCCAATGCGGATAAAGCTTTCTGTCCCATGGTGGCGGCAATGGCGGATGAAGCAATAATGGCCCCACAGTAAGATTCATAAATATCGGCCCCCATACCGGCAATATCACCCACGTTATCGCCCACATTATCGGCAATCACACCGGGGTTGCGTGGATCGTCTTCGGGAATACCGGCTTCCACTTTTCCCACCAAATCAGATCCCACATCGGCGGCTTTGGTATAAATACCGCCACCCACACGGGCAAACAGGGCGATGGAACTGCATCCCATGGCAAAGCCGTTGATGTATTGCATACCTGATACTTCTTTGCCATAAATAAGGTACAAAATACCCAATCCTAATAATCCCAAGCCGGCCACGGATAACCCCATCACGGAACCCGAAAAATAGGATATTTTTAAAGCCCCTCGGATACCTTGTGCTTTGGCGGCCTGAGCCGTTCTGGAATTACCCTTTGTGGCGGCCATCATACCGAACAGGCCGGCAAAAATGGATGAAATTGCCCCACAGATAAAGGCAAAAGCCGTCTGTAAATTTAATCCCCAGCCGATTAAAATAAAAATACCCAAAATGAAAAAGGCCAAAACCTTATATTCTTTCTTCAAAAAGGCCATAGCCCCGCTGTGGATTTGATGTTCAATGGCGGCCATTTTGGGGGTGCCATTGGGTTGGCGGGCAATATAAAAATAAATGGATATAGCCGTAAGCAATCCTAAAAGTCCCCAAACGGGTGCTGAAAAAACATAAGAAAAGACGGTATTTAACATAAAATCTCCTTTAATAATCTATAAAAAAACGGCCCCAAGAACAAATATTTCGCATATGATACTATGTTCGTGATAAACCGATAACGGGCTTTTTACCATAATTTGAAAATACTGTCAAGATGTTTATGAAATTATTTTTGACACATTGCATAAAATGAATCTGGTGAACCTGCCGTACAATTCATGCTTCCGCTTGAAACGAAAAAGAGACAACTTCCTGTCAGCCATACAGAACCACCAGTTATTTCTTGTTGTAATTTTTTCAAAACATCAGAACTGGGCACAGATGTTATTCTGTTCATTCCTTGTGCAAGGCACCAATTTGTTACACTCCATGATGACATTTGAGTGCCGGAAATAACATAATTTTTTCCACTAACAGACATTGGATAAATAATAAAATCATTGATTTTTTGACAATAGCCGGGACCTTGAGTATTATTTATAAAATGTCCATTTTGAAAGGCACAAAACTCATCTTTTAAACAATCAGAATTTTTTAAACAAGATGCGTTTGTTTCGGGTTCAATTTCACATTTTTGATTGTGGTTGCATAAGGCCCAGAATCCGTCTGATTTCCCGGCACTGGGCGATACAATGCCATCATACATAAACCAGCCCCTGATTGAATCAACAACTTCTTTTAACCAAACTTGCGTTCCACCTAATTTATATGAAACTTCTGATGGCGTGGATCTTGTTGCAGATTTCATATTTTGTGCAGAGCACCAATTTTGGGCACTCCACCATGTCATTGGATATCTGGAATGAACCCAACAATTTTTTGAATCGTTATAAAATGTTTTTGGTTTAAATTCTTTAATATCTTGACACCATCCGATTCCCGAGTCAGCAAAAGAATTAGGCCGTTCAAAGGCGCAAAATTTTCCATTGGGACAATCGCTATTTTGTTTGCAAGTTACTTTACATCCGGCACCGTCAAAAATACGATTGTAATTTATTGTACAATCGGCACAGGTGCAATCTTCTGAATAAGTTTTACAACCATCTATTGGTAAACACTTTAAACATTCTCCATTGCTGAAATAAGGTGTTTCGCTCGGGCAAGGTTGACAGGTGTTATTGATACATAAGGGGTTTTGATCGGTTGGACAGGCTCCTTCGCCTTTTTGATAATCTGTCAAACATTCCACACATTTTGAAGAAACACTATCCCATGATTGATTTTCGGGACATTTACAGGGTGTATAAGTGGGATGAGGATTTCCTGTATTGGCAAAAGCGGTACCTTCCGGACAACAATATCCGTCCCTTGTTTCACTGTCTTCCACACAATCGCACATCATTTCCAAACAATCACCTTTATATTCAAAACCTTTGGTTATCCATCCGGCATAAACCATGGATGATGTCAACATCAAAGCCGTTAGTAATGATAAATATTTCATATAATTCTCCTGTGATATCTTGTTTTTTATATTAAAACAATTTAAACTTTTCTTGTCAAGAAATATTTTAAAAGGAGCAAATGATGGGATTGTGGCGGATTATTATGTTGACGGCAATGATGATAACGGGATTGTCTGTTTTTTATTTGTCCTATCGGTTAGGGCGTTTTTCATTTTTTAAAGGAAGAAAGTTAAAATTTTTTGGTGGTGCGTTTTTTGTGGTAATGGGATTTTCTTTAATGGGTGTTTTTTTGAACTTTATCAATGCGATAATTTGCGTTATTTATTTAACGCTGATATCATTAGTTTGTGATTTTTTATTTTGGATTTATCAAAAAATATCCCGAAAAACATTGAACTATAACAGGTCTTTTCTTTTGGCATTGGTGCTGACTGTTTTTTCATTGTCTTTGGGGTGGTATAACGTCCATTATGTGTGGCAAACCGATTATAAAATCCAAACCAACAAGAATATTCAAAACATAAAAATCGCAATGTTTGCGGATGCCCATATCGGCACAGCTTTTAATGCAAAAGGTTTTGAAAAGCACTTGCAAAAAATCCAATCGCAAAATCCGGACATAGTGGTTGTGGTTGGTGATTTTGTGGATGATGATACCACACGTGCGGATATGATAAAGTCGGTGGAAGCGTTGGGAAAAATCCAACCGCCCAAAGGCATTTACTTTGTTTTTGGCAATCATGATAAAGGATACTATGGCGCCCGTCATCGTGGTTTTTCGGGGCAAGATTTGATAAACGAATTACAACAAAACGGCATTCGTGTGTTGCGTGATGAGGTTGTTTTAATTGATGATAACTTTTATTTAATCGGGCGAAAGGACAAATCGCAGGGGCGTCAAAATATGGATGCGTTGACGGCCAATTTGGATAAAAGTAAATATATTTTGGTTTTGGATCATCAACCGAACGATTATGAAAATCAAATAAGAGGTGGGGCAGATTTGGTTTTATCCGGTCATACACACGGCGGACAATTGTTTCCGTTTAATTATGTCGGTGAATATTTAAAAATCAATGATAAAACCTATGGCTATGAAAGGCGGGGACAGACGGATTTTATCGTCACATCAGGCATATCCGATTGGGCTATCCGCTTTAAAACAGGCACCCAATCCGAATATGTGATAATTGAATTATCTGAAAAAGAATAAGATTATGCCGAAAAAAACAATACAACCAATACCAGCGGTGTCAGGTATCTGAGTACCAACAAGAAGTATTTATTTAACCATTTGTTTTTGATTTTCAAATTATCCATAATCTGCGGGAAGATTTTCCATCCCATGAAAATACAATAAATCAATACCAATAATCCCATGGTATAAGAACCGCTTAAATAATCCACAAAATCAAATAAATCTCGGCCCAGTAATTTTATTTGCCATTTTTTTGTAAATGAAGCCAATATTATCATGGAACAAAGGATGTTTGTAAAAGCGATACATAATGTTGCTTTCCATCGTTTCATATGCTTTTTTTCCATCAACAAATTGATGATGGGTTCATAAATGGAAATTAAAGATGTCAGAGCCGCCACAAACAATAGGATAAAGAATAAGAACATGAAAAATGCCCCACCATTGACTTGATTAAAAACAAAGGGCAGGGTGATAAAGGTCAGGCCTGGGCCTTGATTGGCGGGCATATCAAAGGCAAATACAGCCGGTAAAATAATACAAGATGCTAATAATGCCACACAGGTATCTAATCCCACAATCCAACAGGCCGCTTTTTTGATATCCACATCCGGCTTTAAATAAGAACCGTAAATGAAGCATACGCCCATTCCCAAAGATAATGAATAAATGGCTTGGCCCAGAGCCAATAAAGCGATATGTGCAAATTCTTTTAATTGAAAACCATCGCTATGAAAGCCTAACTTTGTCCAATCGGGGGTAAATAAAAAGGCGAAACCTTTGGATGAATTAGGTAATGAAAAGCTCCAAAACGCCATTAAAATCAACAGGACAAACAATATCGGCATTAAATAAAGTGATGCTTTTTCGATTCCGCCTTTGACCCCTTTGATTAAAATAAAGCAACAACTGGCGACACACAAAATTCCCCAAAATAATTGTCCGAAATAAGATGAGGTCACTTTTTCAAAAAGTCCTTGGTTTACATTGACATCGGCCAGGTGAAATAAATTTTGTCCCGCTACAACCACATAAGAAAGCGTCCATCCGATAACAATCAGATAAATGCTGGATACCAAAATAATGTTTAAAATTGTTAAAAAACCGGCACTTTTTCCCCACATGGGTGATATTTTTTCGGGACAGACTTTTTGAAAGCCATTGATAAAGTTTGTTTGGGCTATTCGGCCAAAAGTCAATTTACTGCTTAGTAAAAAATAACCCAAAAAAATAACACAAAAAAGGTACATCAATAAAAAAGTTCCCCCGCTGTTTTGGGAAAGTAAATACGGGAAACGCCAAATGTTTCCCAAGCCGATAGCCGAACCGGCCGTGGCCAAAATGAAACCTAATTTTGATCCCCAATGAGCCCGCATTTAATCATCCTTGTTTGTTTTTTTGTTTGAAATGATTTGGTGAAACTGAATTAAAGCAATGGCGAACAGTAAGGGCAAAATTGCCTCACCAAATTCTTCCAAAATTCTGAAAGCAAATCGGATGGGTTCATCCAATTGTTTGCCATAATGTTTGGCGTATTTTGACGGAAAGCGATCACAAAATTGTGTTGCAATACCTAAGCCCCCAAAAGTCGCTATTGTCCAATAAAACGGTTCACGTTTGAAAAACCCGACAAACATTTTTTTAAAGTTTTTAATCAATAACCATAATATTATTGATACCACTGATAAAATCAAAAATCCTGAAATAATTTTTTCATGCAAAGGATTGTTCGGGTTTGTGAAAAAACGGATTTTTATGGCGGTTGTATCGTGTTGGGTCAACCAATGTTGTAATCCCATTTCTCTTAACAGGGCAATCAACCACAAAAATACCAATGCCAAAAATGTTTTTTGCCTGGGGGTGTTTATGTAATCTTTTGCATATAAGATAACAGCAATAAAAGAAACAAAGTAACATAAGTAAGTTGTAACTTCGGAAACACCTGTTTTTTCAACGTCAAAAACACCCAAAAAACTGCGGAATAAATAGCAGGATGCAAAAAAGATAGTCAACAAAACGGCACTGAATATAGGTGAAAATGCATAATTTTGTATGCCGTATTTGTTTTTATAAGTAATTGTTTTTGTTGCCATTTTTGTTCCTTTCATAAAAAGCACATAACATTTTATGTTAAAAATTTTAAAAAGTCAATTTATCTTTATTTGTTTTGTTTTTGTAAAATGTCTTGCATTTAAAAAAAAAGTGGAGTATAATAGGCACATTCGGAGTGTAGCGCAGCCTGGTAGCGCACTTGTCTGGGGGGCAAGGTGTCGTGGGTTCAAATCCCGCCACTCCGACCACTAAACACAAACGCCGAAAAATCGGCGTTTTTTCTTTTATTTTCAAGCACTTGCAAGAGTTCGAATGTTGAAAGCTAAAAAACAGCCATTTTCTTGAATTTACGAACTCTGGAACCAAAAAATCCTTATTTTTCAATACCTATCCATCGGGAAGCTAAAACTACTATCCCAGAAATTTACAACTTTTTATATATACTCATAACATGAGTAGAACAACCTATCATATCTGGACGTTCTGCTATCTGTAATTGTATTTGTTTGATTTTATTAAAGCTTGTTTTATCTAACTTATTTGTATATTCTTTTAATATTTCAAACAAGCCATCCAAGGATACATCGGATATGTGTTTTAATTTCGTCTTAGAAACCAGTTTGTGAAAGTCATTTACAAAATATGTTTCATAGATATCTTTTTCTACATGCTTTTTCTTAAAAGCGTTATAATTACCCTTTATCAATCCAAAACGGTAAATTATCGGTGTATTGGTTAGATAGTTAAATAACACTATTCCATTTTTCATACATATTCTATATGCTTCTTTAATTGCTTGAATTTTCTCATCTTCTTTAAATAAATGGGAGATAGGGCCATTTACAAAGACCACATCAAAGCAATCCGATTTTATAGATTTTAATTTTACAATATCACCACATAAAGTATCAAAATTAGAAGTTTTAATGCGTTTTGAAAGTCTATCCAAATTTTCTTGAAATAAATCTATCGCTGTAACGTGTTTTGCAAATTTAACTATCTCCGGCGAATAAGACCGAATTCCGGCTCCAATTTCTGCAACAGAGTTATGTTTCTTAATATACTTTTTTAGATAGTTAATTGTTACAAATCGTTCTAATAAAACATTGTTTTCTTCAATTTTTTCACTTTTATTGCGTGTTTTATAAAACTTATATAGATTTTCTTTATCCATGATATACTCCCTTTAGAGCAGTTCTATCACAAATGGTATAAAAAAGCAATATCAAAGTTCGTGAATTGCGCATCCGTTCCGACCACTAAACACAAAGCATCAGAAATGGTGCTTTTTTATTTATTTTACAAGGTGTTGTGCGGGTTCGAATCTCCAACCGTCAAAATCAGCCATTTTCTTGAATTTACGAACTCTGGAACAAAAAAGTCCTTTAAAATCAATATAGGAAGTCTGGGAGCTAAAATTACTGTTCCAGAAAAAATGGCTTGACTTTCCTTATCTTTATATGTAAACTGGTTCTAGATTTTTCTAAAAAAGGAGTTTTAAATGTCTGAAAATACTGTTTTTGTGGGATGTGGTGTTATTTTGCTTAACTCAAAAGGTCAATTTTTAATGATGAAACGCACCAGTAAACACGGGCAAGGGACTTGGGGCTTACCTGGTGGGCACATGGAATTTGGTGAAACATTTGAAACAGTGGCTATTCGTGAGGTTTCTGAAGAATTAGGTATTGAAATTCATAATCCGCACGTTTTAGGCGTTACCAACAACTTCTTTCCAAATGAAAACAAGCATTCTGTTAGTATTATTTTGATTGCAAGGTTAGAAAATCAAGAACCAAAGAACATGGAACCACATAAATGTTCAGAATTGCGTTGGTGTGACGATTGGGAACATTTACCGGCTCCTGTTTTTATCCCTTATAATAAGTATATTTCCTTAAAACAAATAAGAGAATATTTTGAAAGTAAATAGCCATATTCCGAATTTAAAGACCAAAACACATCTGATTTTTGATTTAGATGGGACCTTGATTGATTCTTTAAATATCTGGAATGTCATTGATCAGGCTGTTTTAAAAGGCCTAAACATTGTTGTCCCTTTGGATATTCTTCAACAAGAGCATACGATTTTTTTTAAAAAAGAAAATAGCTATATTCATTATGCACAATTTTTAATTAAAAATCATCACTTAGAAATTACACCAGAAGAATTTCTGAAGATGCGTTGGCAAATAGCAGATAGCATTTTAACAGAACAAGTTGATTTTAAAAATGGTGTTGTAAAGATCCTTAAAAAATTAAAAGAACAATATGTACTTATATTAGCAACCAGCTCTACAAAACATATTCTATCGATTTATGCACACCAAAATCAAAAAATGGCAAAAAGGTTATGTTTAGAAACTTTCTTTGATATGATATTGACACAGGAGGATATTCCTTTTGGAAAGGGAAAGCCTGAACCAGATATTTATTTGACTGTTCTGAAAAAATATTCTGTTAAACCTGAAAAATGCCTTATTTTTGAAGATTCATTGGAGGGTGTACAAGCCGCTTATCACTCTGGCATAGATGTCATTCATGTAAATGATCCATTTATTCCTTTTGAGGATAAAAAATCAATACAGAAATATACCCCTTATCATTTGAAGAAATGGTCAGATTTTAAGATATAAAATATTTTCTGAGCTCGTGAATTGCGCATTCATTCCGACCACTAAACACAAGTCGTCTCAAAAGGCGACTTTTTCTTTATTTTACAAGCACTTATAAAAGTTCGAATGTTCAACTGTCAAAATTGGCTATTTTCAGCCATTTACGAACTCTTGAACCAAAAAATCCTTATTTTTCAATACTTGTCCTCTGAGAGTTCCAAACTACCATCCCAGAAAATAGGTAATATTTTCAAATTTGTTTACAATATTATTGCTATTTTTGAAATAACATAGTATTCTAACCATATGTTAAGGCCTATAAAAGATTTTTTTATATTACAAATATTAAAAAAGAATAAAACACAGTTACAATTTCTTCTGCTCTTTTTGATGTTCTTCTTTTCTGTTTTGCAAGTGTATACTGAACCAGTACTTTTTAATGTTTGTTTTCTTTCTTTTTTTGCATTTGTTTGGTTTCTATTAGCGATAAAAAGACAGGTTATTTTTACTTTATATTTTTTTCTTGTTTTTTCCCCTGGATGCCTGCACTTCGTCTACCAACTTATATTTCGTCATCCAATAGATGATGCATCCATTGAGCAGGTATTCATCTCTAATATTGCAATTAGTTTTGCTTTTTTAAAATCTCATCCTATATTGCTATGTTGTATTCCGTTAATTTTACTGCTTTTTGTACTTTTTTCGCATATTTCGCATTTAATTGCTTCTCTCCAAATTTCATCCAGTAAGTACATACGTTTTTTAAGTACGTTGATGCTTTTGTGGCTAATAGTATTTTTATTGTTCTCTCATGGAAGTATATATCGTGTTGTCTTTGACGGATATCTTTCCTATAAAGCCGACTGTGCTTTTGTAGCGGATATAGTTGAAAAAAAACTCAACACTACTTTTTCAAATGTAAAAATATCAGAGGATCAAACGGTTATTGTCGTGATAGGGGAATCCGAAACAAGAACGATGTTATCCTTGTATGGATATCAAAAAGATACAACACCCCATTTATCTGACTTAAAAGATAAACTGATTGTTTTTTCTGATGTGTTCTCTCCACATTCCCATACAGCGACTGTTTTGGACAAAGCTTTATCCCTAAAATCATTTAGTGACACTCCGAATAATTTTGGATCTGTTATTGATTTGTTTTCTCAAGCAGGGTTTGAAGTCTGGTGGCTTTCAACTCCACCTTTAAGAGACGTATGGTCTGGTTCAACAATGGCTATTTTATCAAATGCTGCACATCATAAATTTTTTCTAAATAAAGGTATATCATGGGATAGACATGACATTGACTTATTACCAAAAATCAAAGAAGCAATTCTTCAACCCACTCCCAAAAAATTAATTTTTGTACATTTATTAGGGAGTCATGGAGCATATACGGATAGATATCCAGAATCATTACGACGTCTTGATTTGACACCATATGAGAATACTATTTATTCAACAGATTACTTTATGAATGAAATAATCAATTTTTTAGAAAAAGAAAATATAAAAAACACGAAACTTCTTTATTTTTCGGATCATGGTGATGCACCACAGTGTCAATGTCATACAGAAGCGTTAGGATATCCAGAAATGTTTGAAGTCCCTTTTTATCTTTGGCTCAGTCCTGATATTAGAAATAAGTTTAAGTTAAATAAAGATATGCTTACAAAACCCTATAATACAGAACATTTGATTCACTCGATTGCTGATTTGGCAAAAATTTCATCGGATGAAATTGATATACAAAAAAGCATTTTTAATCAAAATAGGAGAGGATTATATATTATGTTAGATGGTAAAAAATATGCTATTTCTTCGGATTTAATCTTTGAAGTTTCTCATCCTATAACAAGAGGAAAGGTAGTTGATTTTTCTGAGCATTACTTAAAAATCAAGTGGTATTCTTCTGGTGAGATAGAAACATGGGAAAATAAAAATTCAATTTGGCAAAAAATATAAATTTATTTGCTCTGAGTTCGTAAATTGCGCATTCACTCCGACCACTAAACACAAAGCATCAGAAATGGTGCTTTTTTCTTTATCTTACAAGGCCTTGTTCGGGTTCGTATGTTCAACTGTCAAAATCAGCCATTTTCAACCATTTACGAACTCTTGAGTCAAAAAATCCTTTGTTTTCAATACCTGTCCCTTGGGAGCCTAAAACATAAATCCCAGAAAATAGACCTAAAAATTTAATTTATTTTTCCTTACAAAATATGTTGACATTAGCGTGATTTTTTGATTAAATGAAATCATTATCAATTTTAGTGAAAGGAAAAAAATGTTTAATAATCGACCTCGAGTAAGGGTTGCTTTTTCAAAAAAGTCTATTCAAAAGATAAAAGAAGCAATAGAAAATCTTAACTCTTTGCAACCAGTTTTACCCCTTCCTAAAAAAGAGTCAACCAGAGAAGAATGGCTAGAAAGACAACATAAAATTTTATCTTATCAACCTCCACGTCCTGTATCTTTTAGGGGTAGACAAAGGGGTGAATAATTTTCATGTAAAACGGTTGGACTAAGCTCGTAAATTGTACATCCATTCCGACTATTCTTTCTAAGAATAATTAAACTTACAGATAAATTCTCTTGAAAAAAAGAAAGGAATAAAATGAAAATAGAATGGAAAATTGATAAGTTATTAGCACCTTTACCAGCTGCGCTAGTTTCGTGTGGAACGATGAAAAAAGCGAACGTTTTAACTGTTTCGTGGACAGGTTTTTTAAACTCTGAACCGTTGATGACCTATGTTGCTATTCGACCTTCTCGCTATTCGTATCGTTTAATTAAACGTGGCAAAAGTTTTGTTATTAATATTCCTAATAAAAAATTATTACACTGCGTAGATGTATGCGGTCTTAAAAGTGGTAAAGATACAGATAAATTTGCTGAATGTGGCATAACAGCCGTTGAAAGTAAGATGGTTTCTGCGCCGTCTATTTTAGAGTGTCCTATTTCTATAGAGTGTGAAGTTTGTGATATTTTAAAAAATCCATCACATGATGCTTTTATTGCAAAAGTGAAAACTATTACTATAGACGATCAATATATGGAGGGTCGCAAATTTAATTTTGTTAAGGCCGGTTTGATAATGTCGGCACATCGACAATACTTTGAAGTGGGTGATTTTTTAGCTGATACTTTCTATACAGCACAAGAAAATTCTAAGAGTAAATAATATAATTGAAAATCTATGTCAACTATGAAATAAGCTTTTGTAATTTGCGCAAAAGTAAATCTTTGGATTTTACAAAGTATCAATTGGCGTATGGGAAGAAAGTTTTTACTTTTTTTGCTTATTTCTTTCGGAAAGAGAGTTTTCGTATTTTTCAAAATTTTTAAAAAGAAATATTGTTGGGAAAATCAAAAGAAATATACCCAAAATGATAAGAGGTAAGGCAAATTTTTCCGGAAACGTTTTTATATGGGAAATGAAATAAAAAAAGATTGTTAAACTGCCCAAAAAAGTTAAAATTTCAGCTGCCAGGTAAAAGTTTCTGCGACGAATTTCTTCCCATGATTTCCCGAATAAAAGCGGAGTATGACGATATGTGGCAAGGTTTCTGCTCATTAAAGAGAAAAAGAGAAAAATTGGATAAAAAGGAATGAATATCCAACCAAAAATATAAATTATTTTATCCGCCCAATTTTTTTTAATAATTTTTTCCCGATGTGTATTAAAAAACGGACCTATAAGCCAAAGCAAATATATTAGTATTAATAATAAAAACTTCATTGTTTCTTCTTTTTATGCTTACATTTTTCGCAGGTGCATTTGATATGCTCTTCTTGGCAGTGCTGATGTTCGGCACTTTGGCACACATTACAGTTTTTGTGGTGGTGCTTTAATTTATTTTTTAACCACTTTTTCGGCCCCTTTAATAACAGCAAGGGGAACAATAAAATCGCCACAGTACAACAAAACGGACAAGGACACATATTATGATTCCTCGCTTGTTGTGTTTTCTGTTATAATTTCTTGTTCAGATTCTTCATCACTTTCCATATAGGGCACCGTTGTGGCGGATACCACTTTTTCTTTTTTGCCATCCAAACGGAAAACAATCACGCCCATGGTCGCACGTCCCGCAATACGAATATCATTCACACGGGTGCGGATAATCTGACCGCCGTCTGTGACCAACATTAAATCATCATCTTTGTTGACCGGCATTGATGCAATCACATGGGCCGCACGTTTGCCTTCATCCGTTTTGATGTTGGTGACGCCTTGTGTCCCGCGTGAGGTAATACGGTATTCATAGGCGCTGGTGCGTTTACCATAACCGGCACTGGTTAAAGTCAAGATGAATTCTTCATCATTGGCCATCTTTTCAAATTCTTCGGCCGTTAAAGTGGTATTTGTTGTGCTTTCCACTTCCACTTTATCATCTTCGGTGGCCAAACCTTCGGCACGGCGACGGGCAGCAGCTTCTTTCAAATAAGCATCACGCTTATCAATTTCGGCTTTGGCATGTTTCAACACGCTCATAGACATCACTTCATCATCGCCGACTAATTTCATCCCACGCACACCGGTGGAAGCCCGTGAGGCAAAGACGCGCACGTCATCCACGGGGAAGCGCACGCATTTGCCGTTTTTGGCGCACAACAGGATATCCTGATTGTCATCACAAATGGCCACACCGACCAACTTGTCGCCTTCGTCCAGCTTCATGGCGATTTTACCGTTTTGATTGACACGCCAAAAATCGGACAGCTTATTACGGCGAACGGTTCCTTTGCTGGTGGCGAACATAACGGTCAATTTATCGCATTCTTCTTCTGTTTCGGGTAAAGTCATAATGGTTGAAATTGTTTCGCCCTGTTGCAATGGCAATAAATTGATTAAAGCCTTACCCAAGCTTTGCGGGCTTCCTTCGGGTAAACGATAGGTCTTCATCTTATACACAATACCACGGGTTGAAAAGAACAACAACGGACTGTGCGTGCATGCCACAAACAAATTGGTAACGGTATCTTCATCACGGGTGGACATACCCGAACGACCTTTTCCGCCACGGTGTTGGGCACGATAGGTATCCAATTTCACCCGTTTGATATAGCCGGTATTTGTTATGGTTACGACCATCTGTTCACGGGGAATCAGATTTTCCATATCTTCTTCAAATTCGGCATCTTCAATGGTTGTACGGCGTTCTTCGGGGAATTGTTCTTTAACCTTTAACAATTCTTCACGAATGATGGCCAAGATTTTTTCACGGCTGGACAATACGGACAAAAAGCCTTTAATCAAAGCGGCCAATTCGCCCACTTCGGCATGAATTTTATCACGTTCCAAACCGGTTAAACGGCTGAGCTTTAATTCCAAAATAGCTTTGGCTTGGGCTTCACTCATCATATAAACGCCGTTTTCCACTTTGCGATCGGGTTCGTCAATCAATTCAATTAAAGCTTCTACGTCCTTGGCGGCCCAATGCTCACGCATCAATTGTTCACGGGCTGTGTTGGGATCAGGGGCAGTTTTAATCATTTCCACCACTTTATCCAAGTTTGCCACGGCAATGGCCAAGCCGACCAAGACATGAGCCCTATCACGGGCTTTGTTTAATTCAAAGGCAGTACGACGACGCACGACTTCTTCACGGAAATCCAAAAAGGCCGAAATGATTTGCTTTAAGTTCATCAATTCGGGGCGTCCGTTATTTAACGCCAACATATTCATACCAAAGCTGGTTTGCAATGGTGTATATTTATACAACTGATTTAAAACGACATCAGGGAAGGCATCTTTTTTCAATTCCACCACCACACGTACACCCTGACGGTCGGATTCATCACGTAAATCGGAAATGCCGTCAATGACTTTGTCTTTGACCAATTGGGCAATTTTCATAATCATTTCGGCTTTGTTGACCTGATAGGGGATTTCGGTAATGATAATGGCTGTTTTGTCTTTTTTGATTTCTTCAATGGAACAACGTCCCCGCATGATGACGGAACCACGCCCTGTTTCATAGGCGCTTCTGGCACCGCCACGGCCCAAAATAACGCCACCGGTTGGGAAATCGGGGGCAGGCACATACCCCATCAATTCATCAATTGTAATTTCGGGGTTATCAATCGTGGCCACACAGGCACCCAAAACTTCCGACATATTATGCGGGGGCATATTGGTGGCCATACCCACAGCAATACCGCCCGAACCGTTGACCAAGATATTCGGGAAACGAGCCGGCAACACAGTCGGTTCTTCACACGATTCATCATAGTTAGGCATAAAATCAACGGTATCACGATCAATATCTTCCAACAACCAATGAGCCGATTGGGCCAATCTGGCTTCGGTATAACGCATGGCGGCGGCCTTATCCCCGTCCATAGAACCGAAGTTCCCCTGAGGGCTGATAAGCGGAACACGCATTGAAAAGTCCTGAGCCATACGCACCATAGCTTCGTAAATTGAGCTGTCACCATGGGGGTGATATTTACCCATCACATCACCGACGATACGGGCGGATTTGCGGAAAGGCTTGTTGTATTCATAACCGTTTTCGTGCATAGAAAACAAAATACGGCGATGCACCGGTTTTAAACCATCCCGCACATCGGGCAGGGCACGTGCCACAATCACGCTCATGGCATAATCCAAATAGGATTTACGCATTTCTTCTTCAATGCCTGTTTGTAAAATATCGCTGGCAACAACACCCGTTGTCAATGCCGTTTGTTCATTTAATTCTTCGGTCATTTTTACCTCACTTTAAAAAACGTTTTTATATATGCTCCAACCTAGCATTTTCCAAACAAAAATGCAAGCAAAAAATAGAGAATTTTATCTATAACTTAAATGGTTTATTTAAAAATTAGTATCCCATCTGTGTACACCATTCAGGGGTATATGAATAATTAGCAGGATAATAGTTTATAGAAGCATTGTGCCAATATCCAGAAGCGATCTACACTTGAGGTGCAAAGAAGAACCGTTTGGATATTTTGGGATAAAAGATACAGAACCTAAATGAAAATCAATTACACCATGGAATATCAGCATTAGCTATAATTTAAGCCAATTTCATTTCTAAACTTTTCAGTATCTTACTTCAAAAAAGTTTTTACATATGTTCTAGCTTTTTCCTCATCAAGCTAATTTTTTTGATGTAAAAATAAAACTAGTTCATCCAACTGCAATCGTTTACCTTGTTTACAATGGACATATCTGTGCTTCCCGCAGAACCGCAATAATACAGGTTTTGAATTGTACCAGTGTAAAAACCTTGACAATATGCTTTTTTACTTCCTTGCAGATAGGCATTGGTTATGTTACCCGGTGTGGAAGCTATTATACAATTACATTCTCCACAACTGGCAAGACCATACTCTCCCCCATAAGCAATCAAAGTGCCAATTGTTGCTTCCCCATACACATTGTATAATCCACCATTTTTAATCTCTATTTTAGAAGCCTGTAAAGAACCATCGTTTTGCAAGTTTCCTTTTTCTATTTCTATATTTGTTGCTTCCAATGTTTTGACAGTACTGTATATGCTGTTTGAATTGAGTATACATGTTTCAGGGGTGAAAACTCCACCTGCTGCTGTTATTGGCCCTGAAAAAATTGAACATGTTATATTTTTTGCAGAGAGTTTTCCTGAATTGTCTAATCCTTTGGCAGCTTTTACATTTATTTTATTTGTTGCAGTTATTGTTCCTGTGTTTCTTATTGCATAAAGATCTTTGGATAGATTTCCTGTTTCAAAACTTTCTTCTTCCCCCACTACAGTGATATTGTCGGAATTGATTGTTCCGTAATTTGTAATTCCAACGTTAATCATTTGAGCACTTGCATCTATATCGGAAATATTTAAAGTTCCTCTGTTAATTATTGAAGCATTCGTGGTAAGAGAATCCGAATAAATTGTTCCGTAGTTTTGAACAGAATAAGCATTGTCGTTATTACCATCACTTCTTATAAGAATACTATTGACTTTTAAGGTTTTTCCTTCTGACACTGATACCTGCAGAACAGATTGATCGGAAAATGATAATTTGCATTCGGAAATGTCTAAATCTTTTTCGACGTTTAATCTGCCGTTATATTTTATGGTTTCATTATCTTTCATTAAAAATGTTCCGTTGGTCCCCGAACTTTCTTTGTCGAGAACATAACCAGCATCAAGCATTTTCAAACAACATTGATTTTCACCGCATCCATCGTCTTCAACGCAATTATTTCCATCCAGTTTATAACCTTTTTCACATTTTATCGGCAACCCGCTTTCGTTGCACTCCGTCACATTTGCACCACAAGGCGTGCAGGTATTTCCATTTAAATAATAGCCAGTTTGACAGGCTGTTGGTTTGCCCGTTGAATCACAGCTGAGCACACCTGTACCACAGGATGTGCAAGAATTTCCATTTTTATAATAGCCGGCTTGGCAGGTAAAGCCATTTGAAGTACAACTAGCCACACCTGTTGTCGGACATTGAACACAAGAATTACCGCTTAAATAATAACCACTTTTACAAGAGGTTGGTTTGCCCGTTGAATCACAGCTGGCCACACCTGTGCCACAGGATGTGCAAGAATTTCCATTTTTATAATAGCCGGCTTGGCAGGTAAAGCCATTTGAAGTACAACTAGCCACACCTGTTGTCGGACATTGAACACAGGAATTTCCATTTAAATAATACCCCTCTTCACATTCTGTCGGATTGCCATTTTCATCACAAGTAACGACACCTGTGCCACAGGAAGTGCAAGTATTACCGTTTTTATAATATCCTGATTCGCATTCAAATCCATCGTCTTTGCAATCCATACTGTTCTCTGGGCATTCAATACAATTACCATTTGACAAAAAATACCCGTCAACACAACCTATCGGATTAAAATCACTGTCGCAAACGGCGTTCGCCGGACATTCCCGAGGTTGACTATCTTTATCCGGTGTTGTTGATGAATCGGCCTCAGGAAACTTTAAAAAATAAAAGGTAACATTGCTGGTTGATTCACATTCGTCTTTTGTATATCCGGCACCTATATCAAATTCAGTCAAAACCCCACACAAAGAAGAACTATTCGTTTTTACATCAATCCAAAACCAATCTTTGTTTTTATCACCAACCCCATTTTCAATCGTAAATATCGTATCGTAGGGACCTTTTTCCGTTCGTGGCATCCGTTCACCGGCATGCGCATTCATAGAAAGTAAGCGAGAATTTTTAATAGCTGTCAATCTTTGGGCCAATGTATGGGTTTGGCTTTCCAATCTGGCCTCTTGCCACAGACGAATACCAGCCACCGTAATCAATGCAATAATAACCAATACGGATAAAACTTCTAATATTGAACGGCCAAATTGTGCTTTTTTCATAAAAAATTCTCCCTTGTTTTTTTTATTGTAAAAAATTTCAATCCTTTTTGCAATAAAAAAAACGCCTCTTGAATAAAAAGGGCGTTTTTTGTTTTGATTTGTTTTTATTTTGCCACGAATTTAACGGCAGTTTTTTCAATTTCAAACGATTCAATGACATCACCGATTTTAATATCGTCATATTTGGCCAATTTAACACCGCATTCAAAGCTTTCTTTGACCTCTTTGACATCATCCTTCATACGCTTTAATTGATCCAAATCACCCGTAAAGATAACAACGTTATCACGCAACAATCTGACCTTGGAACCACGTTTAATCAAACCGTCCGTTACCATACAGCCGGCAATTTTGCCCACTTTGGAAATGGAAATAACCTGACGGATTTCGGCATGACCCAAAATCTTTTCGTGTTCTTCGGGTGTTAGCAAACCTTCCACAGCCTTTTTCATATCATCAGCCACATCATAGATGATGGAATAATAACGAATATCCACACCATCACGTTTGGCCATATCACGGGCGGCCGGATTGGCACGAACGTTAAAGCCGACAATAATGGCATGGCTGGCACGGGCCAAAGTGATATCTGTTTCATTGATGGCACCCACGGCCGCATGCATAATATTGACTTTGACTTCGTCATTTTTGATTTTGGATAAAATACCCACCAAAGCTTCCACAGAACCTTGCACATCGGCTTTAATCAAAACGGGCACTTCTTTCATTTCGCCGGCTTTAATTTTGGCCAACAAACCTTCGGTACCGCCCAAGCGTTTAATGTTCAACAATTCACGGGCTTTGCGACCACGATAGGCCGAAATTTCACGGGCGGTATTTTCATCTTTTACCACCACAAAATCATCACCGGCCGATGGTGTACCGTTCAAACCGACCACTTCCACCGGTTGAGCCGGAACAGCCGTTGTCAGCTTTTCCTCTTTGGCGTTTGTTAAAGAACGTACACGTCCCCATTGTTGCCCTGTTACAAAAATATCACCGATATGTAAAGTGCCTGTGCGCATCAAGACGGTGGCCACAGATCCACGTCCTTTATCCATACGGGCTTCCACCACGATACCTTCGGCCGGTCCCACCTGCGGGGCTTTTAAATCCAACATTTCGGCCTGTAATAAGATGGCTTCTACCAATTTATCCAAATTCAATCTTTGTTTGGCGGAAACTTCCACTTCCAATACATCACCGCCCATGGATTCAACGGCAATACCGTGTTGCAATAAATCGGTGCGCACACGTTGCGGATTGGCTCCCGGTACATCAATTTTGTTGATGGCCACAATGACGGGGACTTTGGCTGCTTGGGCATGGTGAATAGCTTCCACGGTTTGGGGCATCACACTATCATTGGCGGCCACCACCAAAACCACGATATCTGTGATTTGGGCGCCACGGGCACGCATGGCAGTAAAAGCCTCATGCCCCGGTGTATCAATAAAGGTAATCCTTTGTTGATTGGCCAAAACAACCTGATAAGCACCGATATGCTGTGTAATACCACCGGCTTCACCTGTGGCCACATGTGTGGAACGCAAAGCATCCAATAAAGATGTTTTACCATGATCCACGTGTCCCATAACCGTTACAACGGGCGGACGGGGCAGGTATTGGTCTTGGGGGATTTCTTCACGTTTTAAAACATTTTCCACATCAGATTCGGCCACACGCTGTTTAACACGGTGTCCCATTTCGGTAACAACCAATTCGGCCGTATCGGCATCAATGGTTTGTGTGATGGTTACCATCATGCCCATTTTCATCAAAGTTTTTACAACATCAGCGCCTTTTTCGGCCATACGCACAGCCAATTCCTGAACGGTAATTGTTTCGGGAATAATCACATCATGAATCACTTTTTCGGCTGGTCCTTTTTGGGCGTTTAAAAATTTTTGATATTGTTTTTCACGGGCCCGTTTGATGGATGCCAAAGACCGTCTGTGGCGACGTGGACCGTTTTCATCATCACCGTCATCATCATCAACGGGTTGATATTGTTTATAGGCGTTTAAGTTCACTTTTCCCTGACGTTTTTGTTCAAAGGATGATTTTTTATTCATCATTTGTTCAAATTCTTTTTGTTTTTTAGGGGATAATTCGTCTTCTTTTTCGTTTGAATTATTGCGTTTTCTATCGCTGTAATTTTTGGCTGATTCAATGCTTTCTTGTTGGGCCTGTTTTTGTGCCTGTTCGGCCTGACGTTTGGCTTCTGCCAAAGCCTTTCTTTCGGCTTCTTGACGGGCTTTTTCTTCTTTTGCCTTACGTTCCATTTCCAATTGTTTGGCATGTTCGGCCACTTTTTGGGCTTCTTGCAATAATTTTAATTTTTGTGCAGCATTTTCGGACAATTGAGCCGGTTTTTGTTCGGTATTGATAACACGGCGTTGTTTGCGAACCTCCACCTGAACGCCGGTGCGTGTGCCGGCATTGGGGCGTAAAGTGCCGCCCAAAGAAAGTGTTTTTCCGGATAAAGTCAATTTTTCACTCATGGATACCTCCTTGATTAAACAGGATTTGTTTTTCGGGATAATGCACCAATTTGGTTTTGACATCATCCATTAAATTTTCGGGGATTTTAACCGTCCCCTTGGCGGCTTTAAAAAAGATACGTTTTTCAATTGCTTTTGCTAAACAATCACAGTTGGCATGCAACCACATCCCACGGCCGGGTAGAACTTCCCGATCGTCAAAACGCACAACCTGACCCGGTCGCCCCACGAATCTTAACATTTGTTCACGTGGGGCAATCGTTTTGCATACAAAACAGGTGCGTGTTCCGACAACCGTTTTGGGATTTTTATTTCTGTGATTGTGTCTCTTCACTAAACCAATGCTCCCGCGCTTTCATAATCATCTCATTTGCTTGTTTTTCCGTCATATCACCGGCAATTTCCATTAATTCATCACCGGCTAAATCGGCCAAATCATCCAAGCATTTGATACCTTTGTCGCCTAATTTAACCAATAATTCGTTGGTCATGCCTTCAAATTCGGTTAAATCTTTGGCCAAATTCAATTCTTTCAAACGTTCGGCAATTTGGGCTTCTTTGGCAACCAAATAGGCCTTGGCACGATTTTGTAATTCTGTGGCCAATCCTTCGTCAAAACCTTCAATGTCTGTCAATTCTTCCAAAGCAATATAGGCAATATCTTCAACAGATGCGAAACCTTCTTGAATCAACAAATGCGCCATCATATCATCAATGTCCAAAGCCGACATAAACAATTCCACACGTTCTTTTGTTTCGTTTTGACGGTGTTCGGCTTCTTGGGCTTCGGTCATCATGTCAATATGCCAGCCGGTCAATTGGCTGACCAAGCGGATATTTTGACCACGGCGACCGATGGCCAAAGACAATTGATCTTCATTCATCACCACTTCCACGCTTTTGCTGTCTTCATCAATCACAATTTTTAACACTTCGTTGGGGGCCAAAGCATTGATGATAAAGGTGGCAGGGTCAGCTGACCAAGTAACCACATCAATTTTTTCACCCTGTAATTCGGCCGTAACAGCCTGAACACGAATACCACGCATACCGATACAAGCACCACGGGCATCAATGGTTGAATCAGATGCATAAACGGCGATTTTGGAACGGGAACCGGCATCACGGGATACAGCTTTAATTTCAATACTGCCATCATAAACTTCGGGGACTTCGGCTTTAAACAAAGCAGTCACAAAATCCGGATGAGAACGGGTTAAGAAAACCTGCGGTCCTTTAATTTCGGGACGCACATCCAACACCAAGGCACGAATGCGGTCGCCCACACGATAAGATTCACGGGGAATCAGTTCATCACGACGCAATAATGTTTCCACATGCCCGACTTCTACAATCAGGTTGCCGGCTTCCACACGTTTGACCAAGCCGTGAACGATTTGACCTTTTTTGTCTTTCATGGCTTCATATTGTTGATTACGTTCGGCATCACGCACTTTTTGCATAATCACCTGACGGGCGGTTAAAGCGGCGATACGGCCAAAATCCATGGGGGGCAAAGCATCAATGATTTCTTCACCCAATTTTGCAAACTTGTTGTTTTTGCGGGCTTCGGCCAAAGAAATTTGTTTGAATTCATCATCCACATTTTCCACGATGGTCAAAACACGTACCATTTCAATGGAACCGTCTGTCGGATCAATGTGCGTGCGAATATCATATTCAGGACCGTATTTTGTACGACCAGCTTTGGAAATACCTTCTTCCATGGCGTGCAGAACAGCCAATTTATCAATCCCTTTTTCATGGGCCAACACATCGGCCATTTGAATCAGTTCTGGTCTGGGTAAAGTTGCATTTTGCATTTTTATTTTGCTCCTTTTTTGTTGTTAAAAATTTCTTCGGGGAATGTCAGTTTTGCCTTGTTGACATCATCAAAAGGCAAATCAATGATTTTTCCCTCAAAGTCCAGTTGAATGAAGCCGTCTTTAAAGCCTTTCAGAGTTCCTTTAAAACGACGGCGTCCGTTGATTTCGTGATTTAATTCAATTTTGGCCTGTTCGCCGATAAAACGGGTGTAATCATCGGCTTTAACCAAAGGTCTGTCAATACCGGGGGATGAAACTTCCAACACCCATTTACCGGCAAACGGATCAGCGATATCCAATAAAGCGCTGGCTGTATGACTGATACGTGAACAATCATCCAAAGTCATTTCTTGCCTGTCTTTGCGTTCGGCCATAATCTGCAAAGTTTGCATAGCACTTCCTTGAACGGATATGCGAACGATATCATAGCCCATATCGTTCAGGGCTGGTTCCACGGCATTTTGTACTTTTGTAATCAATTCCATTTTTTCGTTCCTTTTGTTAAAAAAGTGGGGCTTTTTCAAGTCCCACTCTCTAAAAAACACAGAAAGTATGGCTATTATATGTAAAAAAATGATGTAAGTCAAGCGTTTTTTTTAAAAAAAGTAGTTGCATTTTAGCAAAAAATGTTTTAAGCTCTGAAAAAAAGGGTTTTCTTATGGAGGTTTTCTTATGAAAGAACACAGCGAAAATTTTAGACTTGTTTTAAAAATTACGGTTATTTCGTTTTTGATTCTTTTTTTTGCTGGCAGTATTTATTTGTGGCGTGCGACACATTTAAAATCCGAAGCACGTGCAATTTCACGCTATTTAATCAGTATTAAGACAACTCGTGAAGAAACAATGTCATCGCATGCCGATGAAAAATTTACCCAAACAGAAAGCGGTCCTTATGGTACAACCTTCACTGTTGAAAACGGTATCGGGAAAAAGAACAAGGATTTTTTCTGGATTAGTACTGAGGTCTACAGTTCTTCTTTGTGTGAGTATTTGGCAAAAGTAAAACTTGGAGCATTAAAAGTAGACAAATCAAAGTGTGATACCTCAAATGAAGTTGTTTTCTATTTTGCAAAATTTAAAAGTAAAACGAAAGGTTCACCGGATATGGACAGTCAACCTAAAGGATGTCCCAAAAATGCCGAATGCGATGATCAGGACAATATTTTAAGTTGTAATGAAGGTTTTTATTTGTCCGATGACAAATGTTTAAAATGTCCTGCAAACAGCATCAATTGTGAATATGAAAGTTTTGAATGTCAGGTTGGTTTTTATCGTTCGCAAGGGGATTGTGTGCGTTGTGGAACAGGGGTTATGGCCTGTAATGACAATGGTGAACCGACAGAATGTATGACTGATTTTTACCCAATGGATGGCAGATGCGTTCCCTGTTCTGAATTGGGTCCCGGTTTTTGTACAAATTCTTCCGGCGCTTCTTTGCCGGCGTCTTCGTCTGTCTCTTCAACTTATAAACCGGTTCCGCCTCCGACTCGTCCTGTTGAAAAACCGATAAAAACAAAAACGGAAACATTAAAAACACCGGAATGTCAGGATGGATATTATCGTAAAGGCGGTTCTTGCGTTGCCTGTCCTTCTTATTATAAAACCTGCGATAAAAACACAGGCTACTTTACCTGTCAAGACGGCTATGTGAAAAATGCCGACAGAATGGCTTGTGTTAAAGAAGAAAGCTGTTCTTCAAAGGCAGACAATATCCGTTTGTCTGATTCTGGGATACGTGTTTCCGTTGAAGGTGATACAATTGTTTTGTCAAATAATCAAACTTCTCAACCGGCTGTTATTTCTCAGGATTTGGATTTTTCGGGATGTAATGTCAAAATAAATACAGCCTCTGAAACGCATTTGTTGGGAAATATTTATGCCAAAAATTTGACGATATCTTCACCGGGGAATAGAATTTATACCTACCGTTCATCAGATGTTGCGCCGACAATATCTTCCGGTAAAAAGATTGTTTGTTCGGGGGATTTAAAAATAAACGGTTCATTTTATTCTGATCGTTCGGTGGATGTGGCCGGTAATTTGATTATTACGGAATTTATGCAAATGACATCTTCTAATGTTCATATTGCGGGTTATGTATCCGGTGATAGTATATCTACGGCAAAACAGGTGAAAACCCCCATTACGGTGGAAGGCTATGTTTCCGTTTCGGATTTAGTGCATAACGTAAAAAGCGGAGATTATATCAATGCATCTGTTATTTCGGCAGGGGAAGCGGAAAATAACATTATGGTTGAACAAATTGCGTTGAATGGAAAATTGGTTTCTAAAAACGGGGATATTATTGTTACCGACAGCCGAAAAAAAGATAAAAACCAAGATAATTTGTTCACCGTGCATGTTGATTTCGGTTCTGAACTTTCTGTTTTGAACGGCAGTATGAGTATTGTATCCGGTTTGGATGTTTTGAATTTGGGCAATATCCACATTGCACGTAATTTGGATGTGGCTATCAGTGGTATTTTCCGCAACTGGAATCAGTTGTATGTTGGTGGTTCTATGACGGCAAATACAGACATTCGCTTGGCCGGTATCACGCATCCTAATGGAAATAAAATCAATTCACAAACATTGGTTTGTGGTTCTGTTTTCGGTTCAGGTAAAATTCAATTGAATACCGTTGCTTCTTTGGCGGTGGGTTCAAGTATTTCAACATCTATGAAAACACAGGTTATTAAATATACAGGCGCCTGTGAGCAAGGTGAAGGAAAACTTTCGGCCGGACGAGCTGCTTACTATGTTCAAAATTATGAAACATATTTAAATAATGGTCAATGTCTTTTGAATAAAAAATCAGAAGAAGGAAGTTTTTCTGCAAACACCCAAGATAATTGTCAAAATATTTCTTGGTGTCAAAAAAATCGTTATTGCAACTAGGTTATTTTGATTAAAAACTTGACATCTCCGTTTAAATTCGTTATAATGAATTCGTTTTTAAGCGGGGATGAATTTTTCCCCAAGATTTTACAAAATTTAGAGGATATATGAAAAACCAACATAATAAGGCGCGTCGCCACAATAATAATCGTTCTGTTCGTTCCTATCAAACGCAACAAATTTTTCGCTATACAAATTTTGATTCCAATGGACCCTTGGGAAAATTGCGTGGCACAGCCCTTCAATTGGCCGAAAAGTATCAATCTGCCGCTAAAGATGCGCAAATGCAAAGTGATGACATTTTAATGCAAACATACCAACAATATGCCGATCATTATTTTCGTTTGCAGGCAATCGCCATTGAAAATGAACAGGCTTTAAAACCAAAGGCTAAACCGACACCTGAGGAAACACAAGAGGCCATTCAGGTTGAAGAAAATAGCGAAAAAGAAACGATTGAATCTTTGCCCGAAAACACGCAAGAAACGCCATCTGATACAATTGATGCTTCTGTTTTACCACCTGAGGCCCCCATACAAGAATAATTATTTTTCCAATATAGCGAATGCCATCGCCTCGGCATCATCAGACAGGCTGATATGGATTTGAAATTTACGACATTTAAAACGTTTTTGAATGTTCTTTTTAAGGTTGTCGGATAAATTGACGGTTGGTGCGCCGTTTTTGTCGTTTAAAATTTCAATGTCTTGCCAATTCATAAATGAACCGATTCCTGTGCCACAGGCTTTTGAAAAAGCCTCTTTGGCGGCAAAACGTTTGGCCAAAAAGTTTATTTTCCTTTTGCCTTTTAATGTGTTGGCAAAATCCGATTCCGCAACAGTAAAAACACGCTTGATAAAAGTATCTGTGCATGCTTTTTGAAAACGTTTAATATCCAAAATATCGCATCCGATGCCTAAAATCATTGGCCGTTTTCCTTTGCAACTGAAACTATTTTGGGGTGTTTTTGTAATTTTTCCATCACTACTTTTAAATGCTTTGAATTTTTAACCTGAATATCGGCCACCACTTCGGTGGTTTTATCGGTTTGTGCCATAGTATTTATATGCGCCACATGAACCTTTTGTTTTGTCAGGCAATCCAAAACACTCCCCATTGTTTTAGGGCCTGTTTTCCAAATAATTTGAATGCGGGCCGGTTGTTGATTTTTGTTTTTATCGGATAAATTCCATTCCACTGCCACCCATTTTTCGGGGGATTTTTTGTATTGTCCCAAAACACCACAATCCCGTGTATGAATAACATATTGGTTCTTTTTTGTTTCAATGGCAACGATGGATTCGCCCACCACGGGATGGCAACAGGTGCCCAAGGTAAATTTATCTTTTTGAGCTAAGCCCAAAATGGGGGCAATTTGCGGTGTTTTTTTAAATTGCTTAAATAATCCCAATGTTCGTTGATAAAAGGTAGATTTTATATTTGGATACATGGTGTTTAATATCTTTTGAACGGTTATTTTTTCTTTGGCCGTATCATCCAATAAAGCCTCCACTGACTTATATTTTAAAGGCTTTAAGCAATTTTTTAAATCTGATTTTGTAAAATTCAGATGCGCTTTATCACAGGCTTTTTTGATTTCTGATAGAATTTCTTCCCGCTTTTGATTTGTTTGTTGTTGGCGTAAATTGGCCAAAATTTTTGATCTGGCTTGGGCGGTGACCACTTGATTTAGCCAGGATTTATCCGGTTGGACTTTCCCTGTTAAAAGATGAATACTTTCTCCATCCTTTAAAACATAACCGATACTTTCTTTATGTCCGTTGACGTTGGCGCCAATACATGTGTTGCCTAAATTTACCCCCATTTGATAGGCAAAATCCAATACAGTTGCACCACGTTTTAATGAAAAAAGTTGCCCCTGTTCAGAAAAGACAAAAATTTTATCCTGATAAAGTGCCATTTTGGTATGTTCCAAAAATTCTTTTGGGTTTTTGGCCGTGGCAATCAAATCCAATAACTCTTTCATCCATTGGTATTGTTTGGCATCACGATGAAAGCCCTGTTTGTATTCCCAATGGGCCACCAATCCAAAATCAGCCTCTTGATTCATTTCATAGGTTCTGATTTGAATTTCCAATCGTTGATTATTGGGGCCCAAAATACTGGTATGTAAAGAACGATAGCCACTGTCTTTTGGATTGGATATATAATCTTTAAATCTGCCACCGGGGATGGCGTGAAAATTGGTATGAATAATACCCAAGGCTTTATAGCAGTCGGGTATTTTTTTGACCAAAACACGCAATCCGATAATATCAAAGATTTCCTCTATGGCACCGTTGTGTTTTTGTAGTTTTTTCCAAACAGAGTAGGGGCTTTTTTTTCGCCCGATAACCTCTGCTTTTAACTTGTTGTCATTTAATAGTTTTTGAAATTGACGAATTAGGGTGTTGATTTTGTTTTTTCCCTTGCTTTCAAAATCATTCAGTTGTTTTACAACTTTTTGATAAGCCTCTGGGTATAGATTTTGAAAACATAAATCTTCCATTTCCGTTTTTATCTTATGCAAACCGATTCGTTCGGCCAACGGCACATAGATATTTAATGTTTCCATGGCAATACGTTTGCGTTTGCTTTCGGCGTTACAAGCGGATAAAGTGCGCATATTGTGTAATCGGTCAGCCATTTTTATCATTAAAATGCGAATGTCTTTGCTGGTTGCCAAAACCAGTTCCTGAAAGTTTTGTGCTTGTTTGGCATCTTCATCAATCAGTTGAATTTTATTTAATTTCGTAACACCTTCTACTAAGTCGGCCACCTGATGAGAAAATAAAGTTTCAATATCCTGATAGGCGGTAGGGGTATCTTCCACCGTATCATGTAAAAGGGCCGCCATAATTGTATCGGCATCCATCTTATATTCAATTAAAATTTGGGCCACGGATGTCGGATGATAAAAATAAGGTTCACCCGATTCCCGTCTTTGGTCATGGTGAACTTTGCTGGCCAAAACATAGGCACGAATCAAGGAATCTTCATCAGCCGAAGGTTGGTAAGATTTGACTTTTTCAATTAATTCGTATTGCCTCACTCTCTGTTTCCCCCCTTTGGACGAGAATTTAGCCTTCTACTTCGTGATCCCCTACCACTTGGAAAGCATCAGAAGCGACAAATTCCGTATCGGCATACATTGGTGATTCGCCGGCAATTTCGGCTTCCACTTCTTTTAAATCCTGTGCTTCAACGGCGTCTTGAACATTGGTGGCGTAGCGTTGCATGTTGGCAATAACAGATTCACGCAATTGATTTGTGTCAATAGTACCTGATTCAATTTCACGCAAAGATAAAACTGAATTTTTGTCATCTTCACGATCCAAAGCCGATGGAACGCCGGCCTCCAAAGATTTTGTGCGACCAGCCGCCAACAAGACTAAATCAAAGCGATTGGGAACCTTATTGATGCATTCTTCAACAGTAACACGAGCCATTTATAATCCTTTCAAAAATGTTCAGATATGAGGAGTATACAATTTTTTTTTCAAAAAATCAAGACTTTTTATCAAAAACAGCCTTGCACTTTGTTTCAGATTTTTATACAATATCCAAAAATGAGTTAAAAAATAACATAAAAAAACAAAGAGGAGGTCAATAATGGCTAAGGGACAATCAAGTGTCGGTAATGTTTTGTTTCGTTTTTTTTGGTGGGTGGTACAACTGATAAACCCACGTTGGTCGCATCGTTTGATGTATTGGGGATTGCGTGACGGGGCTTTTCCACGTCAGCCGGCCAATGATCCTGCTTTGCAAATCAATTTATGGGGACATTTGTTTCGTTCTCCTGTTGGTATAGGCGAAGGCGTTGACAAACGTGGCAATGTTTTGGATTCGTTGATTTCTATGGGTTATTCCTTTGGTGAGTTCGGTCCTTACACTTTGGAAAAAGAAATGCCGGAGAAAAAAAGACTTTATCTGAAAAAACAAAAAGCTGTTGTTACCTTGTGCCGTGGTTATCGCAATCCTGGTATAATGCGTATTTTGCCGTGGTTTGTAAAAAGGCGTTATTTGCCCCATTATGTGGGGGTTGATGTGGCTATTCCCACCGATTCGGAAGAACAAAACATCAAACAAGGGCGTCATTTTACCTATCAGGAAGAATTTGTTTTGATGGCTCAAAAGCTATCGCCGTACTGTGATTACATTACATTGAATTTTTCGCATCCGAATTCTGAATTGGCGATGATGATTGTGGATGCGGCCAGCATTGTGCCGATTATTAAATCCGTCAAGGAAGCAGTGCGTTTGGCGGCTCCTATTCAAACGCCGCCCGTTTTGGTAAAAGTGCCTTTGGATATTACAATTCAAGAGGTTTCTTTGGTAATTCAAAACTTGATGGAAGGTGGGGCTGATGGCGTGATTATCGGTGGTCCGCTTTCATTGGATAAAAACACCAAGGTTTTGCCCGAATCAGCGCCCGATATTTTTCAAAATGGTATGATGTTTGGTGGTCCGTTACAAGAACGTATGTTGGCTTTGATTGCCCAATTTTACCGTCAATCTCAGGGGCGGTTGCCGATTGTGGCTTATGGTAGTGTTTTTACACCTGAAGATGCTTTTCGTATGATTTGTGCAGGGGCCAGTTTGATACAATTGGACGCAGCCAGTTTAACTTATGCCGGTCCGGCAATTGTTTTTAATATTCATAAAGGATTGGTAAAACTTTTATCGGAAAAAGGTTTTTCCAAAATTGAACAGGCTATCGGTTGTGATTTAAGGGCTCAGGTTGACTTGACCACCCCTGCGGTTGCGCCTTCTGCTTCAATGCCGGTCTCTTCTGCGCCGAATCATCCTTTTCCAGGGCAAAACAATCAATAAATGAAAGGAATTCGGAATGAGTAAAGTTGCTGTTTTAATTCCGACACGTTTAAAGTCAACACGTTTGCCCAATAAACCATTGGCCATTATCAATGGCAAGCCTTTGTTGCAACATGTGTATGAACACGCATTGAAAGTTCATCCCAAAGAAGATATTTATATTGCAGCCGGAGATCAGGAAATCGTGGATTTAGTCCAAAGTTTCGGGGCGCAAGCCGTTCTAACCGATGCGAATTTACCATCAGGAACGGATCGTATTGTGGCGGCCATGAAACAAATTGATCCGAACGAAGAAAAATATGATACGGTTGTAAATTTTCAAGGCGATGGTATCAATGTGGATCCGGCATTAAATTTGCGTTTGGTTGAATTATTGGAAAAAACAGGGGCCGATTGGATGACGGTCGGTAAAAAAATCACCGATCCGAAGGATATTCAAAATCCGGCAATGGTTAAAATTGCCATGGGTTTGTCGGAAGGTCAGGATTATGCGCCGGCGCTTTATTTTTCACGTTCGCCCATTCCGTTTAATCGGGATGCAGATGCCTGTACTCAGGCCTATTGGCATATTGGTATTTATGTGTATCGCCTGAACGCTTTGAAAAAGTTTGTTGCTTCACCTGAAGGGGTATTGGAAAAAACGGAAAAGTTGGAACAATTGCGTGCGTTGGAAAACGGTATGCGTATATATGCGTTGATTGTGCCGTCTGTCAAGTTGATAGAGGAAGCGCCGGCTGATATCAATACGCCCGAAGAATTGGCCGAAGCACAAAAGTTTTTGTTTTAATAAATTGACGGGGGAGTAATGATTTATTTAACTGGTGATCATTTACCGATTAAAACGATTCGTCAGGTGGCCAAAAAATTAAAGGTTCCTTTGTGGCCAAATAACGAAAAACCTTTAATTAAATATGGTTTGGAACAAAGTTTTCCTAAAAAATTGGCGGTTTTGGCAAAAGATTTGGGGGAAGACAAATTGTCCGAGCTTTTCTTTTTGCCTGTTTCTTCGGTGATTGATGCATCGGCTTTGCCTGAATCAATCGAATCGTTTTTGAAAAAAAGTGCTCAGACATCTTTGCCGAATACTTTAAGCTTTTTATTGACCTGTCCTGTGATTTACAGTGCAAACATTGCCCAAATTTTTATGCGGGCGTTAAATCGTCATTTGCATTTTTCCAGATCTCAGTTTGAAAATGTCCACTTTGCCTTACATGAATCTATTGTGAATGGCTTGATTCACGGCAATTTACACGTGAACAGTTCTATGCGTCAATCGGCCCGTGATTTTGTGGAATATGCCCGTTTATTGCACGATCGTTTAAATGATCCGTCTTATGCCAATAAATCGTTGAGCATTGTGGCCAGTTGGGATAAGAAAAAACTGGAAATTAAAATCCGTGATGAAGGCGATGGATATACGTCTGTCAGTACACCGAATACAACTTCGTGTGTTTATGCCAAATCGGGCAGAGGTCTTCGCATTATTGCGGGAACGGCTGATTCTTGTACCATAGAAGATTTTGGTCGGGAAGTAACGCTTTCGTTTTTATTGACGGATACACCGGCATCGCATTGGGTTGAAAATTATCAAGATGATAATCAAACAACATTGTCTCGGGATATTTTGGCCTCTGAACTTAATTCCTGTCGTGTTTTGGTGATAGAAGATAACCCGTCTAATCAGGCTGTTTTGGCCCGATTGCTCAGTATTATGGGAATCAATCAGGTTGCCATGGCCAACGATGGTGTGGCCGGTTTGGAAAAAGTGGGCGAATTCAAGCCGGATTTGATTGTATTGGATATTACAATGCCCCGAATGAACGGTTATGAAGTTTTGCACGAATTGAAAAAAGATAAAGCGACTT
Organism: Alphaproteobacteria bacterium; assembly: GCA_015062245.1. Lineage (GTDB taxonomy): Bacteria > Pseudomonadota > Alphaproteobacteria > CAAHEQ01 > UBA3637 > UBA3637. The sequence goes on from SUVA01000002.1 coordinate 65,101, forward strand.
CGGATATTCCTGTTTTGATTCAAACGGCGGCGGATAATCGTGAGGCACGGGAAAAAACATTCAGTTCTGGTGCGACGGATTTTATTACAAAACCGATCAATCCTTTGGAATTTTTTGCCCGTGTGCGTGTTCATTTGGAAAACCGTTTGTTGATTCAAAATTTGGAAAAACAATTATCCCAAATTGAAACCGAGTTGGCGTCTGCCCAAAAAATGCAAGTGGGTATTTTACCGTCCAAAAAAGATTTAGAAGAAGTCAGAAAAAAATACCGTTTGGATGTGGCTCAATATTTTGCCCCGTCCTCGGCTTTGGGGGGGGATTTTTGGCAAACATATCCGATATCGGCTTCTAAATTATGTGTATATTTATGTGATTTTTCAGGGCACGGTATGGCGGCTGCCTTAAATACTTTCCGCTTGCACGCTTTGTTTTCGCAAATGAATAAGCGTTTGTTGGATCCGGCTGAGGCTTTGAAAAAGTTAAATAAGCAACTTTATTCTTTATTGCCCCGTGGTCAGTTTGCCACATTGTTTTTAGGGATTATTGATATCAAAAAAAGGGAAATGATTTATTCAGGTGCAAGCGCCCCCAAACCTTTATTGGTCAATAAAGGGCGTAAGTTGTTTTTGCATACTGAAGGGATGCCCTTGGGAATTATGGCAAATCCAAAATATAAAAACTATAAGGTTAAGATGAATCCGAATGATGTTTTGTTGTTATACAGTGATGCTTTGATTGAAACGCCCAATGCCCAAGGTGAACGTTTGGGCTATGAAGGGCTTCAAAAAATGGTTGTGCCGATGATGCGTCAAACGGATGTGAATCAGATTATGAAAGACATTATGCAGGCCTTTTTTAACTATGCGCCACCGCCACCATCTGATGATGTAACGGCTGTTTTATTTCGTGCGGGGGAAAAATGATTCGTCTGTATGTCAAGGATGATTTAAAAAAGGATATTTTGGTTGAATTGTCTGTCTTTCAGGCGCATTACCTGTGTCATGTGATGCGTCAAAAAGAGGGCGCTGAAATTTATTGCTTTAACTCTCGTGATGGTGAATGGTCGGCCCATTTGAAATGTGTCAAGAAAAAGGCATTTTTAAACATTCAAAAACAGATAAAAAAACAAACAAATTTATCCGAATGTATCTTATGTCCGGCCTTGATAAAAAAAGAGGCGATGGATTTTGTATGGCAAAAGGCCACAGAATTGGGGGTTACACAAATATACCCGATTATAGCCGAACGCAGTGTGGTGCATAAATTCAACTTGGATCATGCCATGTCGGTTGTTTGTGAGGCTTGTGAACAATGTGAAAGAATGGATGTGCCCCAAATTATGCCGGCGGATACTTTGGAAAATGTTATAAAAAAATTAAAAGATAAAAACAGTATTATATGGATGAGTGAACGAGGTAAAACTTCGGATTTTGATTTTGAAAGGGTTCCTGCTTTTTTTGTGGGGCCTGAGGGTGGTTGGAGCGAAAAAGAACAACAGATTTTAAAGCAAAATGCCGATTTTGAATGGCATTTGGGTCAAACGATTTTAAGGGCAGAAACGGCCAGTTTATCGGCTTTGGCTGTCTATCAGGCAAAAAAGAAATAAAAGTGCTTGCATTTTATTTTTTTTGTCGCTAGTATAAAAGAAAAAGAGGGTGAAACATGAAAAAATTTTTTCTTTGTTTAAGTGTCAGTGCGATGGTGATGTTTTCGGTCACAGCTGACGCCAGTACTTATCCCACTCAGATTTGTCGTGGGCGTGCCTGTCAACCGGTCAGCTTTTCGCCCAAAAATCAATTGCTGGATGAATTGGCAACGTTGTTTCCATCCACTATTCAACAAATTGTTTTTTGTGAGGCGGATCCAGCTTCACGTACTTGTATCAAAGACGGACTGGAATTTTTTGGTTATTCATCGGCGGCAACGATTCGTTTTAATGTACCTTTTGCCCGTATTGTTCATGTTGAACCCCGTTCAAATGGTTATGGTTTGACCTTGGATTATCAGGTTCAGGCCAACGGCTTTTATCCGACCTGTACGGTTTCGGATGGATCTTTATCATTATATCGCCGTGGAATTATGCAACTTTCATCCCCGTTGTTTTCATGTCAGTTGACCCGTTCGGGAACCAGCCGTATTTCCATTCAATTTCAATTGGATTATATTGATTTTGAACAGCGTCGTATGGGTGCTTTTTACACAACCTATGTGGATGGTGAAGTCATTGGCAGCGGTTCGGGATATGCCGTATTACGTTTATCAAAAGAGCGCCGTATTATGGAACAACGTCCCATTACGCCCGATCCATGGAAAGCCGGTCAACCCACACCAATGATGCGGTTGCGTTCTGGTCAAGTGGCCATGCCGAATATGTTGGGTGGCGACATGATGAATTCTCATAATATTCAAACCAATCAAGCCCAATGGGGGATTGATTCTGTTGATTCTCAGGCCTCTGGTATGGGTGGTTGGTATTTGAATAATGCGGGTGCCTATACCCCAATGGCGGCCCCTGATACCACATGGCGTGGTAAATTATCAAATTATTGGGATAAATTGTTAAAAATTATTTATTTGGAACCATAATGATAAACATTACAACTTTAAAAAACGGTATCCGTGTTATTACGGAAGAAATAGAAAATGCACAAACAATTTCTTTGGGAACTTGGGTGGGTGTCGGCTCACGTTATGAAACACGTTCGGAAAATGGCATCTCACACTTTTTGGAACATATGGCCTTTAAGGGAACCAAGACACGTTCAGCCCTGAAAATAGCCCAAGAAATTGAAAATGTCGGTGGTTATATCAATGCCTATACCGGCAAAGATATGACGGGTTATTATGTGCATTTGTTAAAGGAAAATATGCCCACAGGTGTGGATATTATTTCGGATATCATCCAACATGCCACGATGGAACAAAAGGAATTAGATACTGAAAAAGGTGTGATTTTACAGGAATTGAGTATGTATAAGGATCGTCCTGATTATGTGGTAGCACAAAATTTTGATGAAACGGCCTATGCCGATCAACCGTTTGGGCGTGATATCGGGGGTGATCCTGAGGTTATTCGCACAATGACCAGCGAAAAGATGTTGGAATATATGCATCGCCAATATACATCCAATCGTATGATTATCAGTGCTTCGGGTGCTGTAAAACATGATGATTTTGTGGCCCGTTGTGAAGCATTGTATAATGATGTCAATACACATGTTGGTCAGGAATGTGAACCCGCTAAATATACCGGTGGGGCCAGCTATGTCAACCGTGCCAATGAACAGGTCAACTTGTTGTTGGGTTTTGAAGGTGAAAATTACACATCCCCCAATCGTTGGACTTCCAAGATTTTGGCAATGATTTTGGGTGGTGGAATGACCTCTCGTTTATTTCAACAAATTCGTGAAAAGCGTGGCTTGGTGTATGTGATTCGCGCTTCATCGGATTGTGATTCGGATACGGGTATTTTCAATATCTATGCCGGAACGGGTGAAAAGGAAGTGGGCGAATTGATGCCTGTTTTGTGTGATGAGCTTTTGCGTGTGGCCGATACTTTGACGGATGCGGAAATTGATCGGGTTAAAACGCAAATCAAGGCCCGTTTGTTGATGCAATCCGAAGAAATTTCATCCCATGCCGATCGTAATGCCCGATTGATGTTAAATTACGGTCGCATTGTTTCGGACGAAGAAATTTTGAATCAGGTAATGTCTGTCCAAAAATCGGATATCGCTGATTACGCCCGTCAATTGTTTGTGAAAAAACCGACAGTGGCGGCATTGGGTCCGATTCAAAACCTGATGAGTTATGATGATATTTGCCATCGGTTGAAAGGCTGATATGCCCGATTTTAAATACGAATCTGCGCTGGGTGATTTTCGCCAAATAGCCGGTTTGGATGAAGCGGGCAGGGGCCCTTGGTGTGGTCCCGTTGTGGCCGGATGTGTGATGTGGGTGAACGGTTGCCCTGATGATTTAATGCAACAAATCAACGATTCAAAAAAACTGACAGGGGCAAAGCGTGAGGCATTGTTTGATAAAATTATTGCTTCCACACCGGCCTATGGTATCGGTCAGGCAAGTGCCAAAGAAATTGATGAATTGAATATCTTACAGGCTTCTTTTTTGGCGATGCAACGGGCCTATGACGATATGCTTCAAAAAGGTTTTCAACCCACCCATATTTTAATTGACGGCAATCGTTTACCCCAAAAAACACCTGTGCCGGCTCAGGCAATTATCGGTGGTGATGCCAAAAGTCTTTCCATTTCGGCGGCCAGTATTTTGGCCAAAGTAACACGTGACAGAATTATGACCGATTTGGCCAAACAATATCCGGCCTATGGTTGGGATAAAAATGCGGGTTACGGCACCAAGATTCATCAACAGGCCCTGCAACAATATGGTATTACACCGCATCATCGTTTAAGTTATAAACCCATTCAAAAAATAAAACAATCGCTTGACAAAGACGATAAAGTTTTATAGTATGGGGATAAGTAAACAAAAAAGGAGATATCGCACAATGCGTTTAAACCACGATAAAGGGCAAAATAAATGGACCTTGTACACACACACACACACACAAGTAATTCCTGAAAAGACAAAAGCCACCGAAGGTGGCCGTTCAATGGTTGAAATGTTGGGAACTTTGGCGATTATAGGGGTGCTATCCATAGGTTCTATTTGGGCCCTTTCGGGTGTGATGAATCGCTTTCGTGCCAATGATTTATTGGAAGAAGCCTCGGCCCGTGCCATGCGTGTATCCGAACAAATTAAAAAAGGGCGTAAAACATTAAGCCTTGGTAAATTTTTACATAACGAAACGATGGGCGGTACTTTTTCCAAACAGGTTTTTACTTCAGGGCTTTATCAACAATTTGCAATTCAGGTATCCGATGTAAATAAAGCCGTTTGTGAAAGGGTTTTAAATTCTATTACCGAAAATACCCCTTTGCGCCGATTGTCATTGGTGAATTCCCCAACGGTTGCCATCACCGAATGTAATGATGAAAATACGTTTTTGATGGTTTATAACAGCTCTATCAAAGGGGAAGAACAGGATAAAAAATATTGCGAATCTGATAAAGATTGTGATACGGTTTGTGGAGAATGTAATGAAAATCATATATGCCGTAATGAATGTGAAATTCCAAGACCTGATTTAAATTCTGATTTTGGTCAAGAATGTGGCGAAAATGAATGTGTTGTTTATGATGAAGAAAGTCAGAGTTGTAAATATAGCTGTGAACGTGTGGAATATTTGGAAGGAACTTACAATTCAGGAAATTCATATATTGATACAGGAATAAAATATGATTGGAGTAAAGATTTTTACATGAATATAACAGCTTCTGTTCCCAGTGCAAATGCACGTTTTTGTTTGATTGGGGATTATGCAGCGCAAGGAATAAATTTGGAAAAATCAAATAATAAATTGCGTGTTTACGGGCATGGAGGAACTCCAAACAATAACTCTGTAAATGATTTACCAAAAGATAATCAAAAATTCAATGTTCAATGGAGAAGAAGTATTTCTAATTCAGATGTGGATGTTATTTTAACAACAGATGAATACACAGAAACAATATCAAGAATAGGTATAACTTTTCAAAATGTTTCAAGTTCCAGCTTGAAAATTTTTACTGATAATCGTTTATCAGGAACATTTATTACACCTGGTGAAAGAATATATTCTTTATATATAAAATTAGGGGAAAATATTCGTGATTTCATTCCTGTTATTTCGCCTGATGGTGAACCATGTATGTTTGACAAAGTCAGTAAAAAGCTATTCCGTAATTCAGGAACAGGAACTTTTAAAACAAATTTAGATGAATAATTATCTTTGTCTTAATACCGTAAAAGGGATTTTCTTGCGATTATCTGAGCTACTTTTGCACGCAATCCTTGAATTTCGGCTGTCAAAAGTTGCATTTGTTGCATATTTTATAAGTTTTAAAACGCCTGACTTATCATTTCTATACTTTGCTCTTTGTTGTATTTCTGAAACAGTCATACCTGCATCAACCAACATTTTCCCAAATTTAAGGAAATCTTCTTCTTTACAATCAAATAAATTGCCAATAACCGTATCGTGGCAATGCCCTTCAATACGGGGGTTAGCCCCTTTATCCAACAAAAATTTAAAAACATCCTCTGAGTTTCGCCATAATGCACGATGTAAAAAAGTTTGAAGTTGTATGCTGAGGGCTTCCGGTACTTCCCAAGACGGAATCATATAGGGCTTATTCACGTCAATTTTATCTTTCTCTAAAGCTCTTTTTGCCGATACAACATCATTATTATCAATGGCAATCAATAAATCAGAATCAATTTGTTGAAGTGTATAATAATACGCATCATATCTGTGTGGTTCAAAGAATTCAAGTTTTACATCCGGTTTGAGAGGAATTATTGTTTGCGGGTGGTCGCTTTTTTTTATCAGTAAAAACCAAGGTTGACGATATTCTCTCCAATTTCTCATAATTTTTCTCCTTTTATTTTTATTAAGAATAGTAACATAAAAAGCGTTTTGTGTCAAGTTTTTTTATCACAGATTGGGGGGTGATTTTAAACAATTGAGGTATGTAATTTGGCTGACGCACAATTTATCCCTCATTATATTCGGGACCGCCTACGGCGTCCTGTCTACGGGACACGAATGCGTCCCTTGCCACCGGACTCGGCAAAAGGCTTGCAAACAAAAGAAAAAAACCTCATTTGATTGAGGGCTTTAAAAGATGGTGCCTGGAGACGGAATCGGACCGCCGACACAGAGATTTTCAGTCTCTTGCTCTACCAACTGAGCTATCCAGGCGAATAATGAACACATTTTAACCAACTTTGAATTAAATGTCAAGCACTTTTTAAATAAAAAGATTTATTTTAAAGTGTTTTTTAATAATTCATCCGTGGGGGCAGGTTGCGTAATCTGACCAAATAAGGCTTCATAGGCTTATCACGGCTGATTAAATGTCCCAAATACCACACACTTAAAAACGACATGGCTTTTTGGGCGGCATCCAATTTTTTGCCGACCGTATCGGCTGTTTCAAATTGTTGGCGAAATTGAGAAATGTTTTTAATAAACAGCTGATGGCTGGCAATATGTTCTTCCATTTCGGGATAACGGATACGTTCCATAATATCCTCTTCGTGTGAAAAATGATTGCGCACGTAATCATAGCAAGCCTGAAACATTTTTTCCATACCTTCAATATGTCGATTTTTAATATCATCAGAAGCCTGATTGATGACTTTTAAAAAAGCCTGATGTTCGCTATCCAAAGGTGGATAGTTCAAACTCATTTGTTCCCGCCAAGTTATTACTGCCATTTTTCCCCCTTTTTTTTGTTTTTAGTTACTGAACAAAAAGTGCACGACATCCCCGTCTTGCATAATGTAGTTTTTACCTTCTTGACGCAATAATCCTTTTTCCCGTGCGCCACTTTCGCCACGATGTGCAACGTAATCTTTATAAGAAACCACTTCGGCCCGAATAAAACCTTTTTCAAAATCCGAATGGATAATGCCGGCGGCCTGAGGTGCCAAAATGCCCTTACGCATGGTCCATGCATGGGCTTCTTTGGGGCCGGAAGTAAAGAATGTTTCTAATCCCAATAATTTATAACCGGCCTTGATAATGCGGTCTAAACCCGTTTCGGTTAAACCTAATGTTTCCAAAAATTCGGGTTGTTCTTCGGGGGGCAATTGGGCGATTTCCTGTTCAATGCCGGCGCAAATCACAACCGACGAGTTGCCTTGTTTTTGTGCCATTTCGGCCACCCGTTTGGAAAATTCATTGCCTGAGGCGGCTGAATTATCATCCACGTTACACACATATAAAACAGGTTTTGCCGTCAATAAGGCCAATTGATTAAATAATTTTAAATCTTCGGCATCGGTGGGTTTTGCCAATCGGGCAGGTTGACCGTTTCTTAAAAATTGTAAAGCCGGTTCAATCACCTTGACCCAAGCCTTTGATTCTTTGTCGCCTGTCTGGGCTTTTTTGGCCACACCATTTAAGCGTTTTTCCAAACTTTCTAAATCCGCCAACATCAATTCGGTTTCAACCGTTTCGGCATCACGGATAGGATCAATGGAACCTTCCACATGGACAATATCCGAATTTTCAAAGCAACGCAGAACATGGATGATGGCATCCACTTCACGAATGTTGCCCAAAAATTGGTTGCCCAAACCTTCGCCTTTGCTGGCCCCTTTGACCAAGCCGGCAATATCCACAAATTCCAACTGAGTCGGTACGATTTTGGCAGATTTATCAATTTCGGCCAAAACGTTCAAGCGTTCATCCGGCACAGCCACACGGCCGATATTCGGTTCAATCGTGCAAAACGGATAGTTGGCCGCTTGAGCATTGACCGTTGCCGTTAAAGCGTTAAATAAAGTTGATTTCCCGACGTTGGGTAATCCGACAATTCCACAGTTAAATCCCATATTAAATCCTTTGTTTTTGGTATTATCCTATATTTTGTTTTAATTTTCAAGATTTTTCTTGTCATTTAAAAAAAATAATGTTAAAACTAATACAACAAAGGGGGCTTTATGCGTTTAAAATCTGTTTTATTTTGTTTTTCGTTGGTGTTTCCTTATTTTGTTCAGGCGCAAAATTATGACGAAACGGATGCGTGTTATGAGGCGGTTTTGCGTGCCGAACAACAAAGAGATTTGCAAATCTATACCCAATGTGGTTTTGATGATGCCAATCGTGCTTTAATCAGATGGTCGTCCTGGGTTGTTCAAAACAATGCTTATCAGGCAATGTATGAATTATGTGTGCGCTATCCCAATACACAAGAAGGGGTAAAACTTTGTCAGACATCGGCTATGGCGGGAAACGGTCCAGCTTTGTTGTTACAGGCAAATCAGTTTTATGATCAAAAAAAATATATTCAGGCTTTGCAAAGCTATACTCAAGCTTTAAAAAGTCCATTGTTGACGGAAGAAGAAAAAGGCCAAGTCAGTGAAAAAATAGGTATTTTGTATTTGGATAAGAGCAGTCCTTATTACAATCCGCAAAAAGGATGGCCCTTAATTGAAAGGGCAACACAACAACGTTCCGCTTTGGCCAATAATATTGTTGGTGTTTATTCAATGCTTGGTTTAGAGGGTCAAAAAATCAATTTGGAAAAAGCCTTTGAATATTTGTGGCGTTCTGTTTTGCTCGGATGCCCGAATGCCGAAGAAAATCTGGGATTGTTTTATTTGTTGCATGAAAAGAAAATCACCCCGAATGATTTAAAAGATTTGGTGGGGGATAAAATTTTAACTTGTCAAAACGATATTGTTTCGGACGCTACAACTTTATCCGGTAAAAAATTTATTCAAACGGATTGTGATTGTGGAAAAACAATGATGATGGAAGAATTGATTGCCAATCAACCATATCGTTTGATGTTGGTTGATCAAGATAATGGAGTGGCTGTTTTAAAGGATTCTAATAACCGTCAATTTTCTGTTTCACTCAATAAGACTTTGCCGGATGGTTATTCTGTGGCGGAAATCCGTAAAACGGCGGTTGTGTTGATGAAAAATAAAATGCGTCAAACCTTAAATCTTGCCCCCGATGAAGGTTGCGTTGAATATTGTTCAAACAAACAAGGTAAAGCACAAAAATCAGATAAACCTGATGTAAAACCGTATCGTTTAACATTTACACCATCGGAATGTTCCAGTATTTTATATTATGCGGAACGCTTGGTGGATACAAACTTGCCTTTTGTCGGAAAACAAGAGTGCGGTTTTTCAAATGATTTGGATACGGCCACACAATTGTTATTGCAATAATTTTTATCAAATTTTACATCCAAAACTTGACTTTTGTATCAAAATACACTATGTCTATTGCATAATATAATATAGACAGAAAAGGAATTTGAAATATGTTAAAAAGTATATTCCGTTCGGCCAATGAACGTTATTTGAAAAAGTTTAAGAAAATTGTTAAGAAAATCAATGAGATGGAGTCTGATTTTCAAGCGTTGTCTGACGCTGAATTGACAGCAAAAACGGCCGAATACCGTGAAAGATTAAAGCAAGGTGAAACATTGGAATCTTTGTTACCGGAGGCTTTTGCTACCGTTCGTGAAGCATCCAAACGTGTTTTGGGCCTGCGTCCGTTTGATGTGCAATTGTTGGGCGGTATGGTTTTGTTTGATAATAAAATTGCCGAAATGCGCACCGGTGAAGGTAAAACATTGGTGGCCACTTTGCCTGTTTATTTGAATGCTTTGACGGGCAAGGGCGTTCACGTTGTAACGGTCAATGATTACTTGGCCAAACGTGACAGTGAATGGATGGGTAAAATCTATCGTTTTTTGGGATTGACGGTTGGCTGTATTATTGGTCAAATGCCTGCCGAAGAAAGAAGAAAGGCTTATAATTGCGATATTACCTATGCTACCAATAATGAATTAGGCTTTGATTATTTGCGTGATAATATGGCTTTTTCAAAGGAAATGATGGTCCAACGTCCTTTCCATTATGCCATTGTGGACGAAGTGGATTCAATCTTGATTGATGAAGCTCGTACCCCTTTGATTATTTCGGGTCGTGCGGAAGATTCATCTGATTTATACAGAAAAATCAATGCGATAATGTGCCATGTTCGACCAGAACATTACGAAAAAGATGAAAAATTCAAAGTTATTACTTTAACGGATTTGGGTGTTGAATTTGTGGAAAGCGCTTTGCGTGAGGCGGAAATTTTGGTGGGTGGATTGTATGATGCTTCCAATATTTCCTTGGTGCATTATGTGGAAGAATGCCTGCGTGCGCATGCAATGTTCCAAAAGGATGTGGATTACATTGTCAAAGATAATCAGGTAATGATTATTGATGAATTTACGGGGCGTATTATGAAAGGTCGCCGTTATTCCGATGGTTTGCATCAGGCTTTGGAAGCCAAAGAAGGTGTTGAAATTCAACCCGAAAACCAAACGTTGGCTTCTATTACTTTCCAAAACTATTTCCGTTTATATCCCAAGTTGGCCGGTATGACGGGAACGGCGATGACAGAAGCGGCCGAATTTGATGATATTTATAAATTGGAGGTGATTGAAATCCCCGGTAACCGACCTTTGGCCCGAAAAGATGAACAGGATATTATCTATCGTACGGCCGAAGAAAAATATGATGCCATTATCCGTGATATTCAATCGGCCCATGAAAGAAATCAGCCCGTTTTGGTGGGAACGATTAGTATTGAAAAGTCTGAAATTTTGGCGGATTTACTTAAAAAGAAAACTGATTTAAAATTCAATGTGTTAAATGCCCGTCATCATGAACAGGAAGCCATGATTATTGCCCAAGCCGGTGTCCCCGGAGCCATCACGATTGCCACCAACATGGCCGGCCGTGGTACGGATATTCAGTTGGGCGGTAACTTTGAAATGCGTTTTGCCGAAGAAAAGGCCAAAAATCCGAATGTGGATGATAGCGTTTTGGCCGAACAAATCAAACAGGAAATTGCCAAAAATAAAGAAATAGCTTTACAGGCCGGTGGCTTATATGTGTTGGGTTCTGAACGCCATGAAAGTCGCCGAATTGATAATCAATTGCGTGGTCGTTCCGGTCGTCAAGGCGATCCCGGTCAATCACGTTTTTATGTGTCGTTACAGGATGATTTGATGCGTATATTTGGATCTGAACGGATTTCTGCAATTTTACAAAAAATGGGTATGAAACATGGTCAGGAAATTCACAGTGCTTGGATTTCCAAGGCGATTGCCCATGCACAAAAAAAGGTGGAAGAGCATCACTTTACATCCCGTAAGAATGTTTTGAAATACGATGACGTGATGAATGATCAACGCAAGATTATTTACGAACAACGCCGTGAATTATTGGATAGCAATAATTTGCATGAAGTTTTAAATGATATGCGCCGCGATTGTTTTGAAAGCCTTATTTATGCATTGGCACCTGAAAAAAGTGCACCGGAAGATTGGGATGCGCAAAATTTGAAAAACGAAATTTTAAGTTTGACAAATTTGGACTTGCCCTTTGAATCGTGGAAAGCTGAGCCTGGTATTACACCGGCTGATTTGGTGGAACGCACAATGAAGGCGGCCGAAGAAGCTTGGAATGAAAAATTAAAGCTTATGCCCGAAAAAATGCGTCAGGATATAGAACGCACTTTGTTGATTCAATCGGTGGATATGGCATGGAAAGAACATTTAAAGAGCTTGGATTTTATGAAGGCTTCCATCGGATTGCGTGCCTATGCCCAAAAAAATCCGCTGTATGAATATAAGCATGAAGCCTTTGTCTTGTTTGAAATTATGTTGGCAAAATTGCGTGAAAATGTTACCAAAGTATTGGGTTTTTCCGAATTTAAAATACAACCAATGCCAGCTGAAGGGCCGGGGGATTTGATTGAGGAAGAAGTGCAACCGCAGGACCTTACCGATGAATTACCGCCCAAAGAGGCAAAACCGGTGTTGTCGGGGATTTCCCGCAATGCGCCTTGCCCCTGTGGTTCGGGTCAAAAATATAAACATTGTTGTGGAAAGCTGGTTTAAACGGATTGAAAGTTTAAACTAGCGAATTCCCAATTCAAAAGGTTGTTGACGATTTGCGTTAAAAATTCTTTACGGTTATTTTGGTAATCCAAATAATAGGCGTGTTCCCAAACATCCAAACAAAGTAAAGGTTTTGTCCCGTATTTGGTTATGGGTGTTTGTGCGTTAGGGGTTGAAAAAATCTTTAAAACACCATTTTCTTTGGCCAACCAAACCCAACCACTGCCAAATTGATTGATGCCTGTTTCAACCAATTTTTCCAAGCATGCCTGCATTGAACCGAAGTCTTGTTCTATGGCGGATAGTAATTCTTTACTTGGGGTCTTGTTTTCTTTAATGGGCGTTAAAGATTTCCAAAAAAATTGATGATTCCAAACCTGGGCGGCATTATTGAATAATTTTGTTAAAACACTATCGCTGGCCGCTGTGATAATCAGATTTTCCAAATCCAAATCAACCATAGGTGTTTTATCAATTAAATCGCAAACGGTTTTAACATAGCCCGCCTGATGTTTTCCATAGTGAAACTCAACGGTTTTTTGTGAAATAAACGGTGCCAAGGCGTCATAATCATAGGGTAATTTTTCTAATTTTATCATTTTAATCCTCCTTTTAAGATAAAAATAAATCTTCTTTCTTTTTTTATCAAGAGTTTTTTCATTTTTTCTTGATAAGTGTGAAAATATAATACAGAGTTGTTTTTATCATAAATTTACAATCAAATTAAAAAAAAGAATCACACATTGCATCACGTTTTTTAAATTATAACGTATCCCTCCATTAAAGCACATATGTTTTTAAGTATCCCAGAGAAAAATATTGAAATTTATAAGATTTTATGCTAACTTTTTCCCAAATAAATCATTTTGAAAGGATTGATAATGTCCCCTAAAGTTTCTGTGATAGTTCCTGTTTATAATGTGGCCGAATATTTGGGCCAGTGTTTAGATACAATTTTATTGCAAACGCTTCAAGATATAGAAGTTATTTGCGTGGATGACGGTTCAACGGACGACAGTTTGAATATTTTAAATATGTATGCCATGTTTGATGAACGTTTAAAGGTTATTCATCAGGAAAACGCCGGATTGGGTCCTGCCCGTAATCGTGGATTAAAAGATGCCACTGGTGAATTTATTATTTTCTTGGATTCTGATGATTTTTTTCATCCAGAAATGTTGGAAAAAATGGTTGCCAAAGCCGAAGAAGATGAAGCGGATATTACCATATGTGGCTATTCATTATTTGATGATAAAACGGGAAAAGATTATTGGGAAGACAAAATAGCAACCAAGTATATTACAGCATCCCCCATTTCACCAAAGAACTATCCAACAGACCTTTTTACAATATGTTCTCCTAGTATATGGACAAAACTTTTTAGACATAGTTTTTTAAGAAAAAATAATCTATCCTTTATTAATGTATATGCCGAGGATGTCCCTTTTTCATACATGGCAATGGCTTTATCTAATAAAATTAGCTTATTAGAAGAATGTTTTTGCCATTATCGGCAAAATAGAAATGGGCAAATAACAGGCAATAGGCATAAAAAACACGGAGCAAATATAGCCCTTCCCTTTACAGAATTATATAATAATTTATCGCGATTGAATTTAAAAGAATTTTTCTTAAAAGCATATCAAAATCGTTTTAAAAAAACATTGATATGGGAATTAAGAGGGCGTTCACCCTCTGAGAAAAGAGAGTTTCTAAAACAGCTTGTAAAAAAATTACCTTTAGAAATTACTGAATCACTTTTTGAATACAATACAAGCCAACCCAAATTTTCAATTGTTATTGCGGTTTATAATGCTTCCTCTTTTCTGAAACAATGCTTAAACAGTTGTTTGAATCAAACATTGCGGGAAATTGAAATAATTGCTGTGGATGATGGATCCGCGGATAATTCCTTAGAAATTTTAAACGAGTATGCCAAACAAGATAAGCGTGTTAAAATATTAACTCAAGAAAATCAGCATCAATCAATCGCTAGATATAATGCTATGAAGATTGCAACAGGGGAATTTGTTTGGTATGTTGATGCAGATGATTATTTAGATGAGGATAGTTGTGAATGCTTGTATTTATATGCCAAAATTCATGATTTGGATATGCTTTCTTTTGCCTGTATTGATTTTCAAAATGATACAGGTTTTGAATATGAGGAACCTTATCATTGCTTAAAATGGCTTCCGGAAAATTTCATTCCCGTTTTTACTTGGCAAAATGTGTGTAATATAGCACCACAACTGGCTGTTACAGCACCTTTGACTATTTATCGTAGAAAGTTTTTGGAAATTAATGATATTCATTGGCTCCATAAAAAAATTGTTTATGAAGATACGCCTTTTTTTACTGAAGCCATGTTGAAAAATGCCACAATGGGTGCTTTTCCTGAAAAATTCTACCATAAAAGAATTCATGAATTGGCAACCACCCAAAATATGGACACAAATTTTTCGGATTATTGTTGGATTATTAAACATACCCTTGGGTTGGTCCAAAAACTCTCAAATAAAACCTCTGTCTTGAATACATTTATAAATAGCTATTTACTAAAAGTTTATCTTAACTATCAAAAATTATCTTCTGAAGCTCAGAAAAAAATGACGGGGGCATTTTATAAACTTTGTTTTAATATTGTAAAAAAATACCATATCCCTTTGTCAGATGAATTGAATAACTTATGTTATGATTATTTAAAAACAAAAAGTTTGAAAAAAAGATTGGGATTTTTCTATTTTTCTTTATTGGCTAGATGGTCTTTGTCTGGATATGCTATACGACCTTTTAATCTTGTTTGTAAGCCTGAGTTAACTTTTTCAGTCTTTGGTTTTTCTTTATTGAAATTCAAAAGAAAAAGTTTTTCTTTATTTAAAAAGAAAATTCATTATCATCCTTTAAAATTGGATGATACTCAATTATTGTCTGAATTGAAAAAATTGGGAGAATTTACCTATATGATAAATAGTGGTAATATGGGGGATATGGTGATCGCTGCAGCAACGATAAGATGGTTTAATAAAAAACATTTAAAATGGAAGCTTTTTAAAAAGACAGATTTCTTGCCTCAAAATTTTGTTTATGGTGGAGGTGGCGGTTGGACTCATACTTGGATTAAAGGATTAAAGGATGTAATGAACTTGATGAAAAATGCTAAAAAAATTGTTATTTTACCCTCTTCATTTGATAATGTTCCTGAGTTTATTGAAATATTGGATGAACGTTTTGTCGTTTTTTGTCGAGAGAAAAAATCTTTTGATTATCTTGTATCTCAAAAAACAAAAGCTAAAATTTTATTGGACCATGATATGGCTTTTCGTTTGCAAGGAAATGTATATAAGAATGAATTTGCTCCTTCAGATAGATTGGAAAAATTGATTACCCCTTTGCGTTTAAAGGCTGAGGTTTTACCGTGTCATGTTCGTTTGTTTAGAACAGATCTTGAATCAAAAGGACATTATGAAACTGATTTTGATTTGTCAGATTCAATGGGATGGTTTAGTCCTTATGAAACAGAAGAAAATATCGATTTTGTGCTAAATGAAATGTTTTCTTTTTTAAGTCATTTTCAAACAATTGAAACAGATCGTTTGCATGTAGCTATTGTTTCGGCTTTATTAGGCAAAAAAGTTATTTTATCAGATAATACTTATGGTAAACTTGAGGGTGTTTATCGACAGACAATGTATAAAATCCCTAATGTTAAATTGCTTCAAAAATAAACGAATAAACAATACAAAGGACCGATTTTTCGGTCCTTTGAAATTTGGTGCGGGCGAAAGGACTTGAACCTTCACGCTTGAAAGCATTGGCTTCTAAGACCAACGTGTCTACCATTCCACCACGCCCGCAATGATTTTAGTATAGCATAAGCAAAACAAAATTTCAATATAAATAAAAAGACCCGCCACTTGACGGGTTTTTTTACTAAATTTATTATCTGCTCCGTGCATGGAATTTTGACATCATAAACGGAGTGGGGATATTCTTCGGAAGAGAAGTATGTTCATCCCGTTTGGCATTCACGACAACAACTTTTTGTACAGAACGTGCCGAAGCAAAAACCGCTGGATTTTCGCAATCCCCTATGCCTTTTAACTTTATCGGTGGCACAATATAAATATCAGGATAGAGCATCTGAAATCCTTATTTTGCTACAACAGAAACATAAGTACGGTTTTTGGCAGAATGTTTGAATTCAACCACACCATCGGCCGTTGCATAGATTGTATGATCCACACCCATACCGACATTTTCACCGGGATAGTATTGTGTGCCACGTTGACGAATGATGATGTTGCCAGCCACAACAGCCTGACCACCAGATTTTTTAAGACCTAACCGACGACCGGCGGAATCTTGGGAATTTTTAACGGAACCACCCGCTTTTTTATGAGCCATTTTATTTCTCCTTAGCCTTTAATTTCCAAAACTTTAATCAAAGTCAAATCTTGTTTATGACCTTTTTTGCGTTTATAACCGTGACGGCGGATTTTTTTAAAAACCAACACTTTTTCGCCACGTGTTTGACGGATGATTTCAGCCTCAACAGAAGCACCAACCACAAAAGGGTTGCCCACTTTATCACCCACCATTAAAACTTCATTCAAAGAAACCTTATCACCGGCTTTGCCATCAATCTTTTCAACGGCCAAGACAGCGTCTTTTTGAACTTTGTATTGTTTTCCACCAGTTTTTACAATTGCGAACATGATATATCCTTTCTTAAAAAAACTTTGGCCAAGTATATACCATTTCATTTCATATGTCAAGAAAAAAGTTGAACTTTCAAAAGATTTTTCTCTTGCATAATAAAATAAAATCGGTTAGCTTGAATTTAAAGAAAAGAAACATTTTATAAAAACAAACAAAAGGAGTGTATTATGTTAAGGAAATCTTTGATTATTTTTGGGGGATTGGCTTTTTCAACATTTGCCATGGCGGATGATATAACAAATCCGTTTTTCTTGCCAAAAAAAATGCAACTTGCCTCGGTTAGCTCGGCCGGCTTTGACCGTACCCAGCAAAAAAATTCAACGTTATCTTTAATGGCTTACAATACTTTATTGCAAGAAGAACTGCAATTTGGACTTTCGGACAAACTGACCCTTTGGGGATATTTTGGCAATACTTTTAATAAAGTCAAACTATCCGATGGAGCTGATTTTTTATCACATCAAAAGGATAAAAATTTGAATTGGGGCGCAGGGGTTTCTTGGAATATATTGGATAAAACTTTTAAATTACAGGCGTCTTTTGGGTATCATCAGGATGATTTATATGCCTTTAACGGTGATTATAAATTTGCAACGGCAAAAATCAAAGGTGGCTATCAATTGGAAAGTATGTTGCCTTATATTGAAATTGCCGAAGAATTACCGATAGGGCAAAAAAAAGATTATGATATTGACAAACCCATTTATACCGCCAAAGTCGGCTTGTATCAAGGTGAATTGGAATCTTGGGGGCTGGACACAGGATTGCGTGTTGTTCATGATGAAAACGACAATACCGAATCAACCTTTTATAATGCCGAAGGGGAGTTATCTTATTATCTCACCCCAAAGGCCACAGTTGGTCTTTATGGCTCTTATACTTTAAGCGCAAAAGCCAAAAATCAAACGGATATTTACGATAAATCCATCGGCCTGCGCTTTAAGTGGATGTTTTAGGTTTTAATAAAAACTCAGCCCCTTGAAATAAGGGGCTGGTTTTTAAAGCCGAACACTCACTCCTGACACAAAGCGTAGTAGGCGTCGTTGCTGTTGCGAGGGTTGTTGTAGACGTCCTCGTAGTAAGAGTCAGCGTACACCTCCCACGCGTCACAGGAATCGCCATAATCATGTCCCGTCCAAAAATAAATATCTTCTCCAAAGTATTGATAAAGGGGTCTATTACCATCCCAGTCTTCATACTCACTGTTCAACGGTATACCGGCTATTTTCCCCGTTACCAGGTTCATGCCGTTCCCTTTACACCAACTGTATGCACTCCACCAATCCATACTACCACTCGGACTCTGTAAATAAGTCCCACCTTTGATGGATGTACCACTGCCAACGGCTGTACAGGTACCTGTACCACTGGCAGAACAACTCGTCGGATTAAACTCACAATACCAACCTGATCCCACACCACCACATTCGGTGTTGTTTTGATAATCTGTACATTTAACACCTGTATAATCGGCTGTTGCCTCCTCGCACACGCCCGCATCACATGTTCCTTCTTTGCCATCAGATGTGGTGCATCCTGTACCATCGTCTTTGTTGGTGATTTCGCCTGTGGATGAATCACAACTTTCTTGACAGCTGTTTAAGGTTACACCCGAACAACAATCTTTTTTACAAGCGGGCGTGGATAATTTTGAACACCATTTATAACCGGCATCTTCGCACTTTTCACCCGTTGTATCATCATTATAATCGGCGGCGACTTTGTCACTGGATAAATTATTATTATAGGTTAAGGTCAATGTTGTGCCATCACATTCGGCCTGACGAACCATGCCGCCTGACATCTTTTCCATTTGCTCACAAACCGCAGAATCCATACCTGTGATTTCCATTTTAAATTGTTCGTCGTTGACTTTTTCCGGTGTGCTAAATGTCCCGTATTTAGCATCACCAAAGTTTTCAATGTTTTGGGGCAATTGCCCTTTACTTTGGATTTGTGCTGATATGGTGGTGGCGAGCATTGAGGCCTGATGTAATAATTCATTCGCTTTGTGTTTTTTCATGGCGACACCATAACCGTACACACCGCCCACGGACAAAACGCCGATAATCGCCAACACGCCCAGCATTTCAACCATACTGCGCCCCTTTTGGCTTCTTTTATAATTTTTATTTTTTAATGTTGCTGTCATTTTTTCTCCTTTTAAAACAATTAAAAAATGCCACTTTGGCGTAAAAGTGGCTGGATGTTCAGAAACTATGAATCAAAAAATAGTTGCGGTATATTTTTTCCGCAAGCGGCATTTTATTCTACCGCCATCCAACCCATATAAATATGGCTGTCGGCGATAAAATATCGCTTTTATCGGCGTTTGATTCATCAGGTTCTGACACCTATTCGGACGGACGCCAACCCATCCGATAATCAGACTAGCATAAAAAAATAAAAAGCGCAAGAAAAAAAACGCCCCCGCCTGAAATCAGCGGGGGTGTCTTTTAAGTCAACCTTGATTAGTTGGCTTTTTTGGCTTTCACTGCGGCTTGAGCAGCGGCCAATCTTGCCAACGGCACACGATATGGCGAGCAAGAAACACCATTCAAGTACTGATTCAAGTACATGATGGAGTTGGCATCACCACCGTGTTCACCACAAATACTCAGGTAAATGTTCGGATTGGTCTTTTTGCCTTCGGCACAGGCCATCTGAATCAACTTACCAACACCTGTGGTATCCAAGGATTGGAACGGATCACGGTCATAGATTCCCTTTGTCACGTATTCGGGCAAGAAGGAACCGGCGTCATCACGGCTCATACCCAATGTTGTTTGGGTCAAGTCGTTTGTTCCGAATTCAAAGAAGTCAGCCAATTCTGCAATTTCACCAGCCAACAAAGCAGCACGGGGCAATTCAATCATTGTACCCACTTCGTATGCCACTTTTTTGCCTGTTTCGGCAAAGACTGTGGCGGCTGTTTCATCAATTGTCTTTTTGCAGATTTCCAATTCTTTGCGTGAAGAAATCAACGGAACTTCGATTTCGGGCAACACTTTCACGCCGGCATCGGCCACTTGGATAGCGGCTTCAATAATGGCGCGGGTTTGCATTTCACAAATTTCCGGATACACCACAGCCAAACGGCAACCACGCAAGCCCAACATTGGGTTGGCTTCGTGTAAAGCGGCTGTACGGGCACGAATTTCTTCAACTGTTAAGCCCATTTGAGCGGCCAAAGCTTCTTGTTCAGCCGGTTTGTTGGGCAAGAATTCATGCAACGGCGGATCCAATAAACGAATTGTCACGGGCAGACCGTCCATAATTTTGAACAAAGCCACAAAGTCTTCACGTTGGAACGGCAACAATTTGGCCAAAGCAGCACGACGACCGGCTTCATCTTTTGCCAAAATCATTTCACGCATGAAGTTAATACGGCTGGGGTCAAAGAACATGTGTTCTGTACGGCACAAACCGATACCTTCGGCACCAAAATCTTTGGCGGTTTTGGCATCAGCGGGTGTTTCGGCATTGGCACGAACTTTCAATGTACGGATTTCATCCACCCATGTCATAAATTCACCGAAGTCGCCGGCCATTTCCGGATTGACCAAGGGCAATTCACCGGCCATCACTTGACCTGTTGTACCGTCAATAGAAATCATTTCACCGGCCTTTAATGTAACAGAACCGGCTGTCAATGTTTGGGCGGCATAGTCAATGCGCAAATCGGCCACACCGGACACGCAGGGGATACCCATACCACGGGCAACCACGGCGGCGTGAGATGTCATACCACCACGGGCGGTCAACACACCTTGGGACACATGCATACCGGCAATATCTTCCGGAGATGTTTCCACACGCACCAACACCACTTTTTTACCTTCGGCAGCTTGGGCTTCGGCATCAGCAGCACTGAACACGATTTGACCAACGGCAGCACCGGGGGAAGCCGGCAAACCTGTGGCAATCACTTCGCGTTTGGCGGATTTGTCAAACATCGGGTGCAATAATTGATCCAAATGTCCGGGTTCAACACGTGTGACGGCTTCTTCTTTTGTAATCAAGCCTTCATGCACCATGTCAACGGCCACTTTCAAGGCTGCCAAACCGGTACGTTTACCATTACGTGTTTGCAACATCCAGAGTTTTCCGTTTTCAACAGTAAATTCCATATCTTGCATATCTTTGTAATGTTGTTCCAATTTATGACGAATGGCATCCAATTCAGCATAAACGACAGGGAATTCTTCTTCCATACAGGGCAAATCCAAACCACGGCGTTCATTACCGATTTTGGAAATTTGTTGCGGTGTACGAATACCGGCCACCACGTCTTCACCTTGGGCGTTTTTCAAATATTCACCATAGAAATAGTTTTCACCGGTGGCGGCATCACGGCTGAAACACACACCTGTGGCGGAGTTATCGCCACTGTTTCCAAACACCATGGATTGAACGTTCACAGCGGTACCCCAATCGGCGGGAATGTTGTTCAGTTTGCGATAAAAGATGGCACGTTCGCTCATCCAAGAACCGAACACGGCACCGATAGCACCCCACAATTGTTCGTTCACGTCTTGGGGAACGGGTTTACCTTCGGCGATACCGATTTGTTTGTATTCGGCAATCACGGCCTTTAATTGTTCAACGGTCATTTCGCTGTCATGTTTATAACCGTTTTCTTCACGCACACGGTCCAAAACAGCTTCAAATTTGTGGATATCCACACCCATGGCTGTATCGGAATACATTTGAATGAAACGACGATAGCTGTCATAGGCAAATTTGGGGTTATTTGAAACTTTGGCCAAACCTTCAACTGTTTGGTCGTTCAAGCCCAAATTCAAAATTGTATCCATCATACCCGGCATGGAAACACGAGCACCGGAACGCACCGAGAACAACAACGGATTTTCGGGATCGCCGAATTTTTTACCCATAACGGCTTCCACACCCTTTAATCCTTCCAACACTTGTTGTTTTAAATCTTCGGAATATGTTTTGTTGTTTTTGTAATAGTAAACACAGGCTTCTGTTGTAATTGTAAAGCCCGGGGGCACAGGCACGCCGATACTGGACATTTCGGCCAGATTAGCACCTTTACCGCCCAATGTTTCACGCATGGTGGCATCGCCTTCGGCCTTGCCATCACCAAAAGTATAAACCCATTTTGTCATATTTTCTTCCTTGGTTTAAATTAAAAAAACCACCCGAATGAAACCACCCAAAGTGGAAAATCCTCTTTTTTTATGAAAAGTCTTTTACCATTTTTTCAAATAAAATGCAAGGTTTTTTTAAAGCTTTCAGCTCTTTGTATTGAAAAATAATTGACAAAAAACATTTATGTGATATAATTGCCTTATCAAAAGGAGAACAAATGTCATCTTTCAATCAATGTAATTTAGATGTAAAAAATACCGTCAAATCAACATTAAAGCGTGCTCAAAAATGGCTTTTGGCGTCTTATCCGTCTGATGTCAGACAGGATAGTAAAGTCAAAATTGATGTTCGCCATGCGGGTGAAAAAACGCCTTTTGCACAGTTGGAAACATTTGATGAAAGGGTATATGCGTCTAAAAAAATTGATTACACGAAAGAACCTGTTTTTGTTCAAATCAGACGTGGTCAGACAAATATTGTTTTGGAACATCACTTTTCGGGGTCAAAAACTCAACCTAAAAAAGAATCGTATTCTATTTTTATTCAG
This sequence comes from Alphaproteobacteria bacterium, assembly GCA_015062245.1. Lineage (GTDB taxonomy): Bacteria > Pseudomonadota > Alphaproteobacteria > CAAHEQ01 > UBA3637 > UBA3637. The sequence goes on from SUVA01000002.1 coordinate 88,036, forward strand.
GCCAGAAACGGCGATATTTATCGTGTTGTTGAAACCCCCGATGGTCAGGTTGTGGATGGGGGAAATCCTTTATTGGTAAGGGCAGCGCAACAGGATAGAGATTTTTCAAAACTGATTGATTTTGTAAAAGCCGGTAATCCCGTGGAAAATAAAGGAAAATGGGATTTGAATCAGCTGATGATTCAGAGCAGGTTAAAAACAAGATAATCTTTGTTGTTTTTGGGGTTGACCTGAGAATCCATAGGGTGATTCCTTATGGATGCCCGAAAGGTTAGGCATAACAGTAGAGGAAAACATCTGTATGATAAAAATGGTATAAAGATGGTATAATAAAAAAACCCCCCAATCAGTAAGTAAGAGACTAATGTTTAAACATTGGGGGGCTGGAACAATTTGCCAGGTATAAAACAAATTATTCCAAAACAGGCAGGGCTTTTACCAACTTAATCGGTAAATTGTATTCACGAATAATGGCTCCGTCATTTGTTTCAACGACCAAAACGCCCTTTTGTCCTTTTAAATCCGAACGAATCGCCGGATGAATATAATTTAACATAACCGGATTTTTTTCATCCCGATATAAAAGGGCATTTTCCCCACCGTCATAAACCATATACGGTGAAGACACGCCACCTATGCGGGCCCGAATTAAAAACATCAGGCGACCTGAGCCGTTTTTCAAAATGTTAAAGCTGGTTTCACGTTCCACTTTTAATCCTCAAAATCATACAGGGTGTCAAAGCGTGCGGCGTATAACACGTCTTTTACTTTTCCTTGGGCGCCCTTAATCACCAAATTGACCTTTTTGGCAACGGCTTCGTCATGGGCAATCACCAACATTCCCAAAGCGGCAGAATCCAAAAATTCACATTCGGACATATTCAATACGATATGTTTTTCATATCCTGTTTTAATCATAGAAACGATTTCAAAAAAAGTGTCATGATCACGGAAAGTAAAGGATCCGGACAACAAAACTTCCTTGCCGTTTTTTAAATTTGTCATCTTATAGTTCATGGTTTAATCTCCTTCCACATTGATAATGGCTTATTTTTTTGCGTTCGTCAAGTTCTTTTTTGCTTTTTTGTCTTTTTTTTGAAAAATCATATAATTTGGTGTCCGCCCCGCTTTGATTCCCTTTTGTTCATAGCGGGTGGTAATCCAACCCTTTGGCGGGGTGTGAATATCACGTTTTGTTTGTGTGAATATAGCGCTTTCATTCATGCGTTCCAATGCCCATTGGGCGTAATTATCCACATCCGTTGCCAAATAAACTTTTCCCTTTGGTGCCAATAATCGCCATAAAACAGGGATATTTTCATCGTTGATAAAGCGCCTTTGGGCGTGGCGTTTTTTGGGCCAAGGATCGGGATATAAAACATAAATTTCATCAAATATCCCATCGGGCAGTTTTTCAAATAACAGCCGAATATCTTCGGGCCAAATACGGATATTATCCACTCGGCCGTCTTCCAATGCCATTTCGCCCACACCGGAGCGATGCGAACCGTTTAAATGCGCCAATAAAGATGCCACACCATTTAAAAAGACTTCGGCCCCTAAATAGCCGATTTCGGGGTTTTTCTTGGCCATTTCGGCCAAATGCTCGCCACCGCCAAAGCCCACCTCTAAACACAAAGATTTGGGCTGAATTCCAAACTTTAATTTTATTTTTCCCCGTTGGGGCAGGGTGGGGGTCAATTTGGGCAACCATTCGTTTAACATTTGTTCACGAATGCCGGTGATGGCTTTGCCTTTTCTGCGCCCGAAAAAACGAATCGTACTTTCTGTCATTTTGATGCCTTTACATGCCAAATATCACGGGCGTATTCGGCAACCGTTCTGTCAATGGAAAAGATGCCCGAACCCGCTGTATTTAACAAAGATTTGCGCACCCATGTTTTGCGGTCCAAAAAGTCATGCGCAATGCGTTCATGTGTTTTGCAATACGAATCAAAATCCGCCAACAACATATAATAATCTTTAAACATGACGTCTTGAAAAATGGGGCTGAAAATATCCTTTGAATCCTTTTCAACGGCCCAAAAACCGTTTTGCAAAGAATCCATGACCCGTTGGATTCGGCTGTCATTGTGGTAATAATCCCATGGGCGATGCGTTTTGTTTAAATGGGCGTCGGCCACTTGTTCGGCGGTCAAACCGAATAAATAAAAGTTTTCTTCGCCCACTTCACGCATAATTTCAACATTGGCGCCGTCCAAAGTCCCGATTGTCAAAGCACCGTTTAAGGTCATCTTCATATTGCCTGTTCCTGATGCTTCAAATCCGGCGGTGGATATTTGTTCACTGACATCGGCGGCCGGCATAACGATTTCGGCCACAGATACGTTATAGTTAGGAATAAAGATAACTTTAATCATATCCTGAACACGTTTGTCATGGTTGATGATTTGCGCCATATTATTGATCAATTTGATAATCAATTTGGCCATCTTATAGCTGGGGGCAGCCTTACCGCTGAAAATATACACCTTAGGTGTGGCCGGCATTTTGCCCGATTCAATAATATCAAAGTATTCGTTCATGATATGCAGGGCATTTAATAATTGACGCTTGTATTCATGAATACGTTTGACCTGACAATCAAATAGGGCTTGGGTATTTAACTTGATGCCCATTGTTTTTTCAACATATTCGGCCAAGCGGATTTTGGCATCCTGTTGAATATTATCTAATTCCGTTAAAGCTTTTTCATTGTCGGCCAACGGGGTCAATTTTCTTAATTGTTGTAAATCGGTAATCCAACCATCGCCAATATGCTTGGTAATAAAGCTGGCCAAGGCGCTGTCGGCCTGTAATAACCAACGTCTGGGGGTGATACCGTTTGTTTTGTTGTTGAATTTTTCGGGCCACATTTCATAAAAATCAGGCACCAAACGATGCTTTAACAATTCGGTATGAATTTGGGCCACGCCATTGACGGAAAAACTGCCGACTATGGCCAAATTTGCCATGCGGATTTTCTTTTCTGCCCCTTCTTCAATCAATGACATACGGGCCAATTTGGCTGTATCACCGGGGTATTTTTTCATCACTTCCCGCATCAACCAATCATTGATTTCATAGATAATCAATAAATGTCTGGGCAAGATTTTTTCAAACAAGCTGACCGGCCATTTTTCCAAAGCCTCGGGCAATAAAGTGTGGTTGGTATAGGCCATACAGTTACGGGTGATTTGCCATGATTTATCCCAATCCAAACCATATACGTCCATCAACAGGCGCATCATTTCAACAATTGCCAAAGTCGGGTGCGTATCGTTTAATTGCAAAACCACTTTATTGGGCAATTCGTCAAAGGGTAATTTTTCTTCCAAAAAGCGCCGGATAATATCGTTTAAAACACATGATACAAAAAAGTATTGTTGGGTAATGCGCAATTCCTTACCCTGTTCAATATCATCGGACGGATACAAAACTTTGGATATTGTTTCCACTTTGATGTTGTCTTCCACGGCATTGACATAGCCACCTTTGTTAAACAATTCAATATCCAAGGTGTTGCTGGATTTTGCGGCAAATAAACGCAGATAGTTGACTGTCTTTCCGCCATAGCCCACCACCGGCATATCATAGGGAACGCCGATAATTTGTTTTGTGTTTATCCATTTGGGATAGCGTGCACCGTCTTTGACTTCATAAACAATTTCGCCACGAATGGGGACAATGTTGGCTCTATCGGCTCTTTCAATTTGCCAAGGTGAAGCGGTTTCCAACCAAGAATCGGCCCGTTCTTTTTGCCATCCGTTTTCAAAGTATTGTTTAAACAAACCAAATTGATAATTGATACCATAACCATAGCCGGGCAGTCCCAAGGTGGCCACAGAATCCAAAATACAGGCGGCCAAACGTCCCAAACCGCCATTACCCAAAGCCGGATCTTTTTCTTCATCAAAAACATCGCTCAATTGGTATTCATTGTCCAAACGGATTTTTTTGATTAAATCCCCCAATTGAAAGTTAATCAGGTTATTGCTGAGCAAACGTCCCAACAAATACTCCAAAGACAAATAATAAACACGTTTTTTGTTTTTCTTATGTCGTTTGGCGGTTGCCATCATCTGGTCAATGCATAAATCTTTAATGGCCAAGGCCAAAGCCGTAAACAAATGGCTTTTATGTGCTTCGGATTCTTGTTTTGAAAGCGAATATTTGATGTGCCATTGTACCAATTTTTTTAAATCATCAGCGGTAATTTTACCCTTATGACAGACCGGACAAGTTGCCTTTGACATTGATTTCCCCCTTAAAATAAGTTTCCAAAAGGGTATCAGATTTTTTTTAAATTTACAAGAAAAAATTTAATTGATTGCAATTTTTGAAAAATTGATTATGATGTTAAATATGAAAAAAATGTATTTTGTATTATTTTTGGCTTTGTCGGCTTGTCTTGGCTCCCGCATTCCTCAGGATTTGATAAAGCTTCAGGGGCAAACGGTCAATCAGGTTCTTTCTGAAATAGGGAAACCGACAATTTCCCGTCAAGAAGGCGCCCATCAAATATGGTCCTATTATCAAAATGATTGTTCTGTTTTGATTTTTTTTGATGAAAATAAAACAGTTCAACATATTGAACGACGTGGCAATTGTCGGTTTTAAGATTATCCTATTTTAATTTTTTCAAATCAAAACCTGAAATACCGGCCTGACAAAGTTTTGTATAAATCGGTTTATCCAAGCCCAAAAAATGAATCAACTCTTTTGGATTTTTATCGCAATTAAACGGATGGTATTTTTCGCAACCGTTTTTAATTGTTTTGATAACAGCGCTGGGCAGTTTGCTTTGACCGATACAGCTGGATAAATAAACAAAACATTTATCATTGTCTTTTAAATTTTGAATGGCCAGGTATCTGGCATACAGATTTAAAGTTAAATCGGCCTTGCTGGCGTCTTTTGTCCATGGACTTCCCCCACCGATGGGGCAGGCGGTTGAATAAAAATCACAGGCTAACTTTCGCCCCGTTATCCCACAATCGGCCACCGAAGAATGCCTTTGATAAATGCCGGTTGCATTGATAATGATTTCATCGGGGGTATCTTGTAAAACATCCACAATAAAATCGCTTAAATCTTCATCTTTTAGCATGGGAATCGCCACAATAACCGTTTGAATTTTTTTATTTTCATCAAGGGTGATTTGTGTTTTGATATCCAACCCCAAATGATTGCTTTTGCGTGCTTTTTCATAAAGGGCTTTGTTTAACTTTTTGGCCAAAAATAACTCACGATTGATGAATCCCAAGTCCTGTTCGGCATAGCCCACAAAAACACCTTGATCTCCCCAGCCATTATTTAAAACGCCTTGATTGATTTCGCCCGATTGCATCCCTAATAAATTGACCAGATTGATTTTGTTGATATCAACGGCCTTTTCTCCCCAAATTTGGTGATATTGTTCGTCATATCCGATTTGACGCAGGGCATTTTTGACATATGCGTTTAATTGATGGGTCGGGATATTTTGGCTGGTTTCGCCCCCCAAAACAACGGTATTGTTTTTTATCATCACCTCAACGGCATAACGCACATCCGGAGTTTGTTCAATGAATCTGTCTAAAATATAACTTGAAATATAATCGGCAATTTTATCAGGGTGCCCGATTGACACCGCCTCAGCTGTTTTCAGCATCTTTTTTCTCCTGTTTAGTCCTCTTTAGTGGGACAATTCGGCTTAAATCCACATCATCTTACAACCTTGCAAGATTGATTTTATTCTAGGCAAAAATATGAATTTGTCAAGAAAATTTTATAGCGACTTTTTATTTGCTATGCCAAACTTTGTTGTTTTTTGTTTTTGCAATAGCTATTTGTTCGGCCAACCATTTTGATTTTATTTGATTGGGAATAATGTGAAAGTCGTTATAATTTTTTGCAATGCAGGCTAAATTGATAAATGGATCTCTGTATTTTAGCATCATATCAATGCCATCAATGCTTTTGGGATGATTAAAACAATAGTGTTCTTTTTCCAAAGGTTTTCCATCAAACAGGATATGTTTTTTCCAATCGTGGAAACGTTCCGGTCCATCCATTAAACAAATGTCAAAAACGATTGCTTCATTTTGTTCGTTAAAGACAAAAGGGACGAAATGACGAATCCAAATAAAATCATGCATTTGTCCGTTTTTTAATTTTGCTTTACACGAAAGACTTTCATCGCACCATCCGCCTTCAGGTAAAAGAATATAGCCGGCATCTTCGCCTCGGTTTTGCAATTCTTTACAGATAATTCTTGTTCTTTCGGCGCATCCGCCTTGCAAACAATCAGTATAAAGACAAGGATTGGCTTTAAATTCATTAAAAGCTTTAATGATATTGCGGTTTTTCATTTGTTTTAAAGTCATGCGGATATTATATCATAACTTTAAAATTTGTCAATTTTTTGCCTTATTTGTCTTGCCAATTGATTTTGATAATGGCCTTTGTTTGATTATCAACACCAATTTTATGCAGGCTTTCGTTATTTTCTGTTTGCGTCATGATATCAACATTTTCAAAGGCTTTAACGGCATTTTTGAAATTGATTTGAATCATTTTTGGGGTTTTGTTTTCCAACCATTCTTGCCCCAAACTTTCGGCCGCCCAAGCGGGATAAACAGCATTGTTGATATGAAAATTTGTATCCATTTCATCAAATCGGGAAATAAAATGATATTCCTTATCATTTCTTTCGGGGTCGGCCAAGCGGATTTTTTCATCAGAAAAGGCCAATCTTTCCCCATCCACCTGTTCGGGTGTTGTTTGCAAGCTTTTTGAAATAATGACGGGGCGCAAAGTTTTTGTACTGATTAAAGCCCAATTTGTAATTCCTTCGGCCAAGATATTGTTGTCTTTATCCTTTAAACGGTAACATCTTTGCGAGGTAACGGTTTGCAAATCAGCAATCCAAGTTTCAATTTGAATTTGTTCACCGATTTTGGGCAAACGCTTGATATCAACACGATAAGATGCCGCCACCCAAGCAACTTCCCTTTTAAAACATTCCTCATAACCGATACCCAAAATTTCGGCATGTTCAGAGGCCGCCTCTTGCAATATATTGAACAGGCTGAGCAATTTTAAATCCCCAAAGCAATTGACTTCATAAATTTTTAAAATATGGTTTTTGGAATACCTTTTCATGGATTATCCTTTTTCGGCAACATCGGGAACGGTTGTTCGGGCTTTATGATGCGCCTTTGTTTTCTTTTCTTCCTGACGGATTTTTTTGCCTTTAATTAAAGTGCGGATTTCATCACCTGATAAAGTTTCGTATTCAATCAAACCTTTGGCCAATAAATCCAATTCACGTTTATTGGTGCGCAGGATATTTTGCGTGCGTTTATAGGCATCCTGAATTAAACCGGCAATAGCTTTATCCACCTGTAATGCCGTTTGGTCAGCCATATTTTTACGTTTGGCAATGCTGTATCCCAAAAAGACATCGGATTCGGGTTCTTCAAAGGCAATCGGGCCCAAAGGACTCATACCCCATTCGGAAACCATCTTGCGGGCAATTGTGGTGGCCACTTGGATATCATTGCTGGCACCGGTGGAAACTTTGTCTTTGCCGAAAATCATTTCTTCGGCCACACGCCCCGCAAACAAAATGGATAAACGGGATTTTAAATAAGTTTTACTTTGCGAATACTTATCCTTTTCGGGCAACTGCATGGTAACCCCCAAAGCCCGTCCACGGGGGATAATTGTTACCTTATGAAGCGGATCGGATTCGGGCAAATGCAAAGACACGATGGCGTGGCCGGCTTCATGATAGGCTGTCATTTTCTTTTCTTTGTCGTCCATCATTAAACTGCGTCTTTCGGTTCCCATCATGACTTTATCTTTGGCGTCTTCCAAATCCTGCATGGTTACCATTGTTTGATTGCGACGGGCCGCCAACAGGGCTGCTTCATTGACTAAATTTGCCAAATCCGCCCCCGAAAAACCGGGTGTTCCACGGGCCAAAATATCCAACTGGATATCCGGGGCCAAGGGGACTTTCCTGACATGAACACGCAAAATTTCTTCACGTCCTTTCACATCCGGATTATTGACAACAACTTGACGGTCAAAACGCCCCGGGCGCAACAAAGCCGGATCCAAAACATCGGGACGATTGGTGGCGGCAATTAAAATAATGCCACAGTTCGTTTCAAAACCGTCCATTTCAACCAACAACTGATTCAACGTTTGTTCACGTTCGTCATTACCACCACCAAGACCGGCACCACGATGACGACCGACTGCATCAATTTCATCCACAAAGACGATGCAAGGGCTTGTTTTTTTGGCCTGTTCAAACATATCCCGCACACGGGAAGCCCCGACACCCACAAACATTTCCACAAAATCGGAACCCGATATGGAATAAAAGGGGACGCCCGCTTCACCGGCAATAGCTTTTGCCAGCAAAGTTTTACCTGTTCCCGGAGGCCCTACCAATAAAACACCTTTGGGAATTTTACCGCCCAACGATTGGAATTTGGCGGGTGCCTTTAAAAAATCAACAATTTCCTGTAATTCCTGTTTGGCTTCTTCTATACCGGCAACATCCTTAAAAGTAATGGAATCCTTACCGGTCAACAGGCGTGCTTTGGATTTTCCAAAACTAAGGGCTTTGCCGTTGCTGGCCGCCATTTGCTTCATCATTATGATCCAAAAGCCCAAGAATAAAATCATCGGTAACCATGCCAACAAAATTTCACCCCATGAACCGTCTTTTTCGGGAACGGGTTCAGCCTTTAATTCCACCTTGTTTTCACTGAGCAAAGGAACAACGCCGGCATCTTGGGGAATGTAGGTTTTAAAATCTTTGCCATCTTTGGTTTTTCCGAAAACATCTTGGCCTTGAATGGTGGCCGATTGAATCTCACCGGCCTGAGTTTTGGCCACAAACTGAGAATAATTTAATTCTTGATATTTAACAGCTTTATCGTTTGTATAGGTGTAATTTGCCACAACGGCTAATATAAAAAACAAAAGCAACCAAATACCAAAATTTTTTCCGAATTTTCTTTTTTGCATTTAATTTTTCCTTGGGTTAAAGTGAATATAAATTGTTTTATTGCCCTTCTTATAGTCCAAAACGGCTTTTTTTTCAAGTTCTTTTTTTGTTAAAACAGGCATTCCTGATACATAAATCCCACAAAAACAGGATATATCAATGGAATAATGAATGTTTCCACAGATGCTTGGAAAACCTTTTTGAATCAAAGACGGAATGTTTTTGAAATAAGATTCTTTGGTCAAAGGCTGTATTTTTGTTTTTTGGGGCGCAATAATATCAAACAGTCCCCAACGTCCTGTTTTGATGGTTTTTGTGGGTAATGGTAAACGATATTCGGCACAAATATAAAGCCCTCTTTTATTGTGGACAAACTGGCATCCGGCAAAGGTTTTGCTTTGACGTTTATCCTGTATCAGATTTTCCAACCCTTCCAAAGGAATTGGTTTATCATCACCACATAAAAGGGGAATCAGTTGTTGCAAAACATGGATTTGAATTGCCTGAGGAATCATATCCCATGCCAAATGCTGGATAAAGGCATAACCCAAAGGGCTGATAAAAACATGCGCTTTGACAAAAGCTTGCGCATAAAATGAAAGCGTTTGACGCACATCTTGGATACGACGTGTTAAAACATAAATTTTTTCGGGCGTAATTCCCCAATCGTTTAAAGTTTTTTGTCGTTCACGCCAACGTACCCGTTCAAAGGCTAAATCCTGATTCATTTTATCTTCAAACCATTGAATTTTTTTAGCCTTTAAATAATTTAAAATTTCCTCTTTATTTTGCCCCAACAAAGGACGCATCAATACGATATCACGCATAAAGGAAATCTCATCCATGGCGCCCAATCCGTCCACACCTGAACCATGGCTCAAACGAATCCAAAAAGTTTCGGCCTGATCTTTGATATGATGGGCCAAAAACAAATGCTTTATTTTTTTCTTTTGACAGGCCTGATACATTAAATCATAGCGTGCCTGACGGGCATTTTCTTCTATGCCTGTTTTGGGTTTTAGTCCACACCATTTTAATGTTTGGTGGTTTAGCCCCCATTTTGTCAACATTGAATGGACTGATTTGGCCTCATGGGCCGATTCTTTTCTTAAATCATGGTCAACGGTGAAAGCATATAATTTAATATGATGATTATCGCAGTATTTTTTTAATAAATGCACCAAGCATAAACTGTCGGCACCGCCTGAAACCCCCACACCGATTTGGGTGATATCTTTGGGCAGACAGCTATCCATCCAATTTATAAAACTTTTTTCCATATTTAAGGACATTTTAAATCCTTAATTTCTTGTTCGGCCCGCTTTTTTAAGTTATCTGATAAATTTTTAAATTCACCCAAAACACCTTTTAATGCAGTGCAGGCTTCTTGTTTTTTGCCCATTTTTGACATAGTCAATCCCAATTTTAACATACTGTCCGGGGCTTTTGTATTATCTTTAAATTTTGTAAAACCGTCTGCGAATAAACCGCTGGCCTCGGCCCATTGTGAGCGGGCATAGTATGTTTCGGCCAACCAATAATTGGCGTTACCTAATAATTTTGAATCAGGATAGTTTTCCATAAAAGCCAAAAAGGATTGTTCGGCCTCGGGATATTTACCGTCTTTCAGTTGCGCATAAGCTTTATCGTAGGCTTCTTTGTCGGTTATTTCGGGCTTGACCACTTCTTTTTTTTCGGGTTGCGTTTGTGTTAAATTTTCGGATTCTGAAAATTTGTTCATATTTTGAAAGCGAAATTCTACATCCTGTTGCATCCGATTAAATTTATCTGTTAAATCTGCTAGGTGATGATTTGTTTGTTCCAATTGGGCCGTTAAATCCTGAATGATTTGATTTTGGGCATCTATTTGGGTATAAAAATCATCTATATTTTTGGGTGTTTCAAGCGCCTGAGGTGTAATAGGTTGATTTTGTGGTTGTTGATAAATTTTGCGTTGAATCAGCGCCATTTCGGCCTCTAATCTGTCCAATTTATCCTGCATCATTTCGGTTTTCGGATCCGCCACAGCGACCGTAGATAACAAACACAACCCTAAAAATAAAATTTTTAAATATGTCATTTTGTACCTCATAAAAAAATCCCCCAATGAATAGGATATTCATCAGGGGAAAAAAGTCAAGTCTTTTTAATAAGCAACTGTTGTTGCAGAACGATTTTTGGCCCATGCGGCTTCGTCAGACCCTAAAACAACGGGTTTGTCTTTACCGTATGAAATCGTGCGAATGCGATTGGCGTCCACACCTTGTGCAATCAAATAACTGCGTGCAATATTGGCACGTCTGTCACCCAAAGCCAAGTTGTATTCACGTGTGCCACGTTCGTCGCAACGGCCTTCTACCAAAACCAAAGCTTTGGGATGTTCTTTTAACCATTTGGCCTGAGCCTTTAAATCGGCCTTTGCCTGAGCGTCCAAAGAGGAGCTGTTCAGGGCAAAATAAACCACTTCTTGTGTGTCGTTTTTAAAAGCTTTTGTTTGGGCTGTATCTTGTAAATCAACAATGTTGACGTTTTCGTCCCATCCGCCTTGACCGTTTCCGTAAATTTCAGAACCATTTTGGATGGAAGAACACGCTGTTACCAATAAAGCACAAGCTGTAGATAATAAAATTTTTTTCATTTTTTTCTCCTTTTTTTGTTGTTTTTATTTATTTTTCATAACATTGTGGACAAGGGTCATTCGGATCGTCGCAGGGGCATTTAACCGTCGGTTGAACGACCGTTCTGTTTTGTTGATAATTGTCCCACCATGTCGGATCTTGTTGAACAACGGGTTGTTGAACAGGTTCAGGCATAGCAACGGTGCGAACCACATTTTCGGGTTCTGGCAAAGGTGCTTCTACCGGGACTTGTGCCACCACCTCACGAGTTTGAACAACAGTCGCCTGAGGTGTTACATATTCTTGTGTAAATGTGGTATCCGTTGTTGTTACTTCTGTTGTTGAATAAGGAACAATTTGTGGGCTGGCAATAGCTGGTAAAGGGGCAACCTGAGTTGTTGTGTATTGATTTTGCATATACCCTGTGTTTGAGTTGCTGATAACAGCGATGGGTTCACCGTCAACTAATTCGGCTGTTTGATAACCTTTGGGATATTGAGAATAATAGGTATTGAGCAAACATTCACGGTAAGCATCCTGATCACGCACAAAGGTGCAACCTTCTTTCATGCGCTTTTGTAACAACAGCGCATCACGTTCTTTTTGGGCGTCTTGTAAATCGGCTTCATATCCGACACATCCGCACAACAATGCGCATCCCATTAAAATAGTCCATGTTTTTTTCATATTTTTTGCCATTTTAAGTCTCCTTTTTAATTAAAAAAATACACCTCTGATTTTCCTTATAAACTTTATTTTTTAAAAAATCAACATAAATTTTATTATTTTTTTAAAATAAATTGATTTTTTTTAAAAAGTATGGCAAATTTATGTTATGGAAAACAAAAAAGATATCTTATGTCCCACAAATTGTCCGTACTTGGCGGTGCGTTCTTTTTTGCCTAATACGATGCCTTTTTATTGTACCCGGTATGAAAATTTTTTGGGGATGAATACGGCAAAGCGTGTGCAAAAATGTGCTTTGTGTCAGGGCCATCAACAGGATATAATCCAAACAGGTCTTTCATTATTGGATGCACAACCGTCACGGATTGCTGATTTAAAGCAGGCTTTTTTACAAATGAAGCCCGCTGATCAGCGTTTTTTGGTGGATGTTTTATTAAAAGACGGCTTTCAATTGCACTTTACACCGCTTAAAAAGATAACTTCGGTTATATTATTGACGGAACTTTTGCGCCTTCGTCATGAAAGTCGGCAAAAACATACTTCGGCCGAAACGCAAAACTTTATCAAGCTTCTTTCCATAATCGGTGATACGGGAACCCCTATGGATAACACCACACGAACGTTGCTCAGCAATTTATTCCAAGTAATTGATGCATCGGAAAAGGCCATGTTGTTGTCTATTTTGGAAAATCCGGCCAATTTGAAAAGCTTTTTAAACAGTTTTTCAAAAATCCCCCAAGATCAAAGTATGTTGAAAAACTTTCGGGCTTTATTGTATGATGTCAATCGCCAAATGCAAAATGACGATAATGCGCACAGCTTAACCCACCGTATCCATTTAAATCATATGATGGATATGATGATGCGGGCCCGAATCAGAAAACAGCACCAAAGAAACAGGGATTAAAGTTTTTCAATAATTTTTTGACAAATTTGATCAGGGGACAAATTGCTTGTGTCTATGATTAAATCAAACAAATCATCTTGTTCTATATCCAGCTGGTAATTTTTCAAAAAATGTTCTTGTTCCAATTTTCGTCTTTGATTTAGATAGAGCAAGGCCTGTTCCTGAGTGGTATATTTTTCGTTGGAACGATTGGCGTTAAAGACACGTTTGGCGGCCTCATCAGGTGAAACTTTCAAACAAACCTTAAACGATTCGGGCAAAAAGTGAAAGGCCAAACGGCTGTCTACCACGCAGGGGCTATTGCCCCAAGGGGGATTTTTAAAAACAGCATCAATTTGTTCATCAATTGTTTTATCTGACACAGCCAAACGATTAAGCTCTAATGTTGAAATGCCCATTTTTTCGGCAATTTGGCGTTGAGCCTGTCCGGTGGAATAGGTTGCCCATCCTAATTTTTGCGCCAATAAATTCACAACGGTGGATTTACCACTGCCCAGTTGTCCTGAAACGGTAATTAAAGTATGTTTCATATTTTCTCCTTTTTGACAGGTTAGCTTTTTTTTGAAAAAAAATCCACATTTTTTTATCACATAAACCGCTTGACAAGGGTGATAAATTATGCTAGTGTGGGGATAAGTGATAAAAACGGGAGGCTATTTAAAATGTGTTTAAAAGGCGTTAAAGGTATAAATAAAGAAACCTTGTACACACACACACACACATTTAAGTTTGAATATTAAGTTGTGCCTTGGCACAACCGACCCACTGTATGACAAATACAGTGGGGTTTATTCGTTTAAATAATCATCAACAACAATTTAAAAAGGAGAATAAAAAATGACGGTAATAAATAAAACAAACAAAAATTATAAAAGAAGCCAATGTGGGCGCAGTATGGTTGAAATGTTGGGCGTACTGAGTATTATCGGGGTGTTGAGTGTGGGCGGTATTTCGGCCTATACAACAGCTATGGAAAAACACAAAGCCAATCAATTGCTACACGAAGCATCTATGCAGGCTTCTATTATATCCGCCCAAATTCTAACTGATAAACCCCTAAATGTTCAAGATTTTGGCAATGGTAAATATGGAACGTTTTCTGACATAACTCAGCCCAACGATGAACAATTTAAAATGCAAATCACGGGTATGGATTCTGCGGTTTGCGAACAAATGGAAAAGATGGCCGGTGGTATGGTTCGCAAAGCCGAATGTAATGGCTCAACATTGACCTTAACCTATAACAATAATTTATCCAGTGACAAAGTCGCCGCCGATTATAATGGCGATGAAACGGGTGAAGAATGCACCGATGCCGGTTATAAATGGTGTTCAGGATTATCCACATCCGCTTGTAAAAAAGATTGTTGTTCAGGTTATGATTCTCAGTGCTGTGATTCGGATACAGGGGATATATCCTCCACTGATTCTTGCACCACATTTGATGGTAAGACAACCACCTGTTCGAACGGCAAATGTGAATTTGGAACAAAAGATTGTACAGATGAAGAATGTTGTAAGTCAATAGGTGGAGATTGGGCAAACAATATTTCAGGGGAATACTTTATTTGTTGTTCTGATGGTACAGCGATATGTCCAGATTTTCACAGTGAATGTCTGTGTGTTCCGAATGAATCTGGCTATACATCAAAATGTAGTACGGATTTTTGTGTGGTTTGCTCAGAATCTGAGGGAATTGCAGTTTGTGCAGGTGAAAATGGAGAGTGTTCTTGTTGTTCCAGTGGGATTCAAGATTACAGCACTGGTTCCTGTGTGGAACAAATATCCGTTACTTCGTGTGCTTCGTGTTCCGTATCAGCTGTACAGGTGGGGCAGTATGATATTGAGCACATTTGTATGAAAGACAATAAAATATGCAAAGGTTGTTATGAAATTGGATACCCCGGTGGTGTTGGTGCTTGCGCAGGAACATTAGAAGAGGCAAAAGAGTTTTGTAAAGAATGGACTGTGGAAGATATGTATTGTTCGGATGCAAATTCTTCTGGAAACACTTTTCAATGTTCTTGTCAGTATTTCCCTCAAGAGTATAATGGTAATAAAAGTGGTTGTGAAAATGCAGGATATAAGTATTGTGACGGAGTAGGAGCCTGTATTGAATTAAATACTGAGTGCTCTTGCTCAGAAGTACCAGATTGTTATAAGTGTGATACGAATACTGGTTATCCTATTATAGATTATGCTAAAGCAGAAGCAGGAGTTTCTTGTGTAATTGATGGCTCTGAAGGAACTTGTGGATATGGCGGTTGTACTCCTATAAGAGATTGTACGCCAGTTTATGGACCAGGAAGTCAAGATTGCGTTAAATCATTAGAAGAGGCATCGGAGTGGTGTGCGGATACTTTGGGAAGCTGGGGATGTACAAGTGCAGAGGAATATTCTGATGGTACTTATGGTTGTGTCTGCTAAAAACTGAAATAAAATCCTGTAGAAGATTCTGCAGGATTTTTTTAAAAAAACAATAGTTCTTGCTTTTTGAAAAAAAGTTTGATAAAATAGAAATGTTGCGACCATGGTGGAATTGGTAGACACGCAAGCTTGAGGTGCTTGTGGAGAGATCCGTGGAAGTTCGAGTCTTCTTGGTCGCACCATTTTTGTTAAAATCCCCTTGACATTTGTTTTTTTTGATGGTATAATTCCATCATCCCATAAAGGACTATAATAATCTAGTCTCCAAGGAGATACCCCGTTCGGCGATGGTTCGCTCACCGGGGCGCAAGTGTTATAAAAGGAGTTTTGATCGTGTTTAACGGTTTATCAGATAGGCTTACAAAAGTTTTTAACAAACTGTCGGGCAGGGGGTATATTACCGAAAATGTTATGGATGATACCTCACGCGAAATTCGAATCGCTTTATTGGAAGCCGATGTGGCTTTGCCTGTGGTAAAAGATTTTATTGCCCGTATTAAAGAAAAATCCGTGGGTCAACAAGTGGTTCGTTCTGTTCAACCGGCCCAAATGGTGGTTAAAATTGTGCATGACGAATTGGTTGAATTGTTGGGGGATGCACCCGGTTTGGATTTTGAAGACAATACCCAAAATGTTTATTTAATGGTGGGTTTGCAAGGTTCGGGTAAAACAACATCTTCGGCCAAATTGGCCCTTAAATTAAAAGGGATGGGTAAAAAAGTTTTGTTGGCCAGTTTGGATACTTATCGTCCCGCCGCCCAAGAACAATTATCTGATCTGGGCAACACTTATGGCTTGGATGTATTGCCGATTGTGGCCGATCAAAAGCCTTTGGAAATTACAAAGCGCGCTTTACAGGAAGCAAAATTAGGCTTGTATGATGTATTGATTTTGGATACAGCCGGTCGTTTGCATATTGATGAAGAAATGATGCAGGAAGTGGCCCAAATCCGTGATTTATCCAATCCTAAAGAAACATTGTTGGTGGTAGATTCTTTAATGGGACAAGATGCCGTCAATGTTGCCAATGAATTTAAAGAAAAAGTGGGCGTGTCGGGTGTTATTTTAACCCGTGTGGATGGTGATGCCCGTGGGGGTGCGGCTTTATCTATGCGTGCCATTACCGGTATGCCGATTCAGTTTTTGGGCGTGGGTGAAAAGGCCGATGCTTTTGAAACTTTTGATGCCAAACGTGTGGCCGATCGTATTTTGGGTATGGGTGATGTGGTCGGTTTGGTTGAAACGGCTTTGGCCAAAGCTAATCAGGAAGATTTACAGGCTCAGGCTATGCAAATGTTTACGGGCCGTTTTGATATGAATGATTTATTAAAACAGATTGAACAAATGGAAAGTATGGGGGATATGAAATCGTTGATTTCCATGTTGCCAGCTCGCTTTGCCAATGGTTTGAATAAATCGCAGGTGGATAATAAATTGTTAAAACGTCAGGCAGCCATAATTAAATCGATGACACCTAAGGAACGTGCTAACCCAGATATCATTAAAGCCAATCGCAAAATTCGTATTGCGGCCGGTGCCGGTGTAAAAGTGGAAGATGTCAATCGTTTGATACGCGGTTGGGAACGTATGGCTGATGCCATGAAAAAATTAAAGAAATTAGGGCCTTTTGGCATGATGTCAAAGATTAAAGAATTGAACAGTATGCTGAAAAAGATGCCCGGTAATGGCGGGGGATTTCCTCCGTTTGATGTCTAACTACAACAGAAAGGAAAGAAAAAATGTCAGTTAGAATTCGTTTAGCCCGTGGTGGCGCCAAAAAACGCCCTGTTCACAAAATCGTTGTGGCAGATAAGCGTTGTCGTCGTGATGGACGTTATATTGAAGAATTGGGTTTCTATAATCCTTTGCTTCCCAAGGACAGCCAAGATGCTTTGCGCATCAATACAGAAGCTGCCAAAAAGTGGATGGCTCAAGGTGCTGAAATCACAGAACGTGTGCAAAAATTGTTTGCCTTAGTCGGTTTGTGCGAAAAACCCGCCGTTCGTGAAACACCGAAAAAATCAGCCCCCAAAGCCAAAGCCCAAGAAAGAATGAAAGCCGAAGCCGAAGCCAAAGCTGCCGCTGAAGAAGCCGCCCGTGCCGAAGCTGAAGCTGCTGCTCAGGCTGCTGCTGAACAACCGGCCGAAGAACCAAAGGCTGAATAAGGATTTAAAATGTCGCTGATTGCTGTCGGTCAAATTGTGAATGTTCACGGAATTAAAGGAGTGATGAAAGTCAAGCCTTATTTGGTGAATGCTTGCGATTTTTCGGATTTTAATCCGTTGACGGATAAAGACGGCAAGAAAAGCTTTGTGGCCACTTTGGTGGGACGCCAAAAAGATTGTTGGTTGATATCCATAAAAGGAATCACAGATCGCACAACGGCGGAAAATTTTAAAGGTTTGGTTCTTTATGCCCAACGTGATAAATTACCCCAAACAAATGATAATGAATTTTATTATTGTGATTTGGTGGGATTGAACGTTTATATGGATGATGTTGAATTTGGTAAAGTGTTGCGTGTATTGAATTATGGTGCGGGTGATATCTTACAAATTAAAACATTAAAAGGTCAAACTTTTGAACTTTCTTTTTCCCAATTGAATTTTCCCAAAGTGGATATTGAAAACAAACAAATCCAAATTGTATTACCCGAGGATATGAAGGGCAGGTTAAAATGAAAGTAAACGTTTTAACGCTTTATCCTGAAATGTTTCCTGGGTGCTTGGGGTACTCATTGGTGGGTAAAGCTCTGTCAGAAAAAAAATGGGAACTGAACGTTGTGAACATTCGTGATTTTTCGGATAACCGTTATAAATCTGTGGATGATACTCCATTCGGTGGTGGTGCCGGTATGATAATGCGTGCGGATATTTTGGATAAGGCTTTAACTTTTGTAAATCCACAAGGAACAATTTACTATTTATCCCCCCGTGGTGAAGTATTTTGTCAAAAAACAGCCCAAAAATGGTCCAAAACAAAAGAATTGACTTTTGTGTGCGGTCGTTTTGAAGGCATTGATGAACGTGTTTTGCAAAAATGGTCTATTCAGGAAATCAGTGTCGGTGATTTTGTCTTATCCGGTGGTGAACCTGCTTTATTGACAATGTTGGATGCAACGGTGCGCTTGATTGATGGTGTTTTGGGAAATGCCGAATCAATTCAGGATGAAAGCTTTTCCAATAATTTATTGGAATATCCGCAATATACGAAACCCCAAAATTGGGAAAATCGTTTGGTGCCGGATGTTTTGATCAGTGGACACCATGGAAATATTCGCAAGTGGCGACAAGAACAATCAGAACTTTTAACAAAAACAAGACGGCCGGACTTGTATGAAAAATATCTGGCTCAAACAAAGAAAGGATCATGAAAATGACAAAGAAAATTATCCAAGACTTAAAGGCAGAACAAATTGCCAAGTTAGATAAACAAATTCCTGATTTTAAAGCCGGCGATACTTTGCGTGTCGTTTGCAAAATCGTGGAAGAAAAAAATACACGTAACCAAGCCTATGAAGGTGTGTGTATTGCCCGTCACAATGATGGTGCAGCCTCAACCTTTACAGTGCGTAAAATTTCCTTTGGTGAAGGTGTGGAACGTATTTTCCCGCTTTATTCTCCGAACATTGTGGAAATTAAAGTCGTGCGTCGTGGTTTGGTCAGACGCAGCAAGTTGTATTACTTGCGTCAATTGTTTGGTAAAAAAGCCCGTATTGCCGAAGATCGCGATACAAAGGCTTCTGCCTAATTGACAAACAATCCGATTACCCCGAGCCTTTTCGGCTCGGGATTTTTGGGATTGACTAAAAATTTATTTTATGATTAAATGAATCATCAAATAAGAGGTATTAAAATGTTAAAAATTCGTCCGGCAACACCCGAAGATGCTTTTGATATTGCCACCATTAATACGTTAGGTTGGAAAACAACTTATCGCGGTCTTGTGTCGGATAAATTATTGGATATGCTTTCTGTCACGGAAAAACGTATTGAAAACTTCAAAGAGCAAATTTTAAAATTCGAAATTTTTCTAATCGCTGAAAATGGAAAAGGTAGTATTATTGGCTACCTTTCTGGGGGAAAATCGTGGGATGATGTTCCCTATGAATACGAAATATATGGTTTTTATGTTCATCCTGATTTTCAAAGAAAGGGTGTCGGGTCGAACTTATTTGATAAGTTTAAAGAAAAAATACAAGGCTCTAGTTTTTGTGTGTATGTTCTGGATGGAAACATGAAAGGTATCAATTTTTACCCAAAAATGGGGGGAACACGATATCCTGAATTTGATAAAGAACAAGAAGTTTATCATTATATGATGCATGAGCTTTTATTCGGTTTTAAGGGAGAAAAATGAGTGAAAATTTGACCGTTGTTGCACCTGAAAAATTGCCTAAAACACGATTAGATAAGTTTTTGGCGGACAATTTTCCCGAATATTCACGCAACCAATTTATTCGCTTGATTGGGGCAGGGGCTGTTAAAATTCTGGGTCAGGAAAAAGTCCAACTTTCACCGGATGATAAAGTAGTTGGTGGCGCTACCTATACAATTATTCCGCCCGAACCGATTGAACCGAATCCGGAACCTGAAAATATCCCATTAGATATTGTTTATGAAGACGGTGATTTATTGGTTGTCAATAAGCCGGCCGGTTTGGTTGTTCATCCGGGGGCTGGTAATTGGACAGGAACCTTAGTCAATGCTCTGTTGTATCACTGTGGCGATTCTTTGTCGGGCATCAACGGTGTGAAGCGTCCCGGTATTGTGCATCGGATTGATAAAGATACTTCGGGGCTATTGGTGGTGGCTAAAAACGATTTTGCCCATCAGGGGTTAGCCAAACAATTTGAAGTCCATTCAATTGAACGTGTCTATGATGCGTTTGTTTGGGGTTTAGTTAATGAAAAAGGTCGGATTGAAGGAAATATTGGGCGTAGTTCTTCAAATCGTCAAAAAATGGCTTTGGTTTTGCAGGGCGGAAAACCGGCCGTTACGCACTATGAAAGACAGGATGCTTATGGTATTACCGCCAGCCATGTGAAGTGTCATTTGGAAACAGGACGCACGCACCAAATTCGTGTGCATATGACATCCATAAAACATCCCTTGATTGGGGATGTGCTATATGGTTCGGCCCCAAAAAACGCACCGGATGAATTGCGCTTTTTCCCACGTCAGGCCTTACATGCCGGTTTGTTAGGATTTGTTCATCCAAAAACAAATGAAAAAATGACCTTTTCGGTGGATTTGCCCCAAGACTTGATTCAATTAAAAGATAACCTTGAAAAATTAAATCTCAGGTAAGTCAGGTTTTAATTCCGGTGGTAAATCCCATGTTGTTGATGAGGGAGTTGTTGGCATGTATCCTTGATAATAGCCTTCAATTTGAATTCTAAATGGGTTTAGATTTATTTCATTTTTGTCTTTGGGTAGAGGGGCATTAAATGAAACTTGTATCCAAATTCGTCTGCGTTCTTGATGTAATCTGTTTTTTATTTTGCATTGAATACATTGGAAAGAATTATCCATACAATTATTGCATAAAGAGTGTTCTTGTGGAAAATCAAAGGTTTCAACAACGGCTGTCCATAAATTATTCCTTAATAAATGTAAATTGTAAATGTGAACCTCTCGTTCTATCTTATTGGTTGTAATTCTGTTTAACAGGGCATAATGTTCCTTTTCAAACTGTTTAAATACAGCTGGGGATGATAAACGGGCGATAATTCTGTCTTTTACAATATCTTTTTCATCATCATCATCTTTTTGACTTTCGTCATCCAGTAATTTTGCGTTCATAATATCCAAATTATTTACACCTTTATGGCGCACTTCAATATAATCACGTAAAGATTGTTCTACAATAAATTTCAAAGCAGGCTCTTTTATTTTATGATACTCAGCGGGTTTAAGTGTCTTTTCTTCGGTATTGATTTGAAACAGATAGATTTTTTTTGAATCCTGCATTCTCAAATCAACGCTTTGGGCAAGATATGAAAAGATACCAGCACCTGCCAAAATGCACGCCAAATTGATAATCGCCAAGATTGTCAGCATTCTGTTGGTTTTAATGAAGCGTCTTTCGGGGAAAGCAGAAACCTGTTTTCTTTCGGGATAGACTTCCAAGTGATCTTGATTGTTGGGTGTTTGAACAGTTTGTTGTTTTTGTTTCTTTTTCATTTTTATTCCCCTTTTGTTTAAAAATACCTTATTTTTTTTGAAAGTTCAACACTTTTTTATCTTGAATTTTCTTTTAAATTATTTTCTAATATAATGAACAGGAAGAAGGAGTGAAAAAATGCGCTTTGTTTTATTTTTTTTAATTTTTACTTTCCCCCTTATGGCACAATCGGATACCTTTTTTGAAGATGCGGGTTCTTTGGGGACTATGGCCGGTGTGGCAAAGGCCTGTAATGAAAATGTTCAAAAACTGGATGATTATGAATTGATTGCGGTACGTTTGATTGCCAATAAAGCAAATTCTGTCGAACAGGAAAAAGAGGGATACCGCCGTTATGTTCGGGAAAAGTTAAGGGCTGAGCGCAAACAAAAAAATAATCCTCAAATGTCCTGTAATGAGGTTTTATACAGATTTGAAAATATGCCTTTATTTAAGTCTGTTGTTTATCGTGATGGCAGTTTAAAGTTATCGGACGGCACTTTTTTAAAGGCAAAGCGTCCGCCTTTGAAAGTTGATAAAAAATAAAAATGACTTTATCTGTTTTGTCTTCGCTGTTTTCGGATGTTTCCACGATAAAAGGAATAGGACCGAAAACGGCCCAATGGTTAAGATATTTGTGTGGTGGTTCATCGGTATTGGATGTTTTATGGCATTTGCCGACAAATGTTATTCATCGCCCTTTTTGTGAAAAAAAGCCTTTACAAAATCAACCGATTTGCATCAAGGCAAAAATTGATGAATACTTAATTCCGCCTGTTCGTCGTCGGCCTTTGAAAATTATCTGTCAAACAGATTTTGGCCGATTGGATTTGATTTTCTTTCATTATCATCAGGCCTCTTTAACGGATAAGTTTCCAATAGGAACGGATGTTTTTTTATCCGGAACCATTCAAGTGAAAGATGATTTTTATGAAATGGTTCATCCTGATTTTATGGCTTTGAAAAAAGAAGATATTCCTGAATTTGAATCTGTATATCCGATGAGTCAAGGTAAAAACAGTATCTTTTTTAATCGCCTTGTTCAAAAAATGTGGGAAAAAGTGCCGAATTTACCGGAATGGCTGGATGAAGAAACATTAAAAGAAAGTGGTTATTTGCCTTGGCGAAAATCAATGTTTTTGGCGCATAATCCCCGAAGTTTAAAAGATTGCAGTATTGAATCTTTTGCCCGAAAAAGATTGATTTTTGATGAATTGTTGGCACATCAATTGGCATTAAAATTGATACGTAGATACCATCAAAAACAAAAAGGTATTTCCTGTGAAATAAAGGCTAAGACGCAATTAAATTTGCCTTTTAAATTGACAAAAGCACAACAAAAAGTATTGGATGAAATATATCAGGACTTATCGGCCTCTTATCCGATGAACCGATTGTTGCAAGGGGATGTCGGTTCGGGTAAAACGGTTGTGGCGTTATTGTCGGCTTTAAAGGTTATTGATTCGGGTTATCAATCGGCCTTTATGGCGCCAACGGATATATTGGCCCGTCAACATTATGAAAAGATATCAACCCTTTTGGATGGCGTTGGTATAAAGGTTGCCCTGTTGACTGCCAAAGAAAAAGGCAAAAAGAGAAAGGAAATTTTATCGGATTTAGCACAAGGAAAAATTCAACTTTTAATCGGCACCCATGCTTTGATAGAAGATAATGTTGTTTTTAAAAATTTGGCGTTGGCTGTTGTGGATGAACAACACCGCTTTGGTGTGAATCAGCGTTTGGCGTTAAGGCAAAAACAAAAAGGATGTAATTTATTGGTGATGAGTGCAACCCCCATTCCTCGGTCTTTGGCCATGACAAATTATGGCGATATGGATATTTCTGTCTTGGATGAAAAGCCTATGGGGCGACAACCGGTTACGACACGTGTGATGCACTTATCCAAGATTTCACAGATATTGGAAAAATTAAAGCAAACAGAAACTCAGGTTTATTGGGTTTGCCCTTTGGTAAAAGAAACGGAAAAATCCGATTTAATGGCATCTGAAAAACGTTTTGAAGAATTAAAATCCTTTGGTTTTAATGTCGGCTTAGTGCATGGCAAGATGAAAGGCGATGAAAAAGAAAATGTGATGCGTGATTTTAAAGCCGGCAAAATTCAGATTTTGGTTTCAACAACGGTTATTGAAGTGGGTGTAGATGTTCCCAACGCCAATTTGATGATTATTGAGCATGCCGAAAGGTTTGGCTTGGCCACTTTGCACCAATTACGTGGCCGAGTCGGTCGGGGAAATCAATCGGCATATTGTGTTTTGTTGCATGGTCGTTTGGGTGAAAAGGGTAAAGAAAGATTGGATATTTTGCGCCAAACGGACGATGGGTTTGTTATATCCAATAAAGATTTGCAAATGCGTGGCGCTGGGGAAGTTTTGGGTGTGGCTCAAAGTGGCTTTCAACAATACCGTTTGGCCCAATTGCCTGAACATCAGGATTTATTGGATAGGGCGGATATATATGCCCAAAAGATAATGAAAACAGATCCTGAATTGGAAAAAAATAAAAATTTACGCATATTATTGTATCTTTTTGAACGACAAAAGGCTATAATGACACTGAAAGCGGGGTAAAATGCCGGTTATTTTTACAAAACAAAACAGAGAATATACACGCCAAATGCGCAAAGAGTTTGATCACAAAAGATTAAACCGTGTTTTTGTGTTGTGGCTTTATCGTTCGGGTAAATTAGAACCTTACGCCAAGCAAATCAATTTGGCCCGTGCAGCCAGAGGATTGATTCCACGGGGCTATGACGTGCATCATATAGTTCCGTTATCAGGGGGAGGGAATAATAAAATTTCAAACCTTTGTCTGATTGATAAATCGTTGCATAAATTTATCAATAAAAAATGCTTTGATCCGGCTTTGAACAGAATTAAAGAGGGTGAAACAACAATTGTGAATGTGCCTGATTTCGGGCGGATTGCCTTGCGCCGTGATTACCAAAGTTGGATTGATAAAATTTTGGCAAAAGAAAGAAGATGATATTTTAAACAATAACCGCTTGACAAGGTGTGTAATTTATGCTAGTGTGGGGATAAGTAAAGAAAACGGGAGGCTATTTAAAATGTGTTTAAACCACGGTAAAGGTATAAATAGATGGACCTTGTACACACACACACACACATTTAATTTTGAATAT
>SUVA01000016.1 GCA_015062245.1 Alphaproteobacteria bacterium
GACAACAATATCCAATTCCGTCTTTTTCCACACAATCGCACATCATTTCCAAGCAATCACCTTTATAATCTTCGGTTAGCCATCCCGCATAAACCATAGATGACGAAAGCATCAATGCCGTCAGTAAAGATAAATTTTTCATTTAAAACCTCCCTTGTTTTTTTAGTTGTAAATTTGTGATAAAAAACACGTGCCGAGTTTTATCCCAAACACATGCGATTAAAACGGGCAACCGGACAGGGTTATCTTGGCAATACCCCCCCCCCCACGATATTTTCCTTATTTTTCAATAACTTATTTGTTGTGTCGGCCTTTTTTTTGAATAATAATTTCATTATTTTTTCTTTCATAAAAAACAACCTACATTATATTTTAATATATGTCAAGGAAAAATCATCATAAAAAAATATCAAAAAAACAGCCCTTTAAAAAGGGCTGAAATTTATTTAATTTTCTTTTCAACAAACTCTTCGTGTTTCCGTGTTTTCGGATTGTATTTACGACGTTTGATTTTTTCGGTATGAGTCCGTGGATTTTTTTTGGCGGTGTAAAAATATCCTTGAGGACCTTCTAATTTAATTTTAATTGCGATTTTTTTTGCCATTGTTTTTGCCTTTCATAATAAAGATATAGTGCATTTTAAATCATTTATATCAAAAAGTCAAGAAAAAAAAGAAAGCCTAGTTTGAAATCATCGTTTTAAATTTTTTCAAATCTTCCCATACCTGACGGCGATAGGTCGGATTTTTCATCAACCATACCGGGGCAAAGGTACCAAAGGTGGGAATTTTTAAGTATTTTTCACGGCCCAAACGCACCTGAGAAAGCGTATGACCATCCAACAATGCCCTTATCACAGGAACGCCCAAAATCAATATAAAATCAGGCTGAATCAATTGAATTCTTTTATCCAATAACTTTTTACATAAAGCAATCTCGGATGCCGTTAAAAGCCGATTGCCGGGGGGACGCCATGGGCTTAAATAAGTCAAATAGGTATTTTTATTCAAATCCAAATCAATGGAAGCCAAAATTTTTTGGGTCAATTCACCTTCTTCACCCGATAGGTAAATGCCTGTTTTATCCTCTTGGGCCGATGGGGATTCCAAAATACACATCACACGTGCATTTTTTACGCCCGTTCCAAGCATGGTATTCATGGCCGTTTTGGATAAAACATTTTTTTCTTTTCGTACTTTTTCATCCAAATCATCCAACGAACCCAAAGATTTTTGAACGTGTTTTTTTAAATGATTTTGGGGCTTTTCATCACTGAAAGTGGAAATTCCCATTTGAAGTAACCAAAATAATTTTTGAAAAGGTGTCATTTTTACTTGCTCTTTGTTTTAAATATTTGTAGCATATTTTAAGAA
Source organism: Alphaproteobacteria bacterium (assembly GCA_015062245.1). Lineage (GTDB taxonomy): Bacteria > Pseudomonadota > Alphaproteobacteria > CAAHEQ01 > UBA3637 > UBA3637. The sequence goes on from SUVA01000016.1 coordinate 1,374, forward strand.
AAAAGGAAAGTATTTTATGAAAAAGGTCTTCTTTATCAGCTTTTTAACCGCTTTATTGACCGGAACATCCGTGTTCGTTTATCAACAATATCGCTTGACACCACAAGAATCTGATTTCAGCCATATTTGGAAAACCAACAGAAAATTACCCGAAAAAATTGCGATGGATGCCTATTTAACCTCTGTCATCGCCAGAAAAGAAAAAAATATTCCCAAATTATTGGAATCGTATGAAAGAGTTTTAAAAAAAGATCCGAACAATTTATCCGTCTTAAAGGATTTTTATGTCTATGCACAATTTAACGGTACCCCCCAAATTACACTGGATTATTTGGATAAAATACCTCAGGAACTGCGCCCCGTTTTATTTTGCGATTATTTAAAAGCAACATATTTATTTTCCCAAAACAGCAACAAATTGGATACGTTTTTAAAGCAAAAGAAATATCAAAAGCATGATGATGTCATTTTGCCCATACTTTACAGTTGGATATCGGCCCAAAATAACAATAAGGCAGAGGCTATACAACACCTAAAACCCATACAGGAAAAAACATACCTGATCGGATATCAGGAGTTTTTATTGGGGGAATATTTTCAAGATTCTGAATTAAAAGATAAAGGATTGGAAAAAATCCAAAATAAAAAACTGCCGGCTTTGGGGTTTTTCCCGCTGTTAAAAAAGCATGCACAACAAAAAACGCCTTGGGAAAAAACAGCCCTTTATGAACAGTTCCAAAAAATGGAAACACTTTATCCGGCAACATCCGATATTATTCAATCCTTTGGCCAAAGTGATTTAACAGCACAAAAAGGATTGGCCGAAATGTTTTATCTTTTATCGGCCGACGGCACCAGTGGTTTATTTTCAAAAGAAGAAGCTGTCTTTTTAAATTCAATTGCTTTGTTTTTACAACCCGATAAAGCGGTTGCTTTGATATGGGGCGCAGAATTAAACCAAGACTTTGATTTTCCGTATATTGCATTGGAATATTATAAAAAAATCCCGAATAAATCGGCCACTTTGTTATTTAAAGAAGCCTCTAACCTGTTATTAAACAACCAATCAGATGAGGCCGAAAAAATCATGGAAAACTTGGAAAAAACAAATCAAGAATCCATCCCTCTTTTGACTTTGATGGGCCAAAACTATACCGACAAAAAAGAATATCAAAAAGCTTTAAATATCTATAACCGTTTAATACCGCTATTACAAAAGAATCCCCAAAATCAACCACTGGCAGAAGCCTATTTGGCACGGGCCAATCTGTATCAGCAAAACAATCAGCATCATTTAATGTTGAATGATTTGGAACAGGCGCAAATTTTAATGCCCGAAGATGCCATGTTGAAAAACAATATCGGTTATCATTATTTACAAATCGGCAAAATTGATGAGGGATTTAAACTGATTGAATCGGCATATTTTAAAAATCCGCAGGATCCGTATATTTTAGACAGTATGGCCTTTGCCTATTATAAGAAAAATCAGGCAAAAGTTGCTTTGCCTTTGGCCGAAAAAGCCTTAAATCTGATGCCGCAAAACGCCTTAATCAACATGCATTTGGGGGATATTTATCAAGCTAACGGTCGTAATCGTGAAGCCCTTTTTCAATACAAAAAAGCATTGGATTTAAAAGAAGATTTAACCCCAAAAACAAAAGAAGAAATCCAAGAAAAAATCAATCAAATCGCTTTAAAAAATACCTAAACCGCTTTTTGATTCTTGCTCTTTTTTGGGACTTTTATCTTGAAACTCACCAAATAGTTTTTCACCCTGCTTTAATTCATCGGGGGTTGCCTGAGAACGCACAACAGACAGAGCATTTTGGACCAAAGCATTATAAACGGGGTTTTGTTCCTTTTGAACCATATTTAACCAGGCATAACAGCTGGCCGCATCGGGTTGGCTGATACCTGCCCCTTCGCAATACATTTGCGCCAATTGATATTGGGCGTAAATATCGCCGGCCTCTGCCCCTTTTTTATAGGCCAAAAAGGCTTCGGTTAAATTGTTCAGGCGTGTTTTAAACAAATCCCCCAAATAACCGTATGCTTCTTTATTTCCTGATTCATTGGATTTTTCAATTTGTGCCATCAATTTTTGAACATTTTGGGTGGCAAGTGCTTCATCCACCATTTGGACAGACACACCAAAATCCAAACCGTTTCGTGGTAAAAATCCGATATTAAAAATTATTTCCTGTAAAGATTTTGCATCATTGAAGCCTTCAATAACGGGTATATTTTCTTTTTGTAATTCTTCTTTTGGAACAGATTCTTGCGCTTTTTTGGGTTTCCAATTGGCCACCGCCGATTGAATCTTTGATAAATCCCTTTTTAATTTTGAATTTTTCAATAAAACGTCCCTTTTTTCGGCGGCTTTTTGACCGATTTCATCCGAATTAAAAGCCGCAATAATGCTATACCACGCATACGCATTGGAAATATTTTTCAAATGATTGTTGTTTAAATACAATTCCGCCAAATCCATTTGAGCCAACAAATACCCCTGACCGGCCGAACGGGATAACCATTTAACGGCACTGGCGTAATCTTGCGGTGTTCCACGACCTTCTAAATACATTTTGCCGATTTGATATTGGGCTTTCATATTACCACCCAAGGCAGACATTTTATAAAAATCAAAGGCCTTTTGAGGATTTCTTTCAACAAAATCACCATTCATATAAAGTTCAGCCAGTTCAAAAACCGAACTCATGTCTCCGGTCAAAGCCGATTGTTTCAAAAACGGCAAAGCAGCCTCATATTGTCCCTCTTCCAACAAAATCTTTGCCAAATGCGTCATTGCCGGAAAATAATAGGCCGATGCTGCGGATTCATATAAATTTTTGGCCATATTTAAATTTTGGGGAACACCTTGCCCCAAATGATACATACGCCCCATATAGTAAGCCGCAACAGGATTTCCTTCATCCAACAGATAAGTAAATTCAGATAAAGCCGGTGCGTATTGACCATAATTATAGGCCAAAATAGCATCATTCAAACCGGCCTGAGCCGATTGAGCAACCAAAAATGTACCACACAATAAAGATAAAATTGTTTTTTTCATAGCAAAACCCTTTCCCTTTTTATATGGGTATAGCACAGCTTAAATAAAAATACAAGTTTTTTTAACGCAAATACATACTGGGATCAACCGGTTTGGATTTATAGCGTACCTCAAAGTGCAACTGGGGTTGTTTCACACCGCCTGTTTTACCTACCGTGGCAATCTTTTGATTTAATTTAACGATATCGCCTTTTTTAACATGGATTTTATCGGCATGGGCATAGGCCGTGAACCATCCACCGTCATGACGCACCAAAACCAAATTACCATAACCTTTCAAATCACTGCCTGCATAGGCCACTGTTCCTTTTTCGGCCGCCAAAATGGGTGTGCCGGCTTTGGCCGAAATGTTGATGCCGTCATTATAGGTGCCATTAGATGTCATACCGAATTTTTGAATGACTTTTCCTTGAACGGGTTTATTAAAGCGTTTATTTTTGGCGTTGGCGGGCAATTTGACCGCTTTTTTGGCAGATTTGACCGAAGACTTTTGATTGGAACCTTTTTGATTCAAAGTCGTTGTCGCCCCCCCCATATCATCCCAAGATTGCAAAATCAATTTTTGACCGGGTTTTAAAGTATAGGGCGGTTGAATTTTATTTTGACGGGCCACCTGATTGACGGATAAATCAAACTTGCGGGCAATGGAATAAAGCGTATCGCCCCGACGCACCGTATAAGTTCTTTGTTGAGGGATTTTCAAACGCTGTCCGATTTTAATAATATAGGGTTCGGGAATTTTGTTTTCCTGAATCAAAGCACGCACCGGCACTTCGTGTGTGCGGGAAATGGAATACAAGGTATCACCTTTGCGCACCCGAACAAACTGGGTGCATCCACATAAAAAAACACAAACAAAAATAACCATCAATTTTTGCATATTCCTACTTCTATCACAGATTTTCAAAAAAAACAAGAAAAAAGCCGATGTCAAAAACATCGGCTGGAAAATTTAAGAATTATTCAATTCTTATTTTTTGGCTTGAGAAGCTTTCACGGCTTCTTGCAATTTATCACCCAACAAAGCGCCGGGATTGATTTGACCGTCAACGATCAACATCGGAACACCGTTGATGTTCAATTTTTTGGCGTATTCTTTATTGGCTGTCAATTTTTCACGGATGGCTTTACCATCAGCATCAGCTTTCAACTTTTTGGTATCCAAGCCCAAGCCTTTACCCAATTCAATCAAAGCAGCTTCGTCCAATTTGCCTTTGGCATTTGTGACGGCTTCATGCATTTGGGCATATTTACCTTGTTTACCGGCGGCCAAAACAAAGCGAGCAATTGTTTCGGAAGCTTCACCAAAAATAGGCGTATCAACCGGAATCCAACGAATGTTTTTACCTTCGGCAGAAGCAACGACTTTGCTCATTTCAACGTTGGTCTTTTTGCACCAACCACATTGATGATCAAAGAATTCAATGATCACAAATTTACCTTTGGGATTACCCAAGGAATAATTTGTTTTATCGGCCACGATTTCGGCAACAATCTTATCAACATTCACCGGTTTTTGACGTTCTTTTTCCATTTGTTCATAGTGTTTATTGACAGATTCAATAATCACTGAAGGATTCGCCTGAATATATTCTTCAAACTTTTTGGTACAACCGGCTTTCCAATAAGCCAAACCGGACAAGACCAAGGCAACAGCTGTACCGGCCAAAATCACGGCCTTGCCAGCAGAACATTTGCAACCACAATTGCATCCGCATTTGCAATTTTCACCACAGGCACATTCTTTTTTAGCCTCAACATGATGTGTTGTTTTTTTTACTTTATGTTTCATTTGATTTTCTCCTTTACGTAAAATAGAAACATCTTTTGTCTAGCACACTTTCATAACAAATGCAAGGAAAAAATTAAAAAAAAGCGAGCTTTTTTCAAAGCCCGCTTTGTTATTCAAACAATATTAAAATTTATATTGCAATTGAACGCCCAATAAATCCGATGCGGAATTATATTTGGCGTTATATTTTGTCGGATAAGCCGTTGGATCCGCCGTTCCACGGGCGTGGTTAGAACGGATAAACAGGTGCGAATACCCCACATCCAATTGCCAATTATTTTTCATATAAGTAGCACCCAACGATGTCCAAATACGGCGTTCATCAGGAATACGGGCCGTTCTGCGTTCTTGGGCACGGATAGCCGTTGTATCCCAACCGGCACCAAAACGGAAGGTTAAGTTTTTGCAATATTTATAATCGGCACCCATAGCAAAAAACCATGTATTTTGCCAATCTTCGTTGGTGGAATTTAACTTTGCACCTTCTTGCATAACCGTCAAACGGTCAAAACGGTTCCAACGGGTCCAACGGGCGGTTCCGGATAAGGTCCATTTTTTATTTAAATCATGAGCTGCCGTAAAGGTAATTGTTTCCGGTGTTGTAATTTTGGCCGAAACATCATATTCACCATACATTCCTGATCTAGTCATCGAATTTTTACCCTTTAAATTATGGGAAACTTTGCTGCGATAAGCCAAACCGAAACGGGTGGATTTTACCGGTTGATAGGTTAAACCGACCGTATAGCCAATCGCCGTATCTTTGGCATCATGTAAATCAACATCTCCCATACCCGCCGGCAACGAGCTGGTCAAACGGGCCGAAGCATATTGCACATTCACACCCAAACCAACCGATAAAGAATCGGCTAATTTATACGAAACAGCCGGTGTAAAATTGACAACAGAAATGCTGGAATATTTACCATGAACATTACCAAACCAATCGTTTTCATAATCGGTGGCCAAACCGAATGGTGTATAAACACCCATACCAAATGTGGTTTTATCGTTCAACTTATATTGACCGAAAAAACTGGGTAACACACGGAAAATACGAGGACTGGTTTTACCTTCTCGTCTATATCCGGTTTTATCCGTTGATTCACCACGCACTTTTGAACGAATATCAACGCTGGTGGCACCCAATTGAAAACCTGATTGGTTGACAAAGTTCATACCGGCCGGATTATAAGCCAATGCGGAAAAATCATCACCCATAATACCTTGACCGGCAAAAGCACGACCCAATCCGGTAACCGAATATTCCTGTAATTGATAACCGGCGGCATTGGCCTGAGTCGTTGCCAATAAACCCAAACATAAATAAATGTATTTTTTTAATTTTTTCATTATTATAACTCCTTTTTTTGTAAAAAATACCCACAGATATTAGACAATTTTAAACTTTCTGTCATACAAAAGCATTAAAAAGACATAAAATTTAACAAAAGTGCAACATTTTGTAATTTTTCTTGAAAAATAATATCCATTCAATCAATTTTTTGATTTTATACTTGCTTTTTCGCACAACGTGTTGTAAAGTAATCCCAACAAAAAAGGAGTTTTTATGGCATTTGTTCAGGTTTTTCAGGGCGATTTACCCCCCAATATCAAATTCCCAAAAATGGTGGCAGTAGACAGCGAAACCACAGGCTTGGATATTTTGAATGATAAGTTATGCTTGGTTCAAATCGGGGACGGTAAAGGCAATGCATGGTTGGTTCAAATTAAAAAGAATACCCCCTGCCCAAATTTAAAAAAACTTTTAACCAATCCGAAAATTTTGAAGATTTTTCATTTTGCCCGTTTTGATGTGGCCAAATTAAAGGTGGCTTTAAAAATTGATGTCAACCCGATTTATTGCACCAAAATTGCCGACAAATTAGTGCGTCCCGATAAAAAACATTCTTTAAAAAATCTGTGCGAAGATTATCTGGGCATTCAATTGGATAAAGAACAACAATGTTCCGATTGGACGAAAAAAGAATTATCCCCCGAACAAATTCAATATGCCGCCAATGACGTGATGTATTTGCACGCCTTAAAAGCCATCTTGGATAAAGAATTAAAAAAACAAAAGCGTTTGGCTTTGGCTTTGGATTGCTTTAAGTTTTTAAATGCACGGGCCGAATTGGATATTTTGGGTTATGAAGAACCTGATTTGTTTTCCCATCATTGAACAGGAGGAAATATGAATACACAACAAATTATTGAATCGGCCAAAAGAACTTTAACCTTGGAAAAAAATGCGTTGGAATTGATGATTGAACGTGTGGATGAAACTTTCGCCAAAGTGGCCGAAATCATTTTAAATTTACAGGGTCGTGTCATTGTAACCGGCATGGGAAAACCCGGCCATATCGGCAAAAAAATTGCCGCTTCATTGGCCAGCACGGGAACACCGGCCTTTTTTGTACATCCCGGGGAAGCCAGCCATGGCGATTTGGGTATGGTTACCAATAAAGATTTGGTTTTAGCTTTATCCAATTCGGGCGAAAGCAAAGAATTATTTGACTTTATCAATTACTGCAAACGCTTTGGCGTGCCTTTGGTGGCCGTTACCAGCGCACCCGAAAGCACTTTGGGCAAAGCCGCCGATTATGTTTTACAAATCCCCAATAAAACAGAAGTACCGGAAGCCTGCCCCTTTAATATGGCCCCCACAACCAGCATGATTGAAACTTTGGCCATGGGCGATACTTTGACGGTGGCCTTGATGAATATGCGTGGCTTTACAAAAGAATTGTATCATGACCGTCATCCGGGTGGAAAATTGGGTAATGTCTTGGTTAAAACAAAAGATTTGATGGCCACAGGGGAAGCTTTGCCTTTGGTGGACGAAAACACAACAATGGCTGAAGCTTTGTTGGAAATGACAAAAAAAACTTTGGGTTGCGTGGGTATTGTCAATCAGGATAATGTGTTGTTGGGCATGATTACCGATGGCGATTTAAGGCGTCATATGAGTTCTGATTTAACCGCAAAATCCGTCAAACAAGTCATGCACGAAAATCCTTTTACCATTGACGGCGAAATGTTGGGCAGTGAGGTTGTGGCTTTGATGAACGAAAAGAAAATCACCAATATTTTTGTGGTGGATAATCAAAATCATCCTATCGGCTTAATCCATATGCACCATTTGTTAAAAGCAGGAGTTGTTTAATGTTGACCAAACGATTGATGCAGATTAAAAAACATTCTCGCCGTGTATTGATTACCAAACGCACCTTGCCTGTTTTTGCTTTTTTGATTGTGGCATTGATTGTTGTATGGCCTCAATTCAACCAAAATAACGACCGTTTTTCTTTGGCGGTACCGTCCAACGGAAAACAGGCCCAGATGGAGATGGAAAATTTAAGATTTTTCGGATTGAATAATAAAAAACTGCCCATGACCTTGCAAACGCCTTCGGTGAAACAAATGCCTGATTCCAACGAACAAGCACGCATGAATAAGCCCACAGGCACCTATCAATTGGATTCAGGGGATACTATGATTGTTAATGCCCCCTATGCCTTGATCAATCAGAAAAAAGAAACCGTGTTTTTTGAAGACAGAATCAACATCAAAACGGATTCAGGCTATACCGGTTATACCAGTCAGGTTTTGTGCGATTACACACAAGGAACGGCCGATGGAGACAGCCCTGTCAGCATTTCCGGACCGGCCGGCAAATTGAATGCACAAGGTATATGGATGGCCGACAAGGGAAATTTAATTTTGTTCAAGAAAAAAACAACGGCTGTTATTAAAAATAAAAATCAAAATATGACCGTATCAGCAAAAAACGGCATTCAAATTGACCAAAAAGCACGCACATTGACCGCTATGGATGATGTTAAAGTATCCCAAGAACAAAATACTTTAACGGCCAAGCGGGCGGTTTTATACTATACCGATAACAAAAATAACCGTGTTCAAAAAATTGAAGCCTTTGGAGATGTCAAAATTGACAATAAAAAACAAAGCGTAACCGGTGAAAAAGCCGTCTATACCCCCAAAACACAAATTGCCGAAATCACGGGCAATGTTGTGGTGGCACAGGGAACACATAAAATGAAAGGCGAAAAAGCCGTTGTCAATATGGCCACCGGAAAAAGCGAACTGATCAGTCCCAAACGCATTACAGGTCAATTAATGCCCAACGATATTAAAGGAGAATAATAATGCAACAATCCGAATTAGTCGTCAAAAATTTAAGCAAAAGTTATAAAAAAAGATTGGTTTTAAAAGATGTTTCTTTATCGGTGAAAACCGGCGAAGCAGTTGGATTGTTAGGGCCCAACGGTGCCGGTAAAACCACCAGCTTTTATTGTGTAACCGGCCTTATCAGCCCCAATAAAGGGTCTATTACCTTAAATGGATTGGATATCACAAAATTCCCCGTTTATCGCCGTGCCAGATTGGGTATCGGTTATTTGCCACAGGAAGCATCCATTTTTCGTGGTTTAAATGTGGCCGATAATATCCGTTCAGTTTTGCAATTAAACGAAAAAAATAAAGATAAAGTGGAACAGGAATTGGATAATCTGTTAAAAGAATTTTCCATTGAACATTTACGTTTTTCACCCGCCAGAGCTTTATCCGGCGGTGAAAGAAGGCGTTTGGAAATTGCCCGGGCTTTGGCCGGAAAACCGACATTTATTTTATTGGACGAACCTTTGGCCGGTATTGACCCGATTGCCGTCAGTGATATTCAACAATTGGTCGGTCAATTGAAAAATCGTGGTATTGGTGTTTTGATTACCGATCACAACGTGCGTGAAACTTTGGGTATCGTGGATCGGGCTTACATCTTGCACGACGGCGTTGTGTTAAAATGTGGCACGCCTGATGAAATTATCGCCGATGAAAAAGTGCGCAAAACATATCTGGGTAAGAATTTTTCGCTTTAATTCAAAAATAACTTGTAAAAAAACGCAAAAAAGGTTATAAATAGCACACTTTAAAAAAACAAAAAAAGGATTAGATTATGAAAAGAATTGGATTATTGACAAGTGGTGGGGATTGTTCCGGTTTAAACGCTGCCATTCGTGCCGTGGTGTTCAGCGCCATTGAACGTGGATGGGAAGTTATCGGCATTCACGATGCCACCAACGGTTTGATTTTACGACCGCTTTCGTATCATCAAATGAGCATGAAGGATTTTGAATTTCCTTTTGCCACTTTGGGCGGAACAATGTTGGGCACAACCAATCAGGCGGATGCCCATAAATTTTTAAAACAAGACGGTGGTATTGAAGTTTTGGATGATGAACAAATCGTATCTCGCTTCAAAGAAGGCATTCAGGAATTAGGTTTGGAAGCTTTGGTTGTTATTGGTGGTGATGGTTCCATGAGTATTGTCAGCAAGTATTGCCAAAAAGCCGGTGTCAAAATGGTGGGCATTCCCAAAACAATGGATAATGATGCCCCCGGCACGGATTTAGCCATCGGTTTCCAAACAGCCCGTCAGGTTGTAATGGAAGCTTTGGATAAATTGGATACAACGGCCGCCAGTCATAAACGTGTGATGATTGCCGAAGTGATGGGCCGTGGCGCCGGTCATTTGGCTTTACAATCGGCCATTGCCGGTTTTGCCGATATTGCTTTAATTCCCGAAATTCCTTATACCTATGAAGGGATTTTGAAAAAATTGAAAGCCGTGAAAGCCGAAGGGCGCAACCATGCTTTAATGGTGGTGGCCGAAGGGGTTAAAACACCAGAAGGTGAAAACTATCGTGCCATAAACGGACATACTTTCGGTGGAATTTCATCTTATTTCGTCAAACGTTTAACCGATGACGGTTTCAATGTGCGTGGCAATATCTTAGGACACATTCAACGTTCGGGTTCACCCTGCGCCTCTGATCGCATTTTGGCATCCAGTTTCGGTGTTCATGCGGTTGAATTGTTGGCCCAAGACAAAACAGACCGTGTGGTTGTGCATCAAAATGGACATGTAACAGATTTGTCTTTGGATGAAGTTTTATCCATTGGCAATACCCCCGTTGATCCCAACGAAGAATTGGTCCAAGTGGCCAAAAATTTAGGTATTTATATCGGTGAAATTTAATTAAAGGAGAAAAAAATGACAGAACCGACAACAGCTATGGAATATTTGGCTTTATTAAAATTAAAACATGCCGAATGGGATAAATTATTAAAGGCCGAACAAGAACGCCCCCAACCGGATGCTTTTTTGGTGGCCCAATATAAAAAACATAAACTTTCATTGAAAGATGAAATTGAACAATTGGAAAAGGCTTTGTTGTAAAGCCTCTTGACAAACAAAACAAAAAAACGCTAATTATAAGTATATTTTTAAAGGAGGAAAAAATGAACTTATTAAAAATGAAAAGCCGTGGCTTAATTGTTGTTTTAATTTTTACATTATTGGTTTCAGGATTAGTGTGGTGGGGTGGCAACGCCATATTGAAAGCCAATTTTAAAAATCCGATTTTCACACAATTTATTGATTCCATTCCCACAATTGCCATTGATGATGAAACGGTTATCAGTCCTGCTGATACAAATACCGTTCGTTATTTGGCCGACACACCGTTTTTGTTCATTCAAACAGACCGTGATTATGTTGGTGTGGGTGTGGTTCAAGACGGTATCTATTTGACCAAAAAAGCTGTTACTGTTTTGGCAAACGGAAACATTATATCTCAGGTTGAATTGCCGGACGAAGCCGTTATTACGCCCGAAAAACTGCATCGCTACTTTGGCTATATCATAACATGGGTGCCGGTGTTATTGGCCCTGATTTACATGGGAATTTTGTGGCTGTTTTATTTAACATTGGTTGGATTCAGCTCTTTAATCGGATTATTGATTAAAAAGAACGGACAAATGCCCTCTCACAGCGCTTGGCGTTGTTCAATGATGGCCATGTTGATTGTATTGATAATTGACTTTACAGCCGGTTATTTTGGTTATTCATTATTGCCGACTATGGCCATTTATGGTTTCTCGGTTCCTTTATTCCAATGGATTAGCGCTTTAATTTTGGCGGTGGTTTTAATGAGCATTGAAACCTTCGTTGGTGCAAAGGATTTGGTGAAAGAAGAAAAGAAAACCAAAAAGATTAAATAATCTTTTTTTCAATCAAACACGCATCGCCGTAGGAAAAGAAACGATACTCTTTTTCTACGGCATGTTTATAGGCATGGTGCATTTCATCCAAACCGGCCAAAGCGCTGACCAACATAAACAAAGTGGATTCAGGCGTATGGAAGTTCGTGAATAAAGCATCAATAAATTTAAAGCGATATCCTGGTGTAATAAAAATAGATGTTTCACGGGCAAACGGTTGCAAAACGCCCTTTTCATCCGTGGCCGATTCCAATAAGCGCAAAGAGGTTGTTCCCACAGGGATAATACGACGACCTTGTTTTTTATATTCATTTAACCGTTCGGCAACCTCAGCCGAAATCATACCATATTCGGCATGCATTTTGTGTTGTTCGGTATCTTCCACCTTCACCGGTAAAAAAGTGCCACCACCCACATGCAAGGTAATAAATTCACGTTGAATTCCTTTTTTATCCAATGCATCAAACAAACGTTTGGTAAAATGCAAACCGGCCGTCGGGGCCGCCACTGCCCCTTCGTGATGGGCGTAAATCGTTTGATAATCGGCCTTATCGGAAACTTGCCCCCCCCACAGACGTTTGATATAAGGTGGTAAAGGCATTGTCCCCACCTGATGTAAATAAGCAAATAAATCCTCACCCGATAAATTAAATTGAACCACCACAGGACCGTTTGGTAATTTTTCCAAAACTTTGGCATTTAATTTATCATCAAAAACAATTATATCATCAGCGTGTAATCGGCGGGCATTTTTAATCAATGTTTCCCATGTGGATAAATCCACCTGTTTAAACAAGGTCATTTCAATTTTGGCCTGACCCCGAACACCATATAAACGGGCCGGTATCACTTTGGTATTGTTAAACACCAAAACATCATCCGAACGTAATAAATCGGGCAAATCCAACATCATTTTATCAAGCAAATTCATCCCGTCAATATGTAATAAACGGGCCATATCCCTGGGTTCAACAGGCCGATTCGCAATCAAGCGTTCAGGCAAATCAAAATTAAAAAGCGATGTTTTCATACCTTAAAATTGTTCAATATCATCATTCAATATGGACATATTCCAATCAAACGAGATTTCACCTTCATCATCATTTTTATAAATAACACCGATAAATTCTTTACCGATATAAACTTCGGCCGGGCTGTCTTTGGCGGTGCCGGGACGCAATGTAATATCCGGATTCCAAAACAATTGGCGCAGATATTGTTGAATCTTATTTATTTCTGTTTCGGTTAAAGTCATTTTTTGGTCCTTTCTTTTTTTTTAATTTTATGTTATTATATAGCAATGACACAAAAAAATCAATTCTTTTCGCAAAAGATATCCATTGCCCCCATGTTGGATTGGACAGATCGGCATTACCGATATTTTTTACGTTTTATCACGCATCATGCCACATTATATACGGAAATGGTGGCTTGCCCAGCCCTGATTTTAGGACGCAATAAAGAATTATTGTTGGATTATAATCCCGAAGAACATCCCTTGATTTTACAGGTGGGTGGCAGTGAGCCAAAATTGATGGCCCAATGTGCCAAGATGGCCGAAAGTTGGGGATACGAAGGCATCAACATCAATGCCGGATGCCCCAGCCAACGTGTTCAATCGGGTAAATTTGGGGCTATTTTAATGAAAACACCCGAAGTGATTGCCGATTGTGTGGCCGAAATGTGTGGTGCATCACGTTTGCCTGTTTCGATTAAAACACGCATTTCTTTATCGGATGTGGGCGGAGATGGTTGGAAGGAATTATTCCATTTGGCGGACTTGGTTAAAAAAGCCGGATGCAGCCATTTAATCGTTCACGCCCGTCAGGCAAAACTCAATTGGCGACCAAAGGAAAATCGGTTGCGTTTGCCTCTTAATTATGATTTGGTTTACAAGTTAAAAAAATCTTTTCCCGATATGCCGATTTCCATCAATGGTAATGTATTGTCTTTAACGGAAGCACAAGAACATTTAAAACATGTGGATGGTGTGATGATTGGACGTTGGGCCTATGGTCACCCCTATGAATTAAGGGATGTGGACAAAATGTTTTATGGTGATAATCATCCCATTTTATCACGTGAGGAAGTGTTGGAAAAAATGATTCCTTATATGCAAAAAAATTATAAACGCATCACCCGAATCATTCCACACATGATGGTACTTTATCGGGGTGAGCCCAACACCAGTCTTTATAAAAAAGCCCTGATCTCACGGGATTTGGATAATCTTAAAGCTTTTTTGAAGGATTCACAATCCCCATAGACAAAATCATCTTTAATGCTTCATCCACAGGAATGTTTAATTCCTTGATATCTTTTTTAGCCACATAAATCATAAAGCCCGATGTCGGGTTAGGTGTGGTCGGCACATAAACCGTTATCATATCATTGGGCAAGTATTTTTTAAAACCCTTATAAACAGGGGCCGTAATAAAAGCGATTGTCCACAAACCTTTGCGGGGATATTCAATTAAAACGGCCTGACGAAATGATTGAGTTCCGCCATCGCCCATCAACGTTTCAAAAACCTTTTTTATGGCACCATAAATGCCCGATATCACAGGAACTTTTGCCAAAATCTTTTGGCCTGTTTTCACCGCCCAGCGCCCCACATAGTTCGTGGTGAACATACCCACCAAAATCAACGACAAGAACAACAAACAAATCCCCAACCCTGGCACACCATAGGGCAAATATTCGGCATACTTTTCGGGTATCAGGTATTTGGCCCACCCATCCATTAAACGAAACAGCCACATGGCCAAATAAAGCGTAATTGCCACAGGCGCCATTACCAATACACCCGTTAAAAGATAAGTTTTCATTGTGTGTTTTGTTTTAATTTTTTTCATTTTTGTTTCCTTTCAATTCATCAACCAGTTTGATAAAATCTTCCCCCCTTTGTTCAAAATTTTTGTATTGATTATAACTGGGGGCACCCGGGGACATCAAAACAACACCGCCTGATGGTGTTTTTTCGTGGGCTAACCTTACCGCTTCACGCATATTTTTTACATGATAAGGTGTGGTAATTTTATTGCCTGTATCAGGCAGTGCCAAAGCCAAAATTTTGCGTTCTGTTATCATTTTATCCAAGGCCGTATAATCATAACCGCCATCCCAACCGCCAACAATCAAAGTAATCGGTCGGTCAGCAAAGGTATCCAAAGCCACTATCACCGGTTCGGGCAAAGTAGAAATACTATCATTGATATACAAAACACCGTTTATTTGTCCCACATTTTGCAAACGATGTGCCAAAGGTTTAAAACTTTGAAAAGCTGATTCACAATTTTTTAAATTAAAACCCAGCGCTTTAATCGCCTGTAAAACAACACAGGCGTTTTGTAAATTATGATTTCCATATAAGGGCAAAACAGAAGTCCGAAATAATTTTTCATCCTTATCACAGAAAAAATCATCCCTGACATTCATATCCAATTGATTGATGTGTATTGTCTTTTTACATTGTAAAATCATATTCATCTTATCTTTATGATATTGCGCCAAAGAGCCGTGCCAATCTAAATGAGCCGAATAAAGTGCGACCATAATCCCCAAATCGGGTTGACCGATAAAATCGGCACATTGATAGCTGGAAGTTTCAGCCACAAAAAAATCAGGCGTTTCATCCACAAAATCCAATAAAGGCTGGCCGATATTACCACCAAAACATACCGTTTTTCCCAAAGCCTTTAAAGTATGCGCCAATAATGATGCGGTGGTGCTTTTGCCTTTTGTTCCCGTAATACAAATTACTTTTGAATCGGGATTTTTGTTCGCCATAAAGATATTGGTGCCGGATGTGATTATAATTCCTTTTTCTTTGGCGTGTTCAATTTCATCCCGATATAATGATACGCCGGGAGATTTAACAATAATTTGACAATCATTCAAAAGATTTAAAGTTTCTTCGCCAATTTCAAGAATTTGACATTCGGATACGTGCGTTTTTAAGGCCTTTAAAACAGACTGCCCTTCACGCCCCATCCCCCATATACCGATTTTTTTATTTTCAAATTCTGACCACTTCATCAAAATTCCCCTTGTTTTTTTATTGGCCTTAGTGTACACTGTTTTTAAACTTTTGTAAAGGAGAGAAAATGACACATAAGAATTTATCCGCAAAAAAGCGCTATACCCTTTTCTTTATCAGCCTGATTTGCCTAATCGGAATCGGGTCGGTTTTGTTGCGTTCATGGAATTATACGCCCGACATGCACTTTGTGGACGGATTGGAATTGTTGAACGAAAATCCACGCTGTGCTGTATCACATTTGGTATTGGCACAAAAAAGTCAGGATAATAATGTTCGTTTAACAAGTGCATTGACTTTGGCCAAAATCTATCATCACGGGGCCAAAGATGTACCCGTCAATATGGCAAAAGCTGTTTTTTATTATGAAGAAGCCGCCCAATTAAAATCGCCTGAGGCTTTTTATATTTTGGCTTTGTTATATGATGCCGGCGATAAGGTCAAAGAAAACCGTGAAAAAGCCAAAGATTATATGGCAAAAGCCGCCAAAACCATGCCTGAGGCCAAATATGCTTTGGCCGTTTGGATTGAACGGGGCTACTATGGAAAGCCTGATGAAAAAAAAGCCGTGGCTTTATATGAACAAGCTGCCTGTGCCGGCATTCAAAACGCCATTAAAAGCTTGATTTCCATCTATCACGGCGGATTTGGCGGTTTTCCCAAAAACATTGAACGTGAACAATATTGGCGGACGAAATTAAAATGACCATCTATCGTAAAGACTATCAAAAACCAACCTTTGAATTACCCAAAACAAATTTAACTTTTGTTTTACATCCGACACAAACAATTGTGCGGGCCGAATTGTATTTTCAAAACTGTCAATTAAATCAGCCGATTTTTTTAAACGGTATTCAATTAAAGTTGATTTCCATCAATTTAGACAAATATGAACAAAATTCAAAAGGTTTGAGTTTTATGCCACCGGCCAAAGATTTTGTTTTAAAAACCGAAGTACAAATCAATCCAAAAGAGAACACACAATTGATGGGGCTGTATATCGCCAGCGGTTTATTCACAACACAAAACGAAGCCGAAGGTTTCCGCTATATTACCTATTACCCCGATCATCCGGATGTGATGAGTCAATACACATGCACCATTGTGGCCGATAAAAAAGATTATCCTGTACGTTTATCCAACGGCAATATCGTTTTTGAAGATGACCATCAAATTACGTTTGAAGATCCTTTTGCCAAGCCCTGTTATTTATTTGCTTTGGTGGCGGGCAAGTTGGATGTACTACAAGATACATACACCACCAAAAACAACAAAAAAGTGGATTTATATTTGTATTGTGAAGAAGGCAAAAAAGAACGCCTGACCTTTGCTATGGAATCATTAAAACGTGCCATGCGTTGGGATGAAGATGTCTTTGAGTTGGAATATGATTTAGACCGTTTTTCCATTGTGGCTGTATCACACTTTAACTTTGGTGCCATGGAAAATAAATCTTTAAACATTTTTAACGATAATGTATTATTGGCAAATCCTATGGCGACAACCGATTGGGCCTATCAGGGGATTGATGCCACCATTGCCCACGAATATTTTCATAACTATTCGGGCGATCGGGTAACATTGAAAAATTGGTTTCATTTGTCGTTAAAGGAAAGTTTGACCGTTTATCGCCATACCGAATATGCCCATGATGTTTATGGTGTTTGTCAGCGCATTGATGATGTGGCCACCTTAAAACAGATTCAATATCCCGAAGATGACGGACCTTTGGCACATCCCATTATGTTGGAACAGGCCGAATCCGTGGATAATTTTTACACCGCCACCATCTATGAAAAGGGTGCCGAAGTCATTCGCATGATGCGTGAAGTGGTGGGACGGGATAACTTTATGGCCGGATGTCGTTTGTATTTTTCACGCCATGACGGTCAGGCGGTTGAAATTGAAGATTTTGTGCGGGCCATAGAGGATGCTTCACACACGGATTTAAGCCAATTTATGCTGTGGTATCAGATACCGGGGCGCCCCAAAGTCAACATCCAAACGCATTATGAAAATAACACCTTTACCGTTCATATGGAACAAACACACGCCCGAACAAAGCAACCGTTTATGATTCCTTTGGCCTATGGCTTGGTGGCCAAAGACGGAACGGATTTATTAAACGGTACTTTGATTTTGGATGAAACAGAAAAAACTTTTACCTTTGATGTGATTGAAGAACCGGTTTTGTCTATCAATCGGGGCTTTTCGGCCGTGGCAGATATTGATATCAACTATACTTTGGCACAACAGGAACATTTGATTCAATTTGATTGTGATTTATTTAACCGTTATCAGGTTATGCATCAATATATGTTGGATACCATATTAAATATACTGAACAACGATACCGAAACATCCGATGACACTTTGGTAAAAATGATGGGCGGATGTTTAAAAGCCGATATTGACAATATGTTAAAATCGTGGATGTTAAAATTGCCCTCAGATGCCGAAATTATCAACAATTTAAAGCATGTCAATCCCGAACAATTGCAATCGGTGCGTCATTTGATACGCCAACATTTTGCCGACACCTATCAAGATGACATCTTTGATTTGTATCAGCAAATGTCGGATACCAATGAATACAAAATCACCCCCGATCAAATGGGCAAACGGGCATTGAAAAATGTTTTGTTGGGATATTTAAGTTTAACCAATCAATCCGATACCGCATGGAATCAGTATAATCAGGCCAACAACTTTACGGATTTAACCGAAGCTTTAATTTGTTTGGTGCATTACCATCACCCCAAAGCCAATGAAGCGTTGGATGATTTTTATAAAAGATATGAAAATGACGCCCTGCCCTTTAACCGTTGGTTTATGATTCAAGCATCCGATCCTGTGGCCGAAACGGTGGGTGTGATTAAACGTTTGATGAATCATCCCAAGTTTGACATTAAAAATCCAAATAAAGTGCGTGCTTTGTTGGGGGTGTTTTGTAATAATACCATCGCTTTTCAAACACGGGCCGGCTATGATTTAATCATAAACGCCATCAAACAATTGGACAGATTGAACCCTCATATGGCGGCAACTTTGGCCAAAAACTTTAAAAACAGTACCAAAATGCCCCATGATTTAAAACAATATGCGCAAAAATTATTGACCCGATTGCGGGAAACCGCAAAATTATCCGATTCTACGCGCGAAATTGTGGGTAAAATTTTAGACGCTTAAAAAAACTGGATTTTTTTTACAAAATCCGCTATAATACCCGAAAAATAATTTTTATTATGAAAGGTAAACAAAATGTCTTATTCAGTTGATATTGATAAAAAATGGCAAAAAAAATGGGCCGATACAGAACTTTATAAATTTGATGAAAATGCCGAAGGCAAAAAGATTTATTGTTTGGAAATGTTTTCCTATCCTTCGGCGGCGAACTTACACTGTGGCCATTGGTATAACTTTGCACCGGTGGATTCTTGGGCCCGTTTCAAACGGATGCAAGGATACAATGTATTTCATCCGATGGGCTTTGATGCTTTTGGATTACCGGCCGAAAACTATGCCATTAAAACAGGTGTTCCCCCAAAGGAAACAACCAAAAACAGTATTGCCAAAATGACCGAACAATTAAAGGGCATGGGCGCCACCTATGATTGGAATCACACATTAAATACTTGCGATGAAGAATATTATAAATGGACACAATGGATTTTTACAAAATTATTTGAACGGGGTTTGGCTTATCAAAAAGAAGCCGCCGTCAATTGGTGTACCAGCTGTCAAACCGTATTGGCCAATGAACAGGTGGTGGACGGTCATTGTGAACGTTGTAAATCCCCTGTCATTCAAAAGAAAATGAAACAGTGGTTCTTTAAAATCACTGATTACGCCGAAGAATTGTTAAAGGATATTGATAATTTGGATTGGCCCGAAAAAACAAAGAAAATCCAAAAAAACTGGATTGGTAAATCACATGGATCACTCATTACCTTTGACATTGATAACGGCATGAAATTACAGGCCTTTACAACCCGTGCGGATACTTTATATGGTTTAAGTTATGTGGTGATTGCCCCCGAACATCCGGCAGTGCCAGAACTGACAAAACCAGAGCAAAAGCAAGCCGTTGAACAATATGTGATGGAGGCCGCCAAAGTCAAAGAAATTGACCGCATGTCCGATTCACGTGAACGCACAGGTGTCTTTACAGGCTCTTATGCCACCAACCCCGTGGACGGACGTAAAGTGCCGGTATGGGTCGCTGATTATGTGATTGCCACTTATGGTACAGGTTTTGTGATGGCTGTACCGGCCCATGATGAACGCGACTTTGATTTTGCCAGCAAATACAATTTGCCCATTACCCGTGTGATTGTGGATAAAAACGGCGAAGAAAAAGATTTGCCTTTTTGTGAATACGGAAAATTGATAAACTCGGCCGAATTTTCAGGCATGACAACCGAAGAAGCCATTCCTGCCATTGTTGAAAAATTACAAAAATCAGGCTATGGCGAATTGACAACCATGTACCGTTTGCGGGATTGGTTGATTTCACGTCAACGTTATTGGGGCGCACCGATTCCTGTTATTCATTGTCCGATTTGTGGGGCTGTGGCTGTGCCGGAATCAGACTTACCTGTGCGCTTGCCCGAAAATGTTGAATTCCGCCCCGATGGGGAATCACCATTAAAACGTTGTAGCGAATTTATGCACACTAAATGCCCCAAATGCGGTATGGATGCCACACGTGATCCCGATACCATGGATACCTTTGTGGATTCCAGCTGGTATTTCTTGCGTTATCCGGACAATAAAAACGATAAAGAAGTCTTTAATAAAGAAAAAATCAATCGCTTATTGCCGGTGGATAAATATGTAGGTGGGCAAGAACATGCCACCATGCACCTGCTTTATGCACGCTTTTTCACAAAAGCATTGCGTGATATGGGCTATTTAGATTTTGATGAACCCTTTACTTCATTGGTCCATCAAGGGATGATTTTGGGTACAGACGGTCAAAAGATGAGTAAATCCAAAGGCAACACCATCAATCCCGATGACAGCATTTCAAAGTATGGTTCGGATGTGTTCCGTATGTTTTTGGAATTCGCCTTCGCCTATACAGACGGCGGGCCTTGGAACGAAAACGGTGTGGAATCTATGGCACGCTTTGTCAAACGCATTGAAGCATTGGTTGAAAAAGCACAAAATATGGATGGCAGTGTCAATGAAATGACCGCCAACGAAAAGAAATTGGATTTCATTCGCAACACCACCATCGGTGCCGTCACCAAAGATATGGATGTGATGCAATTTAACACTTCTTTGGCCCGTATGATGGAATACTTGAACGCTTTAAATGATTATGTTTCAGGACCTGTGAACAAAGAATTTTTGATGGATTGCATTAAAACCTTTGTGTTATTATTATCCCCGTTTGCCCCACATTTGGGCGAAGAATTATGGGAAAAGTTGGGACATCCTTATTCGGTGTTTAATCAACAATGGCCCAAAGTGAATGAATCTGCTTTGGTCAAAGACGAAATGAAGATCGTCATTCAAACCAATGGTAAATTGCGTGGCACTTTTGAGGTTGCCAAAACAACCGATAAAGACACCATTATTCAAATGGCAAAAGATCAAATTAAAGACTTTTTACAGGACAAAGAAATCGTCAAAGAAATCTATGTCCCCGGCCGTTTGGTCAATTTGGTGGTAAAATAAGATATCGGATAATAATCCAGCCCCGAGATTTCGGGGCTGTTATAAAAACAAACAGGTAAACTAATCGCACATTCCTTCACACGTGCAAGGATCATACTGGGGACAATCTGTAGAACAAACCCCCTCACATAAACACGGTTCATAGCCTTCACATTTTGTATTAGAGCACTTGTTACTCTTACAACGCTCTTCTATACATTCTGGTGAATCATAACCTTCGCAATCTTCACTAGAGCAGGGATCTTTCGCACAACAATCTCCTTCACACTCACATGGATCATATCCAGGACATGTTGGGAAATAACATGAATATTGCTCACAGAGGCAAGCATCACTAATAGCTCCTGCACACTCGCTTTCTAATTCTGAATTAAAACACGGATCACATTCACAAGGATGCGCACTAACATATTCTCCACACGAACAATCTGTACAAGGCTTTTCCCCTGTTGGGCTTTTTTCGCCTTCGGCCTCTGTGGTCGCCAGGTTTTTATAATACGTTAAAGTGGCGGTTTTGGCTGTTTCATTACATTCCACTTTTTGAACCATACCGCCCTCTTTTAATTGAGA
>SUVA01000017.1 GCA_015062245.1 Alphaproteobacteria bacterium
TTAGGTGGCGATTTACCCGAAAAAATCACAGACTTTGGTTCAACAAACTATGGAACATTTTCCACATCAGTAAGCCAAACGGAAGATAAAAAGAAGTTTGTTTTAACGATTCAAGATGTGGATTCTGTCGTTTGCGATCAATTGAAAAAGGGCGGAATGGTTCAAGGTGTTGAATGTGTTGATTCTGCAACCTCAGGCAAAAAAGATGCCCAAATTACCTATTACAAAAACCTGGCGACCACAGAGGCCGAAGGCGAAAAAAGCCCAACAGGGAAAAGCGAAAAAATTGATCCTTGTGAATCGGTGACATGTGAATCTGGACAAGAATGTATCGGCGGTGCCTGTGCCACAGTGACGCCACATACAGTAAACGGTTGTTCTAAAAACAGCGATTGTGACGAATGGTGTAAAGGCAAGGGCGATGGTGAAAAATGCTACTGTGCAATCGATGCCAATACGACCAGAAACGATTCGGCCTGTTATAATAACTTTACGGGGCACTGTGTCGTTGCAACCAGTCCATCGGATGACGCTGATGAATATACGGTCTCTGACTACGGTATGACCTGGTGGAGTGCGGTGAACTTTTGTAAAGCCCACAATGCATTATTGGTTTCACTTGCCGACCTGGGTATCACGGGCGGATATCAAGATGATGGATACTGTACAGGAAGTGAGTGCACGGGGACAGTTGATTGGTCGGATTTGCAGAAGAAGATTGGAACAGACGGGTATTGGACGACGGATGCGGTCAGTTGTGATGAGTATTATAGCTGCACAGCGGGAACCAACAACAATTCCTGTCACGCCTTATTCGTGTATCTTTCTTCCGATACTGTCGGCTACAACAGCCGTTACTACTCCGACATCTACTGCTACGCCTTGTGTGAGTAGTGTTCTCGGCTTTTTTAATACAGCCCCTTGAATCCCAAGGGGCTGATTTATGGTATAAAATTGTCGCTATGATTCAGCGCGTTTTAACTGATTTTAAACGGGAAATAAAGGATGATAATTTTGACGAACAAGATGATTTTTTTTCACGGTTCGTTTTTTTTAAACCAGATAAATATTTCATTTGTTCATTGTCTTCATAGGCCCGAATATCAAAATATTCACCTGTTGAACTTTTGTGAATGTATTGTGAATTATCTCGTGTCATTTTTATCCTTACATAAAGAAGTTTTTCAGGTAATTCGCCAAATCAGCAACAGCAATTCGTGTTTGTTCCATTGTATCACGATTGCGCAAAGTAACGGTTGCGGGTGCTTTTTCAATGGATTCAAAATCAACGGTGATGCAAATCGGTGTGCCGATTTCATCATGACGGCGATAGGCTTTTCCGATATTGCCGGAATCTTCCAACATCACACGACCGATACCTGTTTTAAGCAATTCGGCCTTGATATCATGGGCCATTTTCATAATTTCAGGATTGTTGCGCTTTAACGGAATAACGGCCACTTTAACAGGGGCTAAATGCTTTTTCAATTTTAACACAATGCGTTCTGTGCCGTTGGGCAATTGTTCTTGTGTAAAAGCGTTCATCAACAACACGACAAAGGCACGATCCAACCCCATGGCCGTTTCCACCACATACGGAATATAGGTTTTGTTACCGTCAAAGACATCCAAATAACTCAGTTCTGTTGTGGAATCGGTATTTTTTATAACATTAGCCTGAATATCAAATTTGCTTTGGTTTTTGGTATGAGAGCCTAAATCAAAATCCTGACGGTCGTGAATACCTTCCACTTCATCAAAGCCCCACGGGAATTCATATTCAATATCTGTGGCGCATTTGGCATAGTGGGCCAATTGTTCGTGATCTTTAAAACGTAATTTTTCGGCAGGAATACCTTGTTCTATCCACCAATTGAGGCGGATATCTTTCCATTTATTCCACCATTCAATATCTGTGCCGGGTTTGACAAAGTATTGCATTTCGGCCTGTTCAAATTCACGTTGGCGGAACAAAAAGTTGCGGGGGGTGATTTCGTTGCGGAAAGATTTTCCGTGTTGGCAAATACCAAAGGGTAATTTTCTGGCCGTTGAATCAATCACATTTTTGAAATTCAAATAGGTGCCTTGTGCCGTTTCGGGACGCAAATAAGCAAAAGACGAACCATCATCAACCGGGCCGATATTTGTTTTCATCATCAACATAAACGGGCGTGGTTCGGTTAAATCCGTACTGCCACATTCGGGGCATTTGCCATCCACGATATGATCGGCACGAATACGGGCCTTGCATTTTTTACAATCGCACAACGGATCGGAAAAGGTGGATTCGTGACCCGAATATTTCCACACCAAGTGATGGGATAAATGGGAACATTCCAAACCTTCAATATCATCACGTTCATATACCATGGCACGCCACCAAGCATTACGGATGTTCTTTTTCAATTCAATGCCCAAGGGCCCAAAATCATAAGTTCCCTTTAAACCGCCATAGATTTCGGAATCTTGAAAAACAAAACCACGACGTTTGCAAAGACTGACCACTTGTTCCATTGATGTTGCAGGCATATTATTCTCCTTGGTTAAAAAATTTTTTAAAATTATATCTTTTTTATTTATAAAAGTCAATTATTTTTACATTAAGAGCATACATAAAAAATCAGCCCCGAATCAAGGGGGCTGATATAAAGTCTGATATCCTTAATATCCTTCTGTGGAAAGACGTTTGCGACGATTTTTACGTGTGCGACGGATACATTCTTCCATTTTACGTTTTTTCTTTTCAGAAGGTTTTTCGTAAAATTTACGCATACGCAATTCACGCATCAGACCATCTTTTTGCATTTTGCGTTTCAAGACACGCAAACCCTGCTCGACATTATTGTCACGCACGACGATGGTTACCATATTCTTCCCTCCTTTCGGGTATCTGAGATTAAAATTGAATATATTATAAAATATTTTTATTCAAAAGGCAAGTTTTTTTATTGCAAAAAGGATTGAAATTTTTTACAATAAAAAAACAAGGGAGAATTTTTCATAAAAAAAAGCACAATTTGGCCGTTTTCGTCATATACTCGTACAAATCCACCTTCTTGTAGAGCCATTCCAATTTTGTTTTCCATTTCAAATTCCTTTCATTTATCAATGAGTTATTCTTGATTAACAGGTATATTATATCGCAAAATTAGACATTCGGGAGTGCCCCCCAGCTCAAAAAAATGAAAAAAATAGAAAAAATGCACTTTGCTAGCCAAAAATTAGCAAATTGGGCAAAAATGGCTGTAATTTTAATTTTCTTACTTAAAAATAATGTTCGGTCAGGGAGGATTCTGCCAAAGCTTGTTTTATATCATTATATTGCTGGACAATAGTCCCTTGCTGCATCACACAGGCACAATCCATCCACTTTAATAATTCCAAGCGATGTTCCACCATCAAAATGCTGATGTCCTGATGGGATTTTTTAAAATTCTTTAAGCACTCCATAATTTCCATAGCGGCCGCGGGTGAAAGTCCGGCACTGGGTTCATCCAGTAAGTACAGTGAACAAGGTTTAATCAAAACCATTGCAATCGCCAATGCCTGTCTTTGCCCACCTGACAACAATCCAGCACGCTTATCCAATTTCCCCTTCAACATTGGGAAATCCTGCAAAATACCTTCAATGGCTTTTTGTTTATCCAACTTCAAAGGAAGTAAACTGGTTTCCAAGTTTTCCCGAACAGTTAAGTTGGTAAAAACATTTTGAACCTGACGCAAATAGCCAATACCTGCATTGATTCTGCTATCAATAGAAGCATTGTTCTTGCGTGTCCATTTTTTATCCTTGAACTGAATAACCGAGTTAGCTGTCCATGGTTTGTTTTCACCAATGATTGTCTTTAAAAGTGTAGATTTTCCGCAACCGTTTGGCCCCATTAATAACATGGCGGTCTTTTGTGGCACAGTGAAGGAAATATCACGCAAAATCTTTAAAGTGCCATAACCGCTGGTCAAATTCGTAACGGTCAGCAAAGGCAATTTTGATTCTGCCTTAATCTTTTTTTTAGGAGTTGTTTTCTTTGCTTTTGCCATTTCTACTCCTTGGTTTCCATAATATCATAAGTTCCATCGGATTTCATTTTTCCTATCATAAAAGGAAGAGAACACGAACCATCTGAATATAATCTTAATTTTCCAAGAACCGTATCAAAAGACGATATTTTATTCAACGATGCATTAATTCCAGATGGTGATAAATCCGAATTTTTGATTGCTTCACCTAACAGTATCATAGACGAATATCCAAAAGCTGCAAAATCTGACGGTTTTTCCTTAAATCTTGCAAAGTATTCTTCTTGAAAATGCTTTGATGTTTCCGATTTATTGCTTTGTAATGGAGGTTGTTTAAAGAAAATAATTCCGTCAAACAGTTTCATTGAATCCACAAATTCGGGATTTGTAACGCCAGAATCAGCCAATATAACACCACCATATCTCAGCTCTCTTAATGTGTTAATAATGGTAATATACCCTTGTCCATAACCAGTTACAAAAACAGCATCTGGATTTTCTGATATAGCTTTTAATACCAAAGCTTTTGCATCTATTTGTGTTGTTGTATAATATTCAATATCGGTAATTTTTCCTCCATTTTTTTCAAAGCTATTCTTAAAGTTTTCTGCACTTTCTTGACCAAAGAATGTTTTAACTGGTAGAATTGAAATTGTTTTCAAATTTAACTTTTGTGCCGCATATTCTCCAAACCATTCAGAAAATTTACCCAAAGGATATGAATTCTTATACATATACTTTTCTGGTTTATTCTGTTTAATTGGCTCATTGTTATAGCAACTTGTCACAACTGTTGGTAATTTGTTTTGAATGATTAAAGGAGCCACAGGTGGTACTTGATTATCACCCATTGCGATTAATGCTTGTACATTATGAAATAAAATCTTGTTAAAAGCATTAACGGAATCCTTTGCTATACCTTTTCCATCCTCTATAACTAATTGTATTTGGGTTCCATTGTAATCGGGAGAAGTATTGATTTCTTCTGTGGCCAAAATAATACCATTTGTCATATCTTGCCCCATTTTTGCATATTGACCTGTTAAAAATGATAATACTCCCACTTTTACGACATTTTCACTGGTTTCACGGTGCTGGTATAGATACCAAGCTCTGCCACCGAATATGGCAACGATTGTGACAATAACTAAAGTCCAAATCAACTTACGCATACTTCCTCCTATTTCACTGAATAAATCCCTTTAAGGCCACTGGGGCGATAGTACATTAAAATGATTAAAATTGTTCCATAGACAATCTCGCGGATATTGGCGGCACTTTCATCCGGCAATCCCAAAAAGCGTAACCCTTCCGGAAACAAAATCATAAACAGCACGCCCAAGAACGGACCGATTAAATTGCCCGAGCCACCCACCAATAAGATGCATAAAATGAAGATGCTTTCGGTGAGTGAAAATGATGTTGGGTCAATATAGGTCACATAGCTGGCAAACAAACATCCGGCAAAGCTGGCCAATACCGCGGAAATCACAAAAGCTCGGCTGAGTTGTTTTTGTGGTGAAATGCGTAAAGATTCTGCGGCCCTTTCATTATCCCTGACAGCCCTGACCGACAATCCAAAGGGACTTTGATACATCACCCACACAATGCCTGTGATAAAAGCGGCCATGCACACAGCCAATCCTAAATAGCCCCAAATGCCTGTGATTTCATAGCCAAATAAGGCAGGTCTGGGGATTTCCGACAAACCATAGGAACCACCCGTCACGCTTTCCCAGTTATCCAAGATGGTAAAGACAATCATCTGAAATGCCAAGGTTGCCAATACAAATGTTTCGCCCCGAAAGCGTAGGACAACTTTGGATAAAATCCACGCCACAAATCCGGCAATTACCATAGAAAGGCCACAACTTTCCACAAATCCTGCCGGCATATTTAGGGCCACCAAAGCATAGGTATAAGCACCCATACCGTAAAAGGCCGCCTGAGCCATTGTCATCAATCCACCCAGACCTGTCACCAAATTGGTGGCATACACCAAAATCAGGTAGATGGAAATCATTATCAGCTGATGTAATACATAAGTCATGCTTTATTCCTTTATAACCTTTGCCGTTCCATCCGGTTGCATTTGTTTAATGGCCAATGGGGCATGTGCCTCACGACCGCCATCATATCCAAATGTTCCAACCATTGTCGGTACATTTGATAAGTTGGATAGTTCCTTTGAAACATTTGCTACATTTGTGTTCTTTTGTGCCAAGATACTTTGTGCCAATAATCTGAGGGCTTCATATGAAAAACCTTGTATTGCTACGGCAGGTTTTTCCCGTTGAGCTTTATATTTTGCAGAAAAATTTGTATAACCTGGATATTTTGTATCAATAATCGGTTCAACGAAATAAACACCGGCTGCATTGTTAGCCACATGCTCATAAGTGTTCGGGAATGAGATAGCTGTTTCGGATAAAATAGGTTTGTTGTATCCTGTTTCCATAATTTGATTGATTACAGAGGCTAATCCCGAACCAAAACCAAAGACCACAATAGAATCTGGATTTTTATCCAATACTTTTGCTACGTAGGAACGAACATCACGAACATCTTGCGGATAGGTTTCTTGGATAACAATCTTCCCGCCATTTTTTTGATAGGCCTTTGTAAAACCATCTGCACCTTCTTTACCATAGTTATTGTTGATTCTCATAACAGCTGTATTTTGAATCTTTAAATCGTTGGAAAGGAAGTTTGCTAAGGCCTGCGTAGAATATCCCGTAGAAATCCATGCACGAAATACCCTGTCCGATAATTGTGTAACATTATCCGCGGCTGCAATTCCCATAATAACAACATCACTTTCTTTTGTCATCGGAGCTAATACATAACTGGGATTATCACCATAAACCACAAAATATTTCACACCTTCACCTTGTAGTTTATGAAATGCAGAAATAGTTGCTTGTGATGTATATTTCCCGTCTTCCAGTAATAATTTAACAGGTGTTTGAGGATTTGCTTTGTTAAAATCTTCTGTTGCGATTTTAAGGCAGGCCAATACATCTTTACCTTCTTCGCCATAAACACCTGACATTGGTAAAATCGCTCCTATTTTGATGTTATTTACATTTGTATCACGGTGTTTGTATAACCACCATGCACGACCACCGAAAACACCGACTACAACCAAAATCACTAAAGTCCAAATCAATTTCCTCATTTTCTACTCCCTTTCTATTCCTTTATAACCTTTGCTGTTCCATCCGGTTGCATTTGTTTGATAACTGTTTCAATTCCATAGATATTACCATCATTATCAAAGCTGATATTTCCAATACTGGTTGCAAATCCTTTTTGATTTACTAAATTGTTACGGGTCATTTCTTTTGTTTGACCTGCTTTCGTGCTATTGGCAAAAACTCTGACTGATTCATAGATAAATGTTGTAAAAATGTTTGGATATACACCATGCTTTTCATGGAAGCGTTCTGCAAATCCATTTTCTTTTGCATTCAAATCCAAATAAAGAATATCTTTTCCTTTTTTAACTAAAATGTTTGTATTCGGAACGATATTAAAATCTGTCATAATAGTTCCAGCATAACGCATTTGTTTCAAATAGTTCAAAGCACTTACATATCCTGGACCCCATCCATAAACGAAAATGGCATCCGGATTTGTTGTCAAGATTTTTGTAATCTGTGCCTTTGTATCCATATCACCCATTCTGAAACTTTCTTCCGCAGAAATCTGTCCGCCCAATTTTTCTGTTTCATTTCTAAAGTCAGACACAAATTGTTCACCACCCGGACATTTAACATACAGTAAAGCTATCTTCTTTAATTTCAAATTGCCTACTAAATAATTGGAAACGGTTGTAGCAATTTGTTTAATGGGTATAAGTGCTTGGAATACCCACGGACTCATAGATGGAATGGGTGCATCACCTGCCATGGCAGCCATAGGGACTGATGAATCTTTCAGTAAAGGTATAACTGCCAAACTGGGAACATCACCGAAAACGATAACAGAATCCACACCTTCACCATAAAGTTTATTAAAGGCAGAGATGGCTGTTTTGGATGCATATTTGCTATCTTCTGATTTTAAAATCACTTTATTTGTGCTTGCTTGATTGATTTCGTCTTGAGCCATTTTCGCAGCTAACAAAGCTTCCTGTCCATCGCGACTGGCATCACCACTCAAAGGTAGAATCAATCCAATTTTTACCACATCTTTTTCTGTGTTTGCTTGTTTATGTAGGAACCAAGCTCTGCCACCAAATACGGCAACCAGTACCACAATAACTAATGTCCAAATAAGCTTCCTCATTTTATCTCTCCTTTTGATAGGCCAATATAAATCCGTTTCACTTCTGCATTGGAAAAGACCGTTTTGGCATCTCCATGACAAAAAACCTTTCCTTCGTGCAAGAAATACACATAATCTGCCAGCTTTTGTACCACTTTCATATTGTGTTCAATCAAGCCAACCGAAATACCCATTTCTTTGACCATTTTGCTGACCAGCTCCACCATTTGGTTCACCATCACGGGCGACAATCCTGCGGTCGGTTCGTCCAGTAAAATATAGCTGGGTCGTCTGGCCATAATCCGTGCCAAAGCCAATAATTTTTGTTGCCCATACGACAGGTTGCCGGCCATTTTATCTTTGTGTTCAGCAATTCCAACCAACTCCAAAAATCCTAAGGCCTCTTTCTTATGGTCGGTTAAAAAGCTTTTCAGTTTGAATAAGTGGTCAAACGCCCAAGCGGGTTTGCGTTCATGCCTGTCCATCAAGGCCACCAAAACATTTTCCAAAACAGTCATATCCGAAAAAATCCGCAGGTCTTGGAACAGCTTTGTAATGCCTATATCAGCCACCACAAAAGGCGGCAAGTTTGTTATATCCCTGTTGTTCAGCAAGACTTTGCCACCGTCGGCTGACAAATTGCCGGTAATAATATGAAACAAAGTGGTTTTACCCGCACCATTCGGCCCCACAAAAGCCGTGACCAAGCCAGGCTTGATGGTTGCTTGCACATTGTTCAGGATAACCGTTTCCCCGAACTTTTTACAAATGCCTTGAATTTCCAGTGCGTTTAATTCTGCCATCTTATTCCTTTACAATCTTTGCTGTTCCATCCGGTTGAAGTTGTTTAATAGTCATTTGAAATTCTGAAGTTCCATTGTTATTCAGTTTCATTTTCCCAAAAAATGTATTCATATCTTTAATATCCATCAAACCTTTTTTGATGTCATTGGAAGTTTTTCCACGATTTTCAATCGCAGTTATTATAACCCTAACGGCATCATAACCCAATTTAGAATGTTCTGTTGCTTTTTCTTTAAAGCGATCAAAATACTTCTTTTCAAAGGCATCCACATATTCCATAACATTAGTGTCATCCATAGCAGAAAAATATATTCCTGTTCCATCCGCTAAATCTTCATCGGCGACTGTATAGTCCGACATAATAACCCCAGTATATTTTTGTTCTTTTAATTGCTTAAAAGCGTTTGGAAAACCTGGCCCATGACCAACAACATAAACGCCATCTGGATTTTCTGCCAAAATCTTAACGATTTGGTCACGAGTTGTTAAATTTGTATCCTTAAATTGTTCCCATATAATAGGTTGTTTTCCAAAACCACTGATAAAACCTTCTGCACTTTCTTTACCATAAGAGGAATTCAATGACAAAATTGCAATATTTTTTAGATTCAGTTTTTTATTAGCATATTCTCCCATAGCATACCCGACATTGTTCGCAGATGGATTTATTAAAAACATCAAATTATCTTGATTGTGTTTTAAAAATCCTAATGTGGTCACAGAGGTCAAAACAGCAGGTATATTTTTTAACATAGGTGCAACAGGTGGCACTTGGTTTTCGCCGCCAATAATTAAAGCATTTGGTTTTTGTGCAATCAATCTGTTAAATGCATTAATAGCATCTTTTGCTTGACCTTTTCCATCTTCTATGACCAAATCCAATTTGATTCCTGAGTTGCTTTTGTTGTATTCTTCAACTGCTAGAATAGCACCTTTATCTAATGCTTGACCGAATTCTGCGTAAAGCCCCGTATCAAACGTTAGTAATCCAATTTTCACCACATTGGAATCAGTTTGTTTATGTTGATAAAGCCACCATGCTCTACCACCAAATATAGCAACTATAACCAAAATCACCAAAGTCCAAATCAGTTTCTTCATTTTAAATCTCCTTTCTTATTCCTTTACAACCTTTGCCGTTCCATCCGGTTGCATTTGTTTGATGACCATTGGCGGATGCGGTTCACCATCTTTATCATAACTCAGTTTTCCCATTACCGTCTTAAAATTTTGAATATCATAGAAACCTTGATTTAAATCTGTTTTATTTTCAAGTGCCTTCATTAAAACATCCACAGATACATAGGAAAGAATAGCAAACACATCAGGTTCTGCCCCAATTTTAGCTTTGTATTTTTCCAAATAGTTCGGATTCATTTCATTGACTCTATAATCACCAATCGCCAAGTATGTACCTGCGGCTTTATTATGTACATTTTTCCAAACAGATTCATCAGTAACTGAATGGTCTGTAATAAAATCACCTTTATAACCTTGTTCGGCCAATTGGTTAAATGCCGCAGTATAACCTGGGCCAAATCCAAACATAGCAATCACTTCCGGTTTCTTATCCAAAATCTTTAATGCTTGAGGCCGTACATCCATATCCAAAATGTCATAACTTTCTTCAATTAAAACTTTTCCACCCAAAGCACTATAATACTTTTGGAATTCGTTGCTAAAATCATCGCCATAATTATTCTTTGATTTAAAAATAGCAATCTCTTTTTTACCTAATGTATTTACGGTAAATTCTGCTATTTTCTTGGCCAGTTCCGTTGTTGATGTTGATACACGGAACATATAAGGACTTTGTGCCGGGAGTTTTGAATCACCCAAAGCCAAAGCGATTGTCGGAATCTTTGTTTCATTTATCAAAGGTCTTAAACCAAATGCGGGCAAATCACCAAAAACGATAAATGCCTTTGGGTTTGACGCTTTTAACTTATTGAATGCAGAAATACTATCTTTAACAGTATATTTTCCATCTTCAAACAAGTATTGAATCTTATAAGGTTTATCCTTCGTCAGTTCTTCGGTTGCAACCTTTAAAGTGGTTACAATACGATTGGTCAGATTTTCATCAAAACCGGATAAAGGAACAACCACACCAATTTTGATGGCATCTTTATTTTGTTCTGCCTGCTTATGCAAATACCACGCCCGGCCACCGAAAACACCAACCACAACCAAAATCACCAAAGTCCAAATCAGTTTCTTCATTTTAAATCTCCTTTCTTATTCCTTTACAACCTTTGCTGTTCCATCCGGTTGCATTTGTTTGATAACAACTGGGAAGTTGGGTGTGCCGTCATTATTGAATGTCAGCTTACCAGAAAATGTGTCAAAATTGGCAATCTTTTCCAAACCTTCTTTGATGTTATTGCTATTCTTCAATGCCTCAGCAATAATATAAATGGAATCATATCCTAAGCGAGCATGATAACTGGCATCTTTGTTATATTCAGCACGATAGGCGTTCAAAAAACGGTTTAATCTTGCAGAATTGTTACGGCTATCCGCTTCGGCAAAGAAAATACCTGCTTTATCTTTCACATTTTCTTGGGCTTCTTGTCCACTGATTGTATAATCAGACATAATAACACCTTTGTATCCTTGTTCCTTGATTTGATTCAAGGCGTTGGTATACCCCGAACCATAGCCCACGATATATACACCGTCTGGATTGGTTGCCAATATCTTGGTAATCTGAGCACGAGAATCTAAATCTGTTTCCTTATATTTTTCCCAGATGGCTGGTTGTTCTTTCATTCCCTGAATAAATCCGCCTGCAGATTCCTGACCGTATGCAGAGGCAACAGAGAGAATTCCAAATGTTTTCACATTCAATTCTTTTTTAGCATATTCACCCATAGCATATCCTGTTGATTGGGCAGATGGATTCACAAGAAACATAAACTTATCTTTATTGTTTTTCATAAAGGTCAATGTCCCCACAGATGTCAAAATTGTTGGAATTCTTTTACTTTCAATCAATGGAGCAACAGGCGGCACTTGGTTTTCACCAGCAATAATCATCACATCCATTTTGCTTGTATCAAGTTTATGGAAGGCATTGATGGCATCTTTGGCAAAACCTTTTCCATCCTCAATCATCAGCTGAAGCTTTGTATCTGAATTGGCGTTGATTTCTTTTACGGCCAATTTTGCACCATTATCCAAAGCAATGCCTAAATCAGCATACATTCCAGAGTTAAAGGATAACAAACCAATTTTAATAACATTATCACTGTTTTCTTTGTGTTGATTTAAATACCAAGCCCGACCACCAAATACAGCAACCACTGCAACAATTACTAATCCCCAAATAAATTTACGCATTTTATTCTTCCTCCATACGCTTACGAACGCCAAAGATTCCATTTGGCTTAAACAACAACACAAATACCAAGGTGGCAAAGGTGACTAAACTAATCCATTCGCCCGAAAATTGCCATACAACAATACTTTGCATAATAGCGACACAAATGGCCCCAAAGCCCCAAGCCCAGTACTTATCCAGCCCACCAAAGAACACCGCCACCGAGGCCGTCAGCAAATAGTTCATCCCTGTATGCGGTTCCAAGCCGACATCATAGCCAATCAATACCGATGGCACCGCGACCATAAAGGCAGACAGGCACATAATCGCCAAGCGAATCTTTGTCAAAGGCAACCCCATCACAGGCACCAATTTTGGTTGATCGCCCATGGCCCAAATTACTTTGAACCATTTATTCTTTTGTACCAAAACCCCAAGACCCACAAAGCAAGCCCCGCACACCAGCATTTGAATCAACTGAATCCGCGTGATTTTCAATCCGTGCCACAGGTAAATCGGCTCTAAATCCGTTGAAATGCTCTTGACATTGTTGCCGAAAATCAAAGCAATCACATTTTCCACAATTATCATCACGCCCAAGGATGCTATCATCGTCACACCGGCTGAGGACTTTTTGTTAAAGAAGGGCAAATAAACACCTTTTTCAATCAATGCCCCAAAGGCCACCGCCAAAACGATTGTCAAAGGAATGGCTGTCATCAATCCCATATTAAACCAATTCATTAAGGCATAAAGGATATAACCTGTTAAAATGAATTGGGCACCCATGGCCAAGTGAAAGATTCTGAGGGACCTATACACCAATCCGAACCCAACCGCCAAGCATGCCAAAGGCATTCCTTGAACCAATCCGTTGATGAAGAGTTGAAGTAATAATGTCATGCTTTATTCTTTCACATACAGGATGTCATAGGTGCCATCTGTTTTCAACTTTCCGATAAAAATTGGAAGAGAACTGACACCATTTGAATCAATATCCATGCGTCCACGAACTGTATCAATAGTGGTTATTTTTTTCAACTCATTATTGATACCTTCTGGGGTCTTATCGGATTTTGCAATACCTTCCAATAACATAGCCATTGATGCATAACCATCTTGAGCGTAAGAACTTGGAACCTCCTTGAAGCGTTTTTCAAAAATTTCATTAAAGGCTTTAATCTTATCTTGAGGTGCTAAAACATCAAAGAATACAAATCCTGATTTTTCTTTTAAGCCATCCATCGTTTCGGGATTTAACATACCTTTATCAACTAAAATTAAACCTTTGTAATGACTTTCTTTCAAACGATTTAATATGTTGATATATGCTTTTCCATAACCACAGACAAAAATCGCGTCAGGCGAATCAGCTAACACTTTTTCCACAACAGGACGCACATCCGTATCTGTTTCGCGGAACTTTTCTTCTTTCAAAACGGAAATGCCATTTTCTTTGGCTGCATCCGAGAAAGCCTTCACACCTTCCAATGCATAAACAGTATGTTGTGCCAATACAGAAACCGTTTTAATGTTATTATTTTTTATAACCCAATCTGCAAATTGACCAGCAGATTTACCAATTGAAAAATTATTTTTGTGCATATATCTGGGGGAATTGTGTTTTACAAAGTCATCACTTCCCACAATGGTTAAAATGGCCGGCAATTTGTGTTGAGCAATTAATGGAGCCACTACAGGAACCATATTGTCACCAGTGACAATCAGTGCATCTATATCATGCATCATCAATTTATTGAATGCACTTACAGCATCTTTTGCTACTCCCTTACCATCCTCAAAGTGTAATTTTATCCTTACATCCGGATGGGACTTAGAAAATTGTTCATTGGCTAAAATGATACCGTTGTCCACATCTTGCCCCATTTTGGCAAAAGCACCACGAAATGTCACGATACCAATGTTCAATGTATCTTTTTGATTGTTGTCACGGTGTTGATATAACCACCATGCACGGCCACCGAATACAGCAACTACAGCTGCGATTACCAATCCCCAAATAAGTTTTTTCATGGTTCATTCTCCTTTCTTATTCTTTCACAATCTTTGCCGTTCCATCCGATTGCATTTGTTTGATAACCAAAGGGAGTTCCAAATATCTGTCATCACCGATACTCACTTTCCCCAAAACTGTCGGCAAATCATGTGTTTTAATAACATCTTGCATAACTGTCATTGGTTGGTAGTTATTTGTTTTAAGTGAGCTGGTAATTGTCTGTGTGCCAATGTAGCTTAACATAGCGAAAATGTCTGGCACCATATTATACCGTTGTTTATATTCGGCCACAAATTTTTGAACTTCCGGCAAAGTAGAATGTTCATCAAAATATGTATCCATCCAATATAAAGGATACGCTGTCTTGGCCAAACTATCAAAAACAGCAGAAATATTCCAATCTGTAATAATTGGGCCTTTAAATCCTTGTTCACGAAGTGTGTTCAAAATTGCTGTATAGGCAGGGCCCCAACCAAAGAAAACAACTGCTTTTGGGTCTCCGTATAAGGCCTTAGAAACAATGGAGCGAACTTCTGGGGCATCAAAGGCAAATTGTTCTTGTTTTGTTACAGTAATACCCGCATCTTTCAAGTTCTTTACCATTAAATCACCTTTTTCAATGGCGGCTAAATCTTTTTGATGAATAACGGCAACAGATTCAGGTTTCACATCTTCAACCACAAACTTTGTCATATAATCTATCATATATTCATTTTTAGGAATCAAGTTCACAACAACTGGAACAGCATTTAAATCTTTGCCATCTGATACCGTAAACAAAGGAATATTTTGTTCTTTTGCAATATACACAATTGCTTTGGAAGGTACATCTCCATAGGCTAAAATCAAATCAATTCCGGCAGATTGTAATTTACGAAAAGCAGAAAGAGAATCTTTCGTCGTAAACTTACCATCTTCTGCCACAACTTTCACTTTTACTGATTGTGTTGCATTGACTTTATCTTCCAACATTTTCATAGCGTTTAAGGCCATTTCACCATTATGTGACATAACACCCGATAAAGGTAAAATCGCACCAATCTTCACAACATTTTTTTCTGCTGTTGATTGTTTATGCAAATACCACGCACGGCCACCAAATACAGCAACCACCGCAACAATCACCAATCCCCAAATCAATTTCTTCATGTTTTTCCCTTTCTGTAAAATTGATATTACAACCAGTTTACACAAAAATTTCACCAATTGCAATATTATTCGGTTGATTCTAAACATTTTTTCAGTTCTAATAAATATGAGTACAGGAGCTATTTCTTTTAACGAACAAAATTTTGAATGTTATACCCCAAAATATATTGTTGATATGTTTGGTACTTTTGATTATGACCCAGCAACAACCAAAGATCAAGCAAAAGCATTAGGTATTCCAAATTATAGCACTATTGACACAGATGGATTAAAGCAAGATTGGACTCAATTTAAAAGAATATGGATTAACCCACCTTTTGGATGTGTTATTTTTAAACTTCAATCCCAGAACGAAATTAAGTTTTTTAACATTGTTGTACCGGGACAGCACTCCATTTTAAATGAAACTGATTTATAATAAGGCGTCTTGTGGAATGTTTTATTAAGCGTTCCAATTATCAAGGCAGGAAGGATGTCTACAAAAGCATCCTTTTTTTATAACCTCGGCAAAACTTTTACCGAGGTCGTTTTTTATAACCGGAAAAATAATTTAGTAGAAATTCATTGCTTTACACATTCTAAACAATATCCAAAAATAAAATGAAAGGATATTGATATGTCAAAAGAAAAGGATGAAATTAAAAAGGAACTAAAAACGCTGTATCCCAATGAAAATTTAACTGATGAAGAATTGACTCAAATAGCTCAAAATTTAGTTGAATTCTTTGAAATTGGGGTAAGGTCTCTTGATAAAAAAACAACTCCCGAAATGGGAGTTGTATGTTTTGGTACAGCGTGCTTAGCGAATACCGAGCCAAACATTTATAGGATTTTAAAAACTTGGCACAGCAGGTGGAACTTTTAAAATTTTAATTCAGGACGTTGACGTCCCAAATTAATTGTCTCTCAAAACTTGACTTTCTTTTAATTTGTGGTATAATAACCTAAGAACTCAGAAATTATTAACAGATATGAAGGAGTTATTAAATGTCGTCGTTTTATGCTGAACCACCAAAAACAAAAAGAGAACAAGAACGCGAAGAAGCGCGTCAAAAAAGACAAGATGATAAAAGACATAAGAAAGAGAGAAAAGAAATAGAACGTAAAGCTTTGGAAGGCGTTATGTCTTTGTATGGATGTTCTAAAGAAGAAGCAAAAAAGCTAATAAATGAAATTTTTAATGAGTGGGCAAAACAATTTAGGAAAGCCATCAAAGAAGAAAACGCCAAACTAAGAAGAAGACCCATTTCTAAAAATATGACATCTCAAACTTTAGCAAAAAGACGTGAAGGTCGCTGATATATTGACAAATGTCTCAGAATGAGATACTATCACTTCTATCTTATTAATAGAAAGGAGCATAGAATGAGAGAAGAAACTTTGAATAATAGAAAAATAAGTGATATCTCAGATGGTGGTGTGAGGGTTGCACAAATTGTCAGAGAATTTAATCACGATGGAACAATTTCTTCTATAAGAGTTCAAGACGATTTAGCGGGAGAAGCGGTTACTGAGAGATATAAAAGGGGAAAGATTGTTGAAATCATAAAATATCATACAGAAGAAAATAAAGATATTTCTGAATATTTTAATGCCAAAGGAAAGTTGATTAAAATTCAGGAAGATTCTGTGGGTGAAGATTTTTCTAAAACAACAACACGAAATCCTGAAGGGGATGTAACAGAACAAGTAATACATCACCACAACGATAAAAAGGTTACAATAAGACCAAAACGTAAGGAGTTAGGGAAATTATTGGATAGTTTTAAGGGACAAAAAGAGACCGTATCTTTTGAATATGAAGGGAGTGGCCGGGGGACTGTCGTGGATAAATTGGCGGATATTGATTCCAAAAAAGAAATGGATAGACAGAATAAAAAGAGAGCCTTAGTGGCAGAATATCGGCATCAAAAGGTAGATAGAGGCGGATGTGGAAATATAGAACTTTATCATAAAGCACCAAATCCGAAAGTACAAAAAGCTTTGGAAAAATATTTAGAGAAAAAAAGCCGATAATTTTTGTTTCTGCTTGCTGATTTAAAAAGCGGCCTCATCTGAAAATGAGGTTGTTTTTTATTTTAAGAGTTCGATAATTTACGAAAATAAGCACTTTTCGGCGCCCTAATTATCGAACCCGCAAGAAGCCTTGTAAAATAACTGCGCAAGCAAAAATAATCCAGTGAATTATTTTGCGCGCAAAGCAATGAAACACAATGAATTCAAACGGTAGTGCAGAATGAATTGATGTCGGAATTGAAAAACCACCTTTAAAATGGTGGTTGTAATATTTGGTACAGCGTGCTGAACGAATACCGAGTCAAACATTTGGAGGATTTTAAAAAGTTGGCACAGCAGGTGGAACTTTTAAAATTTTAATTCAGGATGTCGACGTCCCGAATTAAGTTTTCCCCCCGAAGAAAAAACTTGATTTTAAAGCAATAATATAGTACAGTATTCATGGTTTTAACATCTTTAGTTTTATCAAAGGAAGAACAAATGGATTATAAAGACTTGACTTATCCTTTCGCCCAAAAAGCATTAGAAGAACAAAACAATATGCGTCATGCATTGTATTACGATTGTGTGCGATCAAATTTAGAGGCACTAAAAAAAGATATTGAAAAATACTGGCCGGATTATTTCAGCGGGAATGATTTGGTCTATGGGGCGCCTTTGATCGCACATTTGTTGCATCACGCTGGTCGGGAAGATAGATCCTGCCATACAGAAGAATGCATTGATTTTCTTGTTCAACGATGTGGTGTCAGTTTAAATCAGCCAGATGAAAACGGATATTTGCCATTGGATTGTATTACCAGTAAAGATTATGTCGAAAATAGTGAAGATATTTTTAATGCTGCAAAATATGTTCTGACACATGGTGGACGGGCGCTCAAACGCCGTGAGGCTGTCATTCGCTTTTTGGAATATAAAGCCGGTATGACACGTAAAGATTTTGAAGAGTTTGAATCAATTGGGCAATGTGGAAAATCTAAGGATCTTGAACGAGAAGCAACGCTGGCCACAAATCGTGTTTTGGAACAGCAGGCAGATAATCGCCAACGTCGTCGGCAAGACTTGATTGAGTTAAATGAGACCGTAAAGTCCAAGTATGCATCAGATTATGACAGGGAACGGCGCGAAAAGGTCCTGAAAGAACTGACAACAACCACCCCGGAACGTCAAAAAAAATTAGAAGAAATCCGAGATGCTTATCGTCAAAAGCCGGCCTATTTACAAAAACCTCTAGAAACAGAAAAACAAAGACGTGAAAAACAGTTTGAACGGGAGGTTGCCGTAAAAATAGCAAGGCATAAAGAACCATACAGAGGAGGTCTTTTGCCCAGTCATGGACACGTGTTAATTGGCTAATGTGGTTAAAAGTCTAATGTTTTAAACAATTAAAGATTTCCAAATATTGTTGGATAATTATAGCCTAGTGAATAACCGTGATTCTCTAACCGAACAATACTGTGGATCAGTTATCCAAATTCAAAAGTTCGATAAGTTATGAATTTTAGAGATTTTTCATGGCCACATCATCGAACCGGTACAAGTGCTTAGAAACAAATAAAAAAACAACTCCCAAAATGGGAGTTATATGTTTTGGTACAGCGTGCTTAGCGAATACCGAGCCAAACATTTAGAAGATTTTAAAAACTTGGCACAACAAATATAAACTCCTATTTATCTTCCATTTACTAATGGATAAGGGATTTCGCATTGATGCTTAGAGCTTAGCTT
This sequence comes from Alphaproteobacteria bacterium, assembly GCA_015062245.1. Taxonomy (GTDB): domain Bacteria; phylum Pseudomonadota; class Alphaproteobacteria; order CAAHEQ01; family UBA3637; genus UBA3637. The sequence goes on from SUVA01000017.1 coordinate 19,323, forward strand.
TGTTGCTATGTTTGGATTAACAACTTCTGTGTTATAAAAACGAACTCCATGCCCATTTGATGAAAGTGGCGTAATTGTTCCTGTATTTTTTGAAGAAAATAGAGTATAAATCATCTTACCGAGGGTGGGCTTTTGGGCTTCATAAAATTCCTCTAATTTCTTAAATACCTTCAACAAATGTGGTGGAAATTCTAGTCCAACGGGCAAAGAACCATTACCTACTGAAATTCTTTTTTCCAATACGTTAAAAGAAATCATTCTGCTGTCAAAAAGACGATTATCTAATTGAACGGGTATTCTTGAGTTGAGTGGCGCATCCTTTTTCAGGCCTATATCCAAAAAATCATCTTCTCGGATTTTGCCATCCTCATGGTAAGGATAAAGAAGGATTTTATAATAATTTCTGTTTAAATCACCGGTTGGAAATATTTCTTTTTTATCAGCTAATTGTTTAATTTCTTCTAGAGTATGTTCAGCCGGATTAAAACCACTCACTTTTCCATCAATTGATTTAAACCAATTGATTTCGCCTACCTCTGAAATCGCTGCTAAATAAGTCAGCCCATTACTCATCTTGATTTGTGAAAACATAGGACGTCCCGGCATGGCAAAAGTATTTGTATGGGGCATTGGTAAAGTATTTTGCGGCATACAATAAAAAAAATGCAAAAATTTATCTATCGCTTGTCTTTCTAATGGGGCTTCTGGAGTTGTATAAATTCGTTTTATCTCTTGAACTCTTGCAGGTTCTATAATTCTATCCGAAAGTGTTTTTTTTGGATTTGATGGCGCTTTTTTGAAAAAAGCTCCAAAACAAAAAAGACGTCTAATGTCTTCAAAGGCATTATTGTTTTTGATACCCGTGTGATTGGAAGTTATTGAATAGTTTGACACCAAAATATCCTTTCATTTTTTCGCAGATTATAACATATTTAGACATATTTTTCAATTTTTTATATACCCAAATTTGAAAAGTTCGATAATTTACGAAAATGGGCACTTTTCCATACCCCCACTATCGAACCAGCACAACGGCTTGAAATACAAATAAAAAACAACTCCCGAAATGGGAGTTGTATGTTTTGGTACAGCACACTTAGCGAATACCGAGCCAATCATTTAGAAGATTTCAAAAAGTTAGCATTGGAAATTGAAGGTCTATTTTAATCTTCTCTTTGGCGTCCCATTTGATTTTTTAAATGAGGTCTATAATGCGCTAAAGGATGCCTTATTTCCTCAATAAACTTCTGTCGATCGGGTTCTGATAATTTGATATATGTTGCCATAAAATGCCCATATTCTTTTTGCTTATCTTCAAGTATCATTTCACGAGTATAGCCCATTTTTTCTGTAGTTCCTGTTTGTTCTATTCGTGCCATGACCGAATGATATATATCCATGACGCCAAAATCTGTGACAAGTCTTTCCAATTCATTTAAACGCGCTTCCATTTGTTGTACATCTCTTTTTTCAGGATCATCCAACAGCATCCAAATTGCAACAGCACCTTTTTGAAGAGCAATTGTCACTTTTTTATGTAAAATTTTTTGATATTCATAGCTTGAAGAAGAACGATGTTCAGCAACGTTGTGAGTAACATCTTTTCTTGATTGTTCCATTGTATCTAATAAAAAACAACGTTTTTCTTCAGGTAAATAACGCAAACGACGCATAAAATCTGATTCAAATATGTTCATAGTTATTCCTTTCTTGAGTCTGATTTTACTATAAATAAAAGCAAAAGTCAAATATTGAGTTCGATAATTTACGGATTTTAGACCTTTTTCAAACCCCCACTATCGAACCAGCACAAGCGCTTGGAAAATATAAAAAAATCAGCTCCCAAAAAGGGAGCAGCTTGATTTGGTACCTCCAGCCGGACTTGAACCAGCACCTTATCACTAAGAGCAGATTTTGAGTCTGCCGCGTCTACCAATTCCGCCATGGAGGCATAAGGTAGCTTTAATTATACAAAAATTAAATCCGTCTGTCAAGAGATATTTTTATTTTTTATAAAAAAATTTTTTGCTTGATTTTTTTTTCAAAATATTCTAATCTAACCTCACCAACAAGGAGGAATACAATGGAAGATCGTTTCTAATTATAAAAAAGACACTTTTTAATATTTAAAATGTAAAGGATATCTGTTATGAAAAACATTGGCGAATTAATGTTGAAAGCACAGAAAGTGCAATCTCAAATGAGTATTTTACAAACCAAAATGGAAGGTATGACCTTTGAAGGTCAATCCGGTAATGGTTTGGTAAAAGTTACTTTGACCGGCCGTGGTTATGCCAGCAAAGTTCAAATTGACAATTCTGTTTTGAACGACAAGGAAACTTTGGAAGATTTAATCACTGTGGCCATTTCTGATTCCCGTGAAAAGGCTGATAACTACATGGAAACAGAAATGGAAAAAATGCAAAACGCATTGGGTTTGCCTCCAGGCTTTAAAATGCCGTTTTAAGGAATACTATGCCCGCAAAGGAAATTGAAACACTTATCGGTTTATTTGCGCGCTTGCCGACCCTTGGCCCCCGATCTGCTCGGCGGGCCGTTTTATCGTTGTTGGACAATCCCAAAAGCCAGATGGGGCCGATGATTCAGGCGATGCAAGATGTGGTTGAAAACATTCAAACCTGCCCAATTTGCGGAAATTTTGACACACAAAGCCCTTGCAATATCTGTTCCAACCCCAAAAAAGATAAAAAACAGGTCTGTGTCGTGCGGGATATTGCTGATTTGTGGGCTTTGGATCGGGCAAATATATTTCATGGGGTTTATCATGTTTTGGGGGGCGTTTTGTCGGCTTTGGACGGTGTTGGTCCTGATGATTTAAATATAGATAAATTGATTGGACGGATTCAAACGGGCGAGATTGAAGAAGTTATTTTGGCTTTGCCCGCCACAGTGGATGGGCAAACAACCGCCCATTATATTGCTGACCGATTGAGCAAGTATCCCGTTCAGCTGACCACTTTGGCCCGTGGCGTACCGGTGGGGGGCGAACTGGATTATTTGGATGACGGCACCTTACAAATGGCCCTAAAATCCCGCAGAAGTTTGTAAAGTGTTTTAGTTTTTTTTATCACATAAACCGCTTGACAAGGTGTGTAAATTATGCTAGTGTGGGGATAAATAAGCAAATAAGGAGATATCGCACAATGCGTTTAAACAACGATAAAGGGCAAAATACAGCCACCTTGTACACACACACACACACATTTAATTTTGAATATTAAGTTGTGCGAACGCACAACCGACCCACTGTATGGCAAATACAGTGGGTTAAACTGTATTTGTCATTCTGAAATGGGCTCGCCCATT
>SUVA01000018.1 GCA_015062245.1 Alphaproteobacteria bacterium
TTTTAAAAGATGAAAATAAAAAAATAGTCTATAATAATCAATGTGTCCAATGTTTGACAGATACAAATTGTGAAGGTGAAACAGCTTGTAATATTTTGACCCAAACCTGTTGTCCAACTGATAAACCTTATTTTTACAACGGACAGTGTTATGATTGTAAAAGCTTACCGACAAATCAATTAAAGGTAACGCCAACCAATATTGTGGGGGCTGCGGCTTGGGGTACTTATACTGTTTTGGATTGGACAACATTTCCAGTGGATGCCACATTGAAAATCAGTTCAAAATGTATTGACGATTATCTTAAATTATATTTCAATAAAGATGAAAGAAATGCCAGAAAAACATGGTATGCATATAACGTATATTGTTCCAATGTAACACCAAGCCAGGACAGCTATAAAATTCCGGCCAATACACCATTTAAGTTAAAAGTTCACGATGCCGGTGTTGGCAATGTTGATTGGATTGGGACAATGACTATAGAACCTATTTGCGATTAGATTTATCTTAAAAAAATACCCCCGAAAAACGGGGGATTTTTTTATTGATAATTCAATCTGTTATTTGCGTTTATAAATCTTATCCACAATACTTTGGACAAAGATGTAAAACAGCGGAATACAGAACAATCCGACAATGGTACCGATGGTCATACCGTAAAACACCGGTGTTCCCAACGAACGGCGTGAACCGCTGGCCGCCCCTGTGGCCCAAATCATAGGTAACACACCCAAAATAAAGGTAAAGGCTGTCATTAAAACCGCACGGAAACGCTGGGCTAATCCTTGCACGCCTGATTCCACAACATCCGTTCCTTTTTCGTGTTCGTCTTTTGCAAATTCCACAATCAAGATGGCGTTTTTACTGGCCAACCCAATCAATAACACCAATCCCAATTGGGCATAAATGGACATAGGCAGTCCTGTAATCCACAAACCGAACAATCCGCCCGAAACGGCAAAAATAACACTCATCAACACGGGCATCGGCACCACCCAACTTTCATATTGTGCCACCAAGAAAAGATAGGCAAACAATACCGCCAACATCACCAATAATCCGATTTGGCCTTCATTTTGTTTTTCCTGATAGCTCATACCCGACCATTCAAAGGCATAATCGGCCGGCAAAGTTTTTTGTGCCAATTCTTCCAAGCGATTCATGGCGGCACCCGAGCTGACTTTATCCGATTGCATAATTGTCAAACCGGCGGCCGGATATTGATTGTATCGGGTGATTTGACGCGGGGATAAGATTTGATGCACATTCACCAACGTTTTTAACGGCACCATTTTGCCGGTGGCGCTGGGCACATACAATTTATCCAAACTTTTCAAATTACGGCGATATTTCCAATCAGATTGCAAAATCACTTTGTTGACCTGAGTTCCGAAGTTCACATCATTGACATATCCCGAACCCAAATAGCTTTCCAAAGCCCCAAAGATATTGGCCATTGGTACATTCATACTTTCGGCTTTAACCCGATCAATTTCCAAAAACAGATTGGGTGTTTTGGATGTAAAGCTGGAATACCCATACATAAAGTGCGGATCCGTTTGAATGACATCCAAAATGGCATTGGCGTTATTTTCCAATTTTGTATAATCCAAATCGTTCATGGATTGTAATTTAAAGTCCAAACCACCGGCCAAACCCAAACCGGGGATAGCGGGTAATTCAAACAATTGGAATTCAGCTTCGGGAATTTGGGTAAATTTTTGACGTAAAGAATTTAAAATAGCGGTTGAATATAAATTCTTATCCGTTCTTTTATCCCAAGGTTCCAATCCGATAATACCCATGGCCACGTTTTCACCTTGACCGGTTGTCATTGAAAAACCTTCAATCAAAACAAAATTTTTGACACCGGGTTCTTTTTCCACAATCGGCATCATCTTTTGGGCGACTTCATCGGTTCTGCCCATGCTGGCGCCTTCGGGCAAACTGACATTGACCAACAACATACCCTGATCTTCGTTCGGTAAAAATGAAGTTGTCATACCTTTAAACATAATAACGGAAACAGTGGTAAATGCCACAAAGACCAAGCCGATTAAAACGGTTTTTCGTCCAAAGGCTAAAACCACTCGCTTTGTGCCGTTGGTGCATTTTTCCATGGCTTTGTTAAACCATGCCAAAGGCCCACGTAACACAGGCGTTGTTTTTTTGAAAAAGTGCGAACAAATGGCCGGTGCCAAGGTTAAAGCACACAATGTGGAAAAACACACAGCCGCACAAATGGTAACCGAAAACTGTTGATAAATCTTTCCTGTGATACCACCCAAAAAGGCAATCGGCACAAAAATAGCCAACAACACCAAAGTGGTTGCAATCAATGCACCCGAAATTTCCTGCATGGTTTGTTTGGTGGCATCCATAGCCGATTTATTTTCTTTATCCATCAAAAACACCACACGTTCCGTCACACAAATGGCATCATCCACCACCACACCGATGGCCAACAATAAACCGAACAAGGTGAACATATTGACGGAATAACCCAAAACAGACATCACCATAAAGGTGGCCAATAATGAAACGGGAATTGTAATCGTTGGCACCAAAGTGGAACGCCAATCCTGTAAGAACAAATAAACAACAAGGATAACCAGTATAAAGGTTAAAATCAACGTCCATGCCACTTCTTTGACCGAAGCGCTGATGTAATCGGTTGAATCCATGTTGATGTTATATTTTAAACCTTCTGGGAAAAATTTTGATAAACGTTCCAATTCTGTTCTGACCCGATCCATGGTGCCCAAAGCGTTGGCCCCAGATGACAGGTTGATCATCAACACGACAGACGGTTTATGATTGAAATAAGCTTCATGTGAATAATTTTCTGACCCGATTTCAATACGTGCCACATCTTTTAATTTTAATAATCCGCCTTCTTCATTGGTTCGGATAATGATATTACCGAATTCTTCGGGTGTGGACAAACGTCCCAATGTTTGCAGGTTATAGACCAAACCTTCCGAATTATCGTTGGGACGTGCGCCCAATTTACCCAAAGAGGGTTGATAGTTTTGGCTTTCAATGGCTGAACGGATTTTTGAAATGGGCAAATTTAATGATGCCATTTTATCTGCATCCATCCAAATGCGCATACTTTTTTTGGCCCCGTAAACATTGACTTCACCAGTGCCGTCCAATTTGGATAAAGGTTTGACCACGCTGTTTTGCAAATAATCGTTCATATCGCTGGTTGATATGGATGAATCGGGCGAATAAAAGCTGATAAAGGCCAACATATTGCTGGATGCTTTCATCACCTGAATACCATAACGTTGCACTTCGGCGGGCAATAAGCTCATCACCTGTTGAATACGGTTTTGCACTTTAACCGTTGCCATATCCGGATCGGTGTCGGGTTTAAAGGTAACCGTCAACATATAACCGCCGTCTGTGCTGTTGGACGACATATAAATCATATCATCCACACCGTTGATGCCGTCTTCCAAAGGAATACCGACTGTTTTGGCAATAGTATCGGCACTGGCCCCCGGATAGCTGGCCCGAATACGCACTTCCGGTGGTGTAACCTCGGGATACAAATCAACGGGCAAATTAAACAAACAAATGGCGCCGGCCAACGATAAGATAATCGCTAAGACGGCGGCAAAACGGGGACGTTTAATAAAAAACAAAGAAAACATTATTTAGCCTCGGTTTCAATGGGTTGAATGGTTTGTCCGTTGCGTAATTTTTGACCGCCGGACACAACAATTTTTTCATCGGCTTGCAAACGATCTTCAATAACAATTTGACCGTTGATATTTTCGCCTTTGGTAACATATTGTTGAATAACTGTATTGTCTTGGTTTAATTTCATGACATAACTGCCACTGGCATCGTTATACAGGGCTGTTTGCGGAACCATAACAACCGTTTTCGGTTCGGTGTTTTGCCATAAAACATTGACGTGATCATTTGGAATTAAAAAATCTTCATTATTTTCATATTCGGCATATAAATTGACGGTAGCGGTTTGAACATCCATTTCGTTGTCCAAATAAACTTTATCCACCGGCAAAGGTAATACGGATTTATCGGCCAATTCAATTTGCATTTGCGGAATTTCGGCTTGACCGTTTTGTTGCATCATTTTTTTCATTTGCAAATGTTCTTTGTCCGTAATAGAAAAGCTGATTTTAACGGGGGTTGTTTGGACAATTCGGGCCAAGGCACCGTTGGCGACATTGACATAGTTTCCTTTGGTAATCAAAGCCTGACCGATACGGCCGGAAATAGGCGATTTAACTTCGGTGTGTTTTAAATCAATTTCAGCTAAATTCAAGTTTGCCTGAGCCTGTTTAACGGCGGCCTGAGCCTGAGCCAAACGGCTTTCAGATTTTTCCAAATCGGCCGTTGAAACGAATTTATCTTTATAAAGTTCTGCCTGACGGTCAAAGTCGCTTTTTAATTGTTTGACATCGGCTTCGGCTTTTGCCAAAGCGGCCTTGGCAACGGCCAAATTCGCCTGATATTTATCGGGATCAATTAAAAATAAAACATCCCCTTCGTTGACGAATTGTCCGTCTGTGAATAAAACTTCTTTGATTTCACCGGCCACTTGTGGGCGAATATCCACGGAATTCAACGGCTTTACCAAAGCGATAAAGCGTGTTTGATCCTGAATATCACGTTGTTCGGGCAAACCGACAGGGATATAAGGGGCCGGCCCCATTTGCATTGGCATCATTGATTTTGTTTGAGATGTTCCCCAATAATATCCCCCCACAACACCGGCCGAAATTAACGCACAAATCAGTAAAGTTTTTTTCATTTTTCTCCTCCTCTTTTATTGGCAAGACTATACCTTTTTATTGATAAATGCAAGCTTTTTTTGTTTTTTAGTGCCCAAAAAACTCAAATTTAACAAAAGTGTAATATTTTGTAATTTTTTTTATTAAAAGGGTTTGGGGCCTGGGACCGGTGGAATTTTGCCGGCCAAATGTTGTTTGAAATCCGGATGAACTGTTTCGGCCCAAAATTGGAATTGTTCCAAATCAAAGCCTTTTAATTGGTGATCGGCGGTTTTGTTATTTCCAAAGGGATTGACAACCTTTTTATTCTTGATGACTTCAAAGTGTAAGTGTGGACCCGTTGAACGTCCTGTTGAACCGACGTAGCCGATAACTTCGCCCCGTTTGACCTTTGATTTAACCTTTAAATCAGCCCGATAACCGTTTAAGTGGGCATAGGCTGTTTGATAACCGTCGGCATGGCGAATGCTGATATATTTTCCATAGGACCCCTTACGTCCGATGGAAGTAATAACACCATCTGCGGCCGCCATAACGGGTGTGTTTTTGGGGGCAGCCAAATCAACACCTTTGTGGAAAATTTCATATTTTAGTATCGGGTGTTTGCGCTTGCCGTATGCCGAAGATAAGCGCGCTTTGGCCTTTAAGGGACGCTTTAATAATTGTTTTCCGATACTTTTTCCACGGGCGTTGTAAAAGGCCGTGGTGCCGTCTTGTGCGGTATAGGCATAGCGGTTGATTTGCAAAGAAGAACTTTTTAACCCGACAAATAATAATTGTTTGGCGCCGATTTCCAATCCACCTTCTGTTTGTTTAAATTCGGCGATAATATCAAATTCGGTGCCTTTTTGAATATCGGATGAAAAATCAATTTCACCGTCCAAGGCATTGGTTACCTGACTGATTAAAGATTCGGGAATATCTTGTTTTTGGGCGGCTTTTGAAAAGTTCGTTTCCACTGTTCCTTGCCAACGAATGGTTTTTGTTTCCACACGTCCCGTATGTGAAAAAGGTGTCCAAGAACCATCGGCTTCACGCAAAACAGCCAAAGTTTCCCCGTCTTTTGTCATCAAGGAAACACCCACAACATCCGGTCCGTCTTTAAAAAAGATAAACTGCATTCCCGGACGCAGTGTTCTTAAATTTATCAATAATTCTAATCCATCCACGATTTGAACACGTTCCGATGTGGGAACATCTTCACGGCTGAGCAAAGTTAAAACGCTTTCCCCTTTATCCAACTGGGTCATTTTCATTTTTAATTCGCCCAACTGAACACGTTGTTCCAATTCGTTTAAAGAAACATGCGCTTCTTTGACAACCGGTTCATCACCCAAATCTTCATGCACGATTTCTTCGGGCAATGGGGCTTGTTCCAATTGCTCCTCTATTTCAGGGGTTGGCTCTGTTTTTTGTACTTGGGGGACAGAACAACGCATTAAAAAAGGAAAACTTCCCGCACAAATGGCAAACATCAACAACAATGCGATGCTTGATTGACGTTTTTTCAGGTGTTCCTTCAATCGTGCCAATCGGATGCGATCAGATGTTTTTTGTAATGTATTTTTTAAATTCATAGAGCTATCATAAAAAAATATTTTTATAAAGTCAAATAAAATTTTTAATCAAAGTATCAATAATGTGAATGGTATTTAAAGTTAAACCCGTTTGAATGTCATCACCGACAACCCAAAAACTTAAATTATTCGCATGGTATTTTATGTCTGTGATAAAAACTTTTGTTTCGCTGATGGTGGCAGCTGTTGATAAAATAAAAGGCCCGTCTTTTAAATCCATCACATGAATGAAAGGATTGTTTTTCCAAATATCCTTTGGTTGTTTTATCTTTTGGTTTAAAGTGCAGGATATAAACAAACAAAATCCCCGAAAAACAGGCACAAAACAGTGGCGAAAATCGTTGCTTAAATTTAAAATTTGTTTTAATTGATGGGAACAGGCTTGGGATTTTTCGGTTGGAATTTGCGGAATGATATTAAAGGCCAAAGGCGGTTGATTGTGCTTGATTAAAACAGGGATTTGTGTATAGACACTGCGTGTTTGTTGCCGTAATTTTTCGGCATTTTCTGATGATAAAAAAGAAGTACCGACTAAGGCAATAATGCGTGTTTTAATAGGTTTATACTTTATCAAATCGGATAAGATATGGCACAAAATAACCGTTAAAGAAGTGGGCGAACACAAAATGTGCTTTTTGCTTTTTTTGATTTTATTCAGGTTAAATTGTGGGATAATGGCCTGAGATTTTGAAAACAATCCCGTACAATCTATGGCCCAACTGTTTTTGGGTAAAGGTTTTTGCGGGCAGATACTGAAAGCTTCTTTATCACAAATCAAAACAATAAAAGGACTTTTCCAATCAAAAGAATCAAAGGCGATAACGTGTTTTTCTTCGCCTTGATAAAATTGTTTTTCATGCACTTTTTTGGGGTCTAATAAAAAAATCTGATCAAACGGATAATTATGAATGGCCAATTGTTCCAAAATAGCCTGACCAATGGGGGTTTGAAAGCCCAAAACAATGATTTTTGCCTGTTTCATATTTTCCTCTTTTTTTATTTAAATGGCTTGCGAAAGTATTAAAAAACAACTGTTCTTTGTGGTGTAATGCATTATTGACTTGCATAAAATATCAATTTAGGGCATAATACCCCAAAAGGAGTTTAAAATGACCGAACAAAATCAAAATTATATTTACCCCGAAAAGACATTAAAAAGCGCTATTCCCTGTGTGGGGGTATGTTTGCATTGCGGATTGCCCGTTCATATGAATTTGATTCCGGCCCCAAAAGGAACAGGCATTCAGTTTGTCCGTACGGATATTACCGATAAAAACAATGTGGTGCCGGCCACATATTTGAATGTGGCTGACGCCCGTTTGTGTACCAGTATTGCCAATAAATCGGGCGTTTCGGTTTCAATGATTGAACATTTAATGGGGGCTTTACACGCCTTTGGGATTACGAATTTACGCATTGAATTGGATGCGCCCGAGGTGGCCTTGATGGATGGTTCAGCCCAAGATTACATTACTTTGATTGAATGTGCCGGTGTGGTGGCTCAGGACGCCCCGCAAAAAGCATTGCGTGTGTTGAAAAAAGTATCGGTGCAAGACGGCGATGTTCATGTATCTTTATCCCCCAATAAAGATGGTTTGGTTTTGGATACAATGATTGATTTTCCGCAAAGCAATGTGATTGGATATCAGGAATATCATTTGAATTTAACGTTGGATAATTTTAAAGAATTGGTGGGTCGTGCCCGTACCTTTGGTTTTGTATCCGAAGTGGAACAATTGCGTGCGATGGGCTTGGCCAAAGGGGCCAACTTGGATAATGTGATTGCTGTTGAAAAAGATGGGGTGATGAATACGGGCGGTTTGCGTGATGCCAAAGAATTTATTGCCCATAAAACATTGGATGCGGTGGGTGATTTGTATCAGGTCGGTATGCCCGTTTTGGGACACTTTAAGGGTGAAAAATTCGGCCACCGTCATGTCAATCAATTGTGGCGTCAATTGATGGCCGATCATGAAGCCTATGAAATTGTCCTGTTGGATGATGTTTTAAATAAGGGCTAATCTTCACATTGGATAAGATAATCTAATGCCACTTGGGCACAGGTCAGCCCAAAGATACCCGTAATTGTGGGTAATGATCCCATTTGATGACGCACACGTCCTTTTTCGGGGGCCGATTCGGGCATAGCCAATTTGCTCTTATCTTTGGTTAGTTCCGGTGAATACACAACCTTGAAATCCAAAGGCACGCCACGACGTCTGAGATATTTTCGGATAAAGCCGGCCAAAGGATCATTGCGGGTGTTTTTCATTTTTTCCACCTGAATCAGATTTGCTTTGGTTTTTAATGCCGCCCCCATACACGAAACAAAGGGAATATTGTTTTTAACCAAGGTTTCTATCAAACATACTTTCGGATTTAAACTGTCAATGGCATCCACCACAAAATCGGGTTTTATTTCAATGATTTTCGAAACGGTTTCCTGATTGATTAAAATATCCAAAGTATCCACCCGAATATCGTTTGAAATATCGGCAATTCTTTGGCGTGCCACGTCCACCTTTTTTTGACCGATAGTGGAATTTAAGGCCAGCAATTGTCGGTTGATATTGGTGATGCTGATGGTGTCAAAATCAATCAAGGTTAAATGTTTGATACCGGCTCTGGCCAATGATTCCAAAACATATCCGCCGACGGCCCCGCACCCCACGACACATATATGGCTTTTTTCCAACTTTTTTAAAGCCGATTCGCCCACCATTAAACGCATTCGGGATAATCTATCTTCCATTTAAAAAGTCCTTAAAATTTTGATTTATCTGTTTTGAATCAATACCCAGTTGCATATATAAAAAGGGCAGATTTGCCGGACTGGGTAATCCATCGGGGGCATCACTTTCAATCAATAATTTATCCGCCGGAATCAGGGGGATTTTCGCCCCATGTGAAACCGAAAAATAAGATTTAAATTTTTCCAAAAAGCGAATAACGTTTTTATCACCCGAAAAACCGTGAAATAAATAAGTCAGATTCGGATAGTTTTTTATAATGGCCAACACTTCCTGCCATGCACGGACGCAATGAATATGAACAGGTCTGTTCAATCGTTGCGCCAGTTTTAGTTGCTCTTCAAAAACTTCTTCTTGCTTGTAAAAATCTTTTTTGCATTTATCCAAACCGATTTCACCGATGTGACAGTTGGGATTTTGAATCAATAAATTTTCCAAATCCTGAAAGGCATTTTCATTTAAATCACTTACATACCACGGATGGATTCCGATGGCATGAATGACGTCTTTAAGCGCCAATACTTTTTCCCAATCGTTGGGATTCGTTGCATTGCATATGATGTTTTCAACCCCTGTTGTGCGGGCCAGTTGTATTTCATTTTCATCCAACAAATGACAATGTGCATCAATATAGTTCATTAAAAATCCTTGCTTGTGGGATATTTTAATGTGAAGAGGTTTAAAAATCAAGAAAAATCTTTGTTGCAAAAAGTATGAAAATAGTGTAGTCTGCCCCACATGAATAACGAACCTGAATTTTTATCTGAACTCAATCCCGAACAATACCAAGCGGTTACCACAACCGAAGGGCCGTTGTTGGTTTTATCGGGTGCTGGTACAGGCAAAACCCGTGTTTTAACCACACGGATTGCCTATATTTTGGCACAACGGTTGGCACTGCCTTGGCAGATTTTGGCGGTCACCTTTACCAACAAAGCGGCCAAAGAAATGGGGGCTCGTTTGGAACAAATGGTGGGATCAGCTTCCTTTGGTGTTTGGTTGGGGACTTTTCACCGCATCGGTATTAAAATTTTACGCCGTTATGGCGGTTATGTCGGTTTGCAACAAAACTTTGCCGTTTTGGATTCGGATGATCAGGAAAGATTGTTGAAAAACTTGATGCAACAATACGGTGTGGATACCAAAAAATATCCGCCCAAAATGATGATGGATATTATTCAACGTTGGAAAGATCGTGGTCTGCCCCCCGATAAAGTAACCCATGCTGAATCTTGTGATTTTTGTGAAGGTAGAAGTTTGGATTTTTATAAACTTTATCAGCGTAAACTCACCGAAATGAATTCGGTTGATTTTGGTGATTTGTTGATGTTGCCGTTAAAGTTGTTTCAGGAAAACGCCAATGTCTTGGCCGAATATCAGGAACAGTTTCATTATATCTTGGTGGATGAATATCAAGATACCAACGTGGCTCAATATATGCTGTTGCGATTGTTGGCCAAAAAACACAATAACATTTGTTGTGTGGGTGATGACGATCAATCCATTTATTCGTGGCGTGGGGCGGATGTGGATAATATTTTAAATTTCGGTAAAATTTTTCCATCGGCTAAGGTTGTTCGCTTGGAACGCAACTATCGTTCAACGGCGCATATCTTGGGGGCGGCTTCGGGGTTGATTGCCAACAATACAGGTCGTATGGGTAAAACTTTGCGTGTGGCTGATGAACAAAAAAATATGGGTAATCTGGTTTCGGTGCAAGGTTATTGGAACGGTTTACAGGAAGCCGAAAAAGTGATTGAACAGATAGAACACGATTTGCGAATGGGTACATCACTTTCCCAAATCGCCATTTTGGTGCGGGCCGGCTTTCAAACCCGTGAATTTGAAGATAAGCTGATTCAGGCGGGAATTCCTTATAAAATTATCGGTGGATTTAAATTCTATGAACGTGAAGAAATTCGTGATGCTGTGGCCTATTTAAGATTGGTTTTAAACCCAAATGATGATTTGGCGTTTGTCCGTATTGTCAATAAACCCCGCCGTGGTATTGGTGATGTGGTGATGCAAGCGTTGCGTCAAACGGCTCAGGATAATCATCTCAGTTTATTTGACGCCATTGATTGGGCGGATTTAAAAACAGCCCCCAGAAAATCATTACAAACCTTTAAATCGTTGGTTCAATCATGGCAGGAACACAGTAAAAATTTATCCCCCGTTGATTTAATCAAGGAAATTATGGATCAATCGGGTTATGTGATGATGTGGCGCTTGGATAAATCGCCCGAAGCCCCCGGCCGTGTGGAAAACATTCACGAACTTTATAACGTTTTGGGTGATTTTGAAAGTATTGAACAATTTATTGAATATGCCAGTTTGTTGACCGAAAATGACGAAATGGCGACCAATGAACAATTGGTGGTGATGACTTTGCATGCCAGTAAAGGTTTGGAATTTGATACCGTCTTTTTAACCGGATGGGAAGAAGGTTTGTTCCCTCACCAACGTGCCTTGGACGAAGCGGGTGATTTGGGATTGGAAGAAGAACGCCGTTTGGCCTATGTCGGTATTACACGGGCCCGAAAATCGGCACACATTTCATATGCCAGCAATCGCCGTATTTATGGTCAATGGCAAAATTCATTACCCAGCCGTTTTATCAAAGAATTGCCCGAAGAACACATTGATATGCGTGGGAATAACCGTATGGGTTATGGGGCATCATTTGCGGATGTGCGTATGCCGTGGGCCCATGAAAAAGTTCAACCAAAATCCCGCAAAGGGCGTCAGGTTATGCACGAAACTTTTGGTAAAGGTGTTGTGCTTCGTGAACACGGGGAAATGTTGGAGGTTGCTTTTGAACGTGGCGGTATTCGTAAAATTATTGCTCGCTTTTTAACGGAAATTTAATCACGACTTCTTTTACGTCTGGGGTCGGATAAATATGAGCCTAAGGCCGAACCCGAGCAGGCGCTGGCCAGTATGGCTACAGCTGTTGAAGAAAGAACATTTTCTTTTTTATCAATCGCCTCATTTGTCCGATAAAGTGCATAACAGTTGGCCAAGGCACAACAAGCAATAGCTGTTTTTTTTAATCGTAAAATATTTTTGTCGCTGATTCTCATTTTATTTCCTTTTATTTATTTTTGTTTGGCATTTTCACGGGCTTTGACAATAGAACAGCCGATGGCTAAATTTCCTGCACTGCAAACCATCAAAGGCCAAGTTGGAAATTTTTTATTTTTGATTTGATGGCATGTCCAAACTGTTCCCAGAGCAAACAATCCGAAACTGGCCGAAATCAATGCTTTGTCTTTTAATCTAAATTTATTTTTTGATGGTATATTGTTTTTTTGTTCCATTTTTAATATCTTTCTAATTCGTTTAAAATTTCTTTATAACGTTGACGTTTTGTTTCATGTTTGGTCAAGGTGGAGATTGAAGCACCGGCCATTGGTGCCAACACCAAAGGACCGGCAATGCTCTTTTTTTGAGCGGCATAGATACCACCTGTAACGTACATCAAAGAAATCATACTTTGCAAAATGACATTTTTTCTGTGAAATTCCATTCTTTCCCGACAACGTTGTTTTTGTCGTTCAATAATTCTTTTTTGTTCTAAATAATGGCGCATAGTACGTTTATCTTTCTTCTTTTTTGGTGACAAATAATAGCATATTTTTTAAAAAAAGTCAAACAGGGCTTGCTTTTTATCTCAAGTTTGTTTAAACTGGAAAACATGTTTAATCGTACTGAAAGACTTTTGGCTTTTCGTTATTTGAAATCCCGCAAAAGAACGGGCTTTGTTTCTGTTATTGCCGGCTTTTCCTTTTTGGGGATTATGTTGGGTGTTGCAACATTGATTATTGTGATGAGCGTGATGAATGGATTCAAGGCCGAATTGATGGGCCGTATTTTGGGATTGAATGGTCATTTGGGGGTTTATCCTGAATTCGGTGCAAAGCTGACCGAATATACTGATTTGAAAAATAACATTTTAAAATTGGATGGTGTTCAGGCGGTGATTCCCGTTGTGGATGGCCAAGTGATGATTACCACGCAAGAAGGTCAGGCCGGTGTGATGGTGCGTGGTATGGAACGGGATGATTTTGCCGGTCGTGAACTTTTAATGCAAAACTATCATGGCGAAAATATCGTCAACTTTGAAAAAAATCATGTGATTTTGGGTTGGCGTTTGGCCTCTAAACTGGGTTTGAGGGCAGGCGATAAAATGACCATGATTTCGCCCAAGGCCAATATAACGGCTTTTGGTTCCATGCCCAAAATGAAAAGCTATGAAATTATCGGTACTTTTGACAGTGGGATGAGTGAATACGATTCTAATTTTGTTTTTATGCCGTTGGTTGAGGCACAAAAGTTTTTTGCCATGAAAGACGGTGTATCACATTTGGAAGTTTTTGCCACTGATTTATCTCAGGTGCCATCTGTTTTGGATAAAGCTTTTGATGTTGTGGATGGTCGTGGTTCGGTTTATGATTGGCGTCATACAAATCAAGCCTTTTTCAATGCGATAGAGGTAGAACGCAATGTGATGTTTTTGATTTTGACTTTGATTATCATTGTGGCGGCCTTTAATATGATATCGGGCTTGATTATGTTGGTTCAGGACAAAGCCAAAGACATTGCGGTTTTGCGCACAATGGGTATGTCCAAAGGGGCGGTACAAAGGGTGTTTTTATTGGCAGGTTTAACCGTGGGCAGTATTGGCACATTGGCCGGTGTTATTTTGGGATTATTGTTTTGTTATAACATTGATGGCATTAAAAATTGGTTGGAATCCTTATCGGGACATGAACTTTTTTCGGCCGAGATATACTTTTTATCTCACCTGCCGGCCAAGGTGGATATCAATGAGGTTTTATGGGTGGCGGGTATGAGTTTGGCTTTGGCGTTTTTGGCCACATTATACCCCAGTTGGAAAGCATCCAAGACCGATCCTGTGGAGGCACTCAGATATGAATAGTACCTTGAAACTGACCCACATTTGTCGCACTTTTGGTAAAAATAATACCAAGGTGGAAGTTTTAAAGGACATCAATTTGCAAATCAAAACGGGTGAGATTGTGGCTCTGGTCGGTCCCAGCGGTTCGGGCAAATCCACCTTATTGCATATTGCGGGATTGTTGGATACACCCACATCCGGTATGATTGAAATTATGGGGCAAAACGCCACAAAAATGAATGATAAAGGGCGCACCCAACTGCGAATGAAATCCATCGGTTTTGTTTATCAATCGCATTTATTGTTACCTGATTTTAACGCCTTGGAAAATGTGATGATGCCTCAATTGATTGCAGGTGTTCGGGAAAATCAAGCCAAAGAACACGCCAAAGAATTATTAAAACAGGTGGGGCTGTCGCACCGCCTGACACACAGGGCGGGGCAATTATCCGGTGGTGAACAACAACGTGTGGCCATTGCACGGGCTTTGGCCAATAATCCGGCCTTATTATTGGCCGATGAACCAACGGGAAATTTGGATCCCAAAACCGCCGATGAAGTTTTTGATACCTTTATGAAAATTGTTCGTCAGACAGGATTATCGGCCTTATTGGCAACGCACAACCCTGAATTGGCCCAAAAAATGGACCGCCGAATCTCTGTGGTTGATGGCAAAATCCAAGAATTGACATAATCCGCTTGACAAGGTGTGTAATTTATGCTAGTGTGGGGATAAGCAAAGAAAATAGGAGGCTATTTAAAATGCGTTTAAACCACGGTAAAGGTGTAAATAAAGAAACCTTGTACACACACACACACACAAGTAATTCCTGAAAAGACAAAAGCCACCGAAGGTGGCCGTTCAATGGTTGAAATGTTGGGGGTATTGGCCGTTATTGGTGTCTTATCAATTACGGGCATTGCGGGCTTTAAAACCGCTATGGATAAGCACAAAGCCAATGAATTATTGCAAAATGCATTGATGCGTGCATCGGTTATTTCGCCCAAAATTCTTACGGGCAGAATTCCCACATTGTCGGATTTTTCAAACCTTAAAAATGACTCAGCACTTTTTGATGAAAATGTTGTGACCAATATCGGTAATCGTTTTGGCATAAAGGTTTCAAAGGTGAAAGAATCCGTTTGTAAAAATATACTGAATATGAAAAACAATATAATCTTTATCGCACGTCAGGTATCCGTAACCGGTTTAACCGAATTAAAAACATCCGATTGTTCGGGTGATGATAATTCATTTTATTTCGTTTTCAATAATAATTTAACGCCATTTTCCCCGATGTGTACCACCAACAATGATTGTATCTCGGGCCAAACCTGTCAGGATGGTCAATGCGTGTGTAAAAATGGGAAAGTAGAAGCCATAAACGGATACTATATTGATTTTAATCATAGTAAAATGTGCTGTTCCCCTGAAATGGTTATAAATGGCTATTGTTGCCGAACAATTATTGAAAATGATGATGGTACACGTTCGTGTTGTATGTCTCCGAATTCAACCTGCTGTCCGGCGGGAAGTTTTTGGTCGGACTATGATAACGCCTGTCATTCGTGTGATGAACCGGGGGATATACAAATGCAAAACGCCAACAGCTCTGCTTCCTGTCGTTTTTGCCCTAACCGTGTTGCTCTTTATAATTTCTGCCGAACGGAATGTCCCAATCCTGAAATGATTCTGGTTGACCGTTATTGCACCTGTCCATTGGAAAAACCCTATTTAAATACAACCACCAATGAATGTTTTGGGTTGGATGAATTGTCCTTAAATAAGTCCTATTCAATTAACAATCGTTATAAAAAAGGTAAAAATGGTGAATGGGTATATGATAACACCAGGGAATATATGTGTCGATTTTTAAAGGATAATCCACATTATTATTGTGGCGGAGGGATGATGGCAAAATGCACCGATAATCAGATAAGTACCAAATTAGGTAACCTATGCAAAACCTGTGATCAGGTGGATTTAACCACGATTAAATTCCAATCACAATGTGAATTTTGCAATGGCACTTGGGATGGCGAAAATTGGTTCACGGGATCCTGTACGCCTTGAAATCAAAAAGCCGAACCGGCCGTGGCCAGAATAAACCTAATTTTGATCCCCAATGAGCCCGCATTTAAAATAAAATCATCCTGAAAAAAACCTTAGCCCCTTAGACAAGGGGCTGAGTTTTTTTCATCCTTTATCCGATTTTACACGTCCAAATTTTCAACAAACTTGGCGTGTTCTTGAATAAATTGGAAACGATATTCGGGTTTGTTTCCCATCAAACGATTGACCAAATCCGATGTATAGTGGACGTTTTTCTGTTCTTCTTCGTTGGTGGAATCTTTATGCGGAATCATCACCTTTAACAGGGTGCGCTTTTCGTGGAATACGGATACGTTGCCAGTAATACTCGCGAAACCATCATCATCCCCGCTCTCTGTGAGTAGTCTGAGGTTTTAATGAGTAAAAAAATCGGGGTGGGAATGTTCCCACCCTTTGATTTTACCTCAGATATGATATAGGGATTTTTATTGATTTTATTTTCAAAGTTTGCTATACTGAAAAAATGAACACAAAATATGCTTTTTTATTCCCCGGTCAGGGGAGCCAGTTTATCGGTATGGGCAAAGAATTGGCCCAAAATTTTCCCATCGCCAAACAAACCTTTGAAGAAGTGGATGATACACTCAATCAAAAGCTTTCATCTTTGATGTTTGACGGCGATATTGAAACTTTAACCCAAACGCAAAATGCTCAACCGGCCATTATGGCTGTCAGTATTGCCACTTGGCGTGTTTTGATAACTGAATCCAATATAAAAGAAAAAGTCGCCTGTGTGGCGGGGCATTCTTTGGGGGAATATTCGGCCCTGTGCGCCAGCGGTGCTTTAACCTTAAAACAAACCAGCCAATTATTAAAAGTGCGGGCAGAGGCTATGCATCAGGCCACCCAACAAAATTCAGGCGGTATGTTGGCTTTAATCGGTGCCGATATCAATCAAGCCTGTGAGCTATGCCAAAAATCCGGCTGTTATGTTGCCAACGATAATTGCCCTGGTCAAATTGTTTTAAGCGGATTGCTCAGCAATTTGACATCAGCCAAAATTTTGGGTGAACAGATGGGTTTAAAGCGTGTCATTCCTTTGGCTGTATCGGGGGCGTTTCATTCACCCTTGATGCAATCGGCCGAAGAAAAATTACATCAGGCCTTAAAAGACATACAATTTCAAAAGCCTGAATTTCCAATCTATTTTAATGTGTTGGCCGACAAACAGGACAATCCCGAACAATTTGGTGATTTGTTGTTAAAGCAACTTACCCGTCCTGTCAGATGGTGCGAAACAATCAATAACATTCTTGAAAATGATTTTGTGGAATGCGGGCCGGGAAAAGTTTTATCCGGTTTGGTAAAAAGAATCAAATCTTCGGCAAATATTCAAGATACAGCTAACTTTGAAAGTCTTAAAAAACTTTTACAAACCGAACAATAAAAAAAACATTGGTAAAAATAAAAACCCTTTATTCATCATATAATGATAGTAAAGGGTTTTGTTTGCTGGGTTGAGGATTTATTTTTCTTCCAATTCCTTTAAGACCCATTTTTTCAAGCTGACATTATCGGCTTTACCTGTGGCAAAAATGGGGATTTCTTCTTTGAACATAAAGACCGAAGGAACATAAAGTTCTGACAATCCTTTCTTTTGAACCTTTTGGGAAAATTGTTCTTTTGATGCTTCTTTTGAATTGGAAACACAAACAATTTGCTCGCCTTTTTTGGGGTGTGGAATGGCCACAATGCCACAACGAAAATCTTCGGATTTCCAAATTTCATTGGCAATGGCTTCCACGGCCGTCAAAGAAATCATTTCACCGGCAATTTTGGCAAACCGTTTGACACGATCCACAATCTTAACAAAACCCAAATCGTCCACAACGACAACATCACCTGTGTGATACCAACCGTCTTTAACCGGAACCAATACACCGGGGTTGTCGGCAAAGATATAGCCTTTCATCACGTTGGGGCCACGCACGCATAATTCTTTACCATGCTTGATACCTTGGACTTCTTCCAACTTGTATTCAATGGCGGGGGCCAAACGACCCAAAGTGCCGAATTTATTAAACAAGAAAGTATTGACACATAAAATCGGGGCGCATTCTGTGGTGCCATAACCTTCCATCAACTGGCAGCCCAAACGTTCGGCCATTTGTTGACGTGTGTCTTCTTTTACGGCTTCGGCACCGGCATAACACAAACGAACGGATTTAAAATCATACGGATGTGAAATTTTTGTGTACATACGATAGAACGTATCTGTTGCCACTGTAATAGTTGCCTTTAATTCATACAACAATTCCGTGATTGTTCTGTATAATAAAGGCGAGGGGAACAAAAAGACACGAGCCCCTGAAAACAACGGAAAGAAAGTTCCGACCGTCAAACCGAATGAATGGAACATCGGCAAGGAATTGAACATTAAATCCTGTAAAGACAGCTTGGCCATACAACACGTTTGTTGAATGTTTGCCACCACATTGGAATGGGATAAGACAACAGCCTTTGGAAAACCTTCTGAACCGGATGTGAACAAAATGACGGCTTCATCTGATGTTTTTTGTTCAACGGGAATCTTTTTGGTTTTGTACGCCCAAAGACCGGCCAATTTATCTTTTAAGCTAATCTTCTTAGCAACATTTTCCAAATAGACAATTTTCACGCCTTCTTTTTCCAAAGCACTGACGGTATCTTGCATTTTGGCCTTTAAAATAAAGGCTTTGGATGTAATCACATGCTTGACTTCGGCAGTCCGACACATAGAACAAACAACAGACGAACCCTGGGAAAAGTTCAACATGACCGGCACTCGGGCATAAGCGGACAATCCGAAAAAAGCCACCACATTTGCCACGGTATTGGGTAACATCAACCCGACACGTTCTGATTTTCGTGTAAAGCCTGTGAACTTTTTACCCAAAATATAGCTTTTCAATAAAATATCCATATATGTTTGGGGCTGACGGTTGATGTCTTCTATGATTTTACGACGGGAAAACAGACCCGATTTTCCATAAATACGTGATACACGCAACAATTGATGGAACAAGGTCAGGTTTGTTTTATAGTTCGTATTAAAACGCATATCGTTTAATAAATGATAGGTTAAATCACGCAGGTAATCACGGTTTTTCTTTAACTTTTCATCCATTTGAACGTCATGGGGCGCGCCCACTTTGACTTTGATTTTCGGAAACAAGCGATGGGGTTGATGAATGTCTGTTTCCGAAAAGGGTGAATATTCGGCACCGCTGATCCAAATCGGCACCAAATTAGCACCTGTTCTGTCGGCAATAACGGCCGGTGCTTCATATACTTTCATGATATCACCGTTGTTTGTCATGCAACCTTCCGGAAACATCACACAGCAACGCCCTTGATTTAACAATTCAATCACCTTTTTGGTGTCTTGAACATCCATATAGTTATACTCAATTATTTCGGCTTGACGCAAAAAGAAGCGCAACCATTTATTGCGATACAATCGGGTGTGTAATAAAAAAACAGGATTGTTTGGTAAAAAAGCAAACATAATCAACGGATCCAACCATGAAACGTGATTGGAAACATAAATGGCTTTTTGTGGGTAATCTTTTTCGTTTAATTGAAAAGAAACACGAATTTTTATTGCCCGTAATAAAAATCTGATTAAAAATTTTGTCATATTTATCTCCTTGTAATTGACATAGAAAAACATACTACGATATACAAATAAACTCATTTAACTTTTTTAATGTTAAATAAGTTATTGATTTTGAATTGTTTTAATAAAAAAAGAAAAAAAACATTTGTTTTTTTAAGAAGGCTTATTTACCCATCAGTTTTTTCTTTTCCTGTTCAAATTCGGCCTGAGTAATAACGCCTTTTTTCTTTAAATTATACAGTTTTTCCAAACCGTCCAAATCCATATTTGTTTTGCCTTTTTCCTTGTCGGTCCATTTTTTGGGTTGATAAACCAAGGACAACACCAAGGCAATAATCCATGTGATACCTAATAATAAACTGCACCAACACAGGACTCTGATTGTGCTTAATTCTTCACCGCAAACACCCCTTCTTTTGGCAATAAAAGCTGGTAAAAGTAAAAACCAAAAAAAGACGAACAAAAATAAAATAATTAAAAATAAAATAAGTAATGCTTCCATGATAAACTCCTTTTGGTGCTATTCTATACGGTTTTATGCAAAATGTCAAGAATTGACTTTTAAGGGCTTTTGTGGTATAATCTTACTTTAAAAAGAGATATAAAATGCTTGGATACGATGAAATTATAAAAAAAATCAAAAAGGGCGATTTTTTATTTAAAGACAAAAACGGTGATAATCTGTTGCAGATTTTGATAAAAAATGAAGAACAAAACAGATCTATTCCCATTGAATATGCCCAACTTTTATTAAAAAAACATCCTGAATTGGTTGAAATTCCCGATAAATACGGCCAATTACCGTGCCAATTATTGGATGGCTATCAAGTGGACGGTCGCACATCCAACCGACCGCTTCGGCGATTATTGTATAAATATATGTCACCGTCGGTTTTACGTGAAAATTTGGGTAAAACGGCCTATATGTCTTTTATCGAGCAAATGTCCAAAGATGAAAACAATGGTCAAGATCATCGTGTGATATCTGAAAAAGAATCAGAAACTTTATTGCAAAAACCTGTGGTGTTATTTTTTTCGGGTCGGGGGAATTTTGAAATGTCCTTGATAAACGGCTTTGGCCGAAAAATCCGAAAGACAATGGGATTGCACCATGTGCCGTTAAAGGGAATTAAAACTGTTTCGGTGCGTTACCCCGGTAATCAACGGGATTTATATAATGATTATGTTTCATCTCATCACGATAAAATGCATTCTAAAACAGACCATCCAGTGTTTTATATCAAACATTTTGTGGAAAAATACTTGCGTCCGCTATATTTGGATGAACACGGCAAACCCAGAACTTTACATCAGGCCATGCGTAACTGTCGGCGTTTAAATTTAATCGGATACAGTTATGGTTCCAGTATTATTCAAGGTATTGCCGAAATTATGACAAAAGATATGTTGCGCAAAGGTTTTACCCCCAGACATATCAAGCAAATCCAATCGCAGATTTTGGCATTAAATATTGCCCCGAATCTGGATAAAAAACATTATAAAAATGATTTTCGTTCATACCATCTGATAAACACAAAAGATGATTTTATGATGGCGTTTTTAGGGCCCATTTTACCTGAACAAAGGGATGAAAAAAAGGATTTGGAACGCACTTTTTTAAAAGAGCAGGGCAATCAGGTTGTCTTGTTGATAAATACATTGAAAAACAATACACAAGAAGGATCACATCATATTTCAACCTATTGTCGTGAGGCCAATCAAGCGCAAAAGATTGCCCTGCGTTGGGGAAAATATATTTTATTTAACGGGATGAATAATTCCATTGAAAATGAAAACAGTGATTATTTTGAACCACTCCCAATGGATTTGGAACACGCCCCGAAAAAATTGTTGTTCTTAAATCGCAAACCGGATTTAAAACAACACAAAGCGAAACTTTCAAAAGTAACTCAAAAGCGCAAGAAAAAGAGCAGATAAGGAAATGCTCGCAAGGGTGTTTTGCCCTCTTTTCTTTGATGGAAAAAAACATAAAAAAACCCTAAATCCGCTTGACAAGGTGTGTAATTTATGCTAGTGTGGGGATAAGTGATAAAAACGGGAGGCTATTCAAAATGCGTTTAAACCGCGGTAAAGGTGTAAATAGATGGACCTTGTACACACACACACACACATGTAATTTTGAATATTAAGTTGTGCCTTGGCACAACCGACCCACTGTATGATAAATACAGTGGGTTAAACTGTGTTTGTCATTCCACCCCATCACTGTCATCTTTGTGCTTGACACGAAGATCCATAGAATCAAATCCTTATGGATTCCCCATCAAGTGGGGAATGACAAAAGGTAATTACTGTCTTAACATTTAACGAAAGGAACTAAAATTTAAAAATTATATTAATGAT
>SUVA01000019.1:0-18770 GCA_015062245.1 Alphaproteobacteria bacterium
CCTGTTGGGCTTTTTTCGCCTTCGGCCTCTGTGGTCGCCAGGTTTTTATAATACGTTAAAGTGGCGGTTTTGGCTGTTTCATTACATTCCACTTTTTGAACCATACCGCCCTCTTTTAATTGAGAACATACAGAACCATCCAATTCGGAAATTGTAATCGTAAAGCCTGTTTTATCGGCTGTTTCACCAACGTCTGATTGGAATTTTCCATAACTGGTGTTTCCAAAATCTGTGATGGTTTGGGGCAAAGTACCGTTATTGGTCATAGCCTGTGCCGATATGGTGGCGGCCAGCATTGAGGCCTGATGTAATAATTCATTGGCTTTATGTTTTTTCATGGCGACACCATAGCCGTACACACCACCCACGGATAAGACACCTATGATGGCCAGCACGCCCAGCATTTCAACCATAGAACGCCCCTTTTGGCTTCTTTTATAGTTTTTGTTTGTTTTGTTTATTACTGACATTTTATACTCCTTTCTTTTATTTGTTCAGACAGTAATTAAAATTGTCATTCTGAGATGGGCAAGCCCATTTCAAAATGACAAACACAGTTTAACCCACTGTATTTACCATACAGTGGGTCGGTTGTGCCAAGGCACAACTTAATATTCAAAATTACATGTGTGTGTGTGTGTACAAGGTTTCTTTATTTATACCTTTAACGCCTTTTAAACACATTTTAAATAGCCTCCCGTTTTCTTTACTTATCCCCACACTAGCATAATTTATCACCCTTGTCAAGCGGATTCGGGCATTTTTTTAATTTTTAAATTCCACTTTGTTTTCACGGCGAAACAGATGACCGATTGCGTACTTCGGATCTTGATTTTCATAAACCACACGATATAAAGATCGGCATATCGGCATATCCACCTGATCACGCAAAGCATAAACCGCCGCCAATGTCGGCACCCCTTCGGCCAACTTTTCAAATTTGGGACCATTGACCAACCTTTCACCGTAGGCACGATTATGGCTGTGGGGTGAAAAAAGTGTGGCTTCATAATCGCCCAAATGCGCCAACCCATAGGCACTTTGCGGGTTACCGCCAAAATATTCAATTAAACGACCGACTTCAACCGGCGCACGGGCCATTAAAGCCCCCTTTAATCCTGACCAGCCCAAACCATCCAAGATACCGGCCGCCAAACCGATCACATTTTTCATGGCTGCCCCCACCTCATTACCGATTAAATCAGCCCCGTAATAGGTGCGAATCAATGAGCTGTTCAAATAATCGGCCACTTCATGGGTTGCCGTTTCATCGGGTGAATCCAACACAACACAGCTGGGGATTTCACGAATATAATCCTGAACATGACCTGGGCCCATTAAACATACGACACGGGCGGTTGGTTCAGATATTTCCTGTTGAAAAACCTGACTCATACGCAAGGCCGTGTTTTCTTCCAGCCCTTTCATGGCCAATAAAAAGGTCTTGCCCTTTAAATCATAGCCCGATAATTGACGGCAAAGACCACGAAACCCCTGACATCCGATGGAAACAATCACAAAATCATTTTTCAAGCACTCAAGCATATCCGTTGTATAAGACACATTTTCGGGCATGGTCACATAACCGTTGTTGCCTGTTGCAATCAAAGATTGATAGGCCGGATCCTGTGGCACACCCAAAAACAAAACGTGTGAGTTTTTATATTTGGCGCAATAATAACCCAAAAAACCACCCCAACGGCCACAACCGATAACAGATATTTGTGAAAAATTTGTCATACGACCTCCTTGAAAAGAGTCTGTATCATAGCAAAGTAAAAATAAAATTGCAAGTCTTGACTTTTTTTTTATTTTAGGCTTAGATGTAAGCAAAGAAAGAGAGGCGCATGTATTCAGGTATTCCTTTTCCGCAAATTGATCCCGTCTTGTTCCAATTCGGATGGTTCGCCGTTCGTTGGTATTCTTTGGCCTATATCTTTGGGATTTTGGGGGCGTGGTGGTTGGCCCGAAAAATGTCCGCTCATTCGCACAGCACTTTTACACCGCTTAAAATTGATGATTTTTTAATTTGGGCAACCATCGGCATTGTGGCCGGCGGACGCTTGGGATATGTTTTATTTTACAACTTGCGTTATTTTTGCGAAAATCCTTTAAAAGTTTTGGCCGTTTGGGAAGGCGGAATGTCTTTTCATGGCGGATTATTAGGGGTTATTGTTGCCACTGTTTTATTTGCCAAAAAACGCCATATCAATATTTTGGCTATCGGTGATATTGTTGCCTGTGTGGCTCCTATCGGATTATTTTTGGGGCGTTTGGCCAACTTTATCAACGGCGAATTATACGGTCGGGTCAGCCATGCTGTCCCATGGGTGATGGTCTTTCCTCAGGGCGGACCCGAACCACGCCACCCCAGTCAATTATACGAAGCCGGATGCGAAGGATTATTATTATTTTTGATATTAAATACGCTTTGGTGGTTTTTCCCAAAATATCGCCGGCGCCCAGGTTTTTTAAGCGGGCTATTTTTATTGTTATATGCCCTTATGCGCTTTATTTTGGAATTTTTCCGGGAACCGGACTTTCAATTGGGCTTTATCTTTGAACAAATCACAATGGGACAAATCTTGTGTGTTCCGATGGCGTTGTTCGGCTTGCTTTTAATCAACTATGCCTCACCAAAATCAATTTTAAAAAGGATGGAGAAAAATAAATGAAACAAAGAACTTTATGGGAAAATTTAAAACGTGTTTGCCGTTATCGTTTGGTCATTCCTATATTGCGTTCACCGCATCCGCCCGAATATAAAGCCCGTGGCGTGGCCGTCGGAACGGCTTGGGCTATGACACCATTGGTCGGGATTCAGATGTATTTGGTTTTTATGACATGGATTATTGCCAAAAAGGTCTTTAAGTGGAATTTTTCTTTACCTTTGGGATTGGCCTATACATGGATTACCAATGTTGTAACAATGTTTTTCTTTTACTATGGTTTTTATGTGACGGGTCAATTTATGTTAAATCGCCCCATTCAAGGCTATAATCATTTAAAACAAACAATGGAATCTGCTTTTTTGGCCGATTATACTTTTTGGGAAAAATGGGGGGCTTTTTTCAAGATGCTGGCCTATGATTGGGGATTGGCCATGGGTGTCGGCTGTTTGCCGTGGGCACTTGTTTTTGGTGTGCTCAGTTATTATATCGTATTAAAATTTGAAAAGGCCAGAGTGGCCAGACGTGAAAGAAAATTAAAGGAAAAAAGAAAATGATTACCCTGCCCGTTTTTCAAGGTTTAAATTGGTTAGAGGCACATTTTTATAATGCCGAAGAATCAAAAAACATAACCGATACAATTTGCATGAAACAACCGCATTTTGTGGATGCGATATGGGTTGATAAAAAGCCGGATGAATGGTTGGAATGTGATGCTTTGATGACCGATAAAGCCAATTTAAATTTAACGGTTCGCACGGCCGATTGCGCCCCGATTTTATTGGCCGATACCGAAAAACACATTGTTGCCGCCATACATGCGGGTTGGAAAAGTGCCGTTCAGGGTTTGATTGAAAACACCGTTCATTTGATGCAGATGAAAGGATGTCAAACACAAAATATTATTGCGGGAATCGGCCCGCATTTGCAAGTTCAAAGTTTTGAAGTATCCCCCGAAATGAAAGGGTTATTTCCGCCCATTCATCAACATTTTTTCACAGAAGATAACGGCAGGATTTTATTTGACTTTGATGGTTATGTGCAAATGAGATTACGCCGTTTGGGAATCAAACAGATTCAATCGGACGGAACGGACACTTATTCGGATATGACCTATAACAGTTATCGGCGCAATCCACAAGATCCCGCCCGTCAATTCAGTGTCATCAAAATCAAGGAGGTTTAAAATGTATGATAATATAGAATTCGTTATTTGTTGTGGTGGTGAATCCACCCGTAATTTCCCCCATTCCAAAGGAATTCCTCATAAAAGTTTAATGCCCTTTGGTGATATGCGCCTGATTGATTACGTTTTAAAGGATATTATTTCTATGGGGGGGCGACACATTACCATTGTGTGTTCAGCCAACGATGTTATCAACAGTTTTAAACGTGCCCTGCAAACAGATGAACGTGTGGAAAATAAATTGCGCCAAAAAGGTAAATCGGATATTGCCGATGTATTACATGATACCTTTTTACCCGATGATACGGATTTAAAGTTTGTTTTACAGGAAAAACCTTTGGGAACGGCCCATGTTTTATATTGCGCCCAAAAGCAAATCGGCGATAGACATGTGGTAATTATCTTCCCAGATGATATTATTTTATCAAAGGATGAAAAAAATCCCCATCTCAAAAAATTGGTGGATGAATTTTTGAAAAATCCAAAGCGTGTTTTAATCACGGGTTTATGGCGTGAAGATGTCAGCAACAATGCTATTTTGGTCAATAACCGCATTGTGGAAAAGCCCAAAAATCCGACCAGCCATATTGCCGGTATGTCCCCCAATGTGTTGCCCAATGAATTGATAAAATATATTTACACGCACAGTGAAAAACGTATGCAAATGGCCATTGAAACAGGCAAAGAGTGGCTGTATATGGATTCGGCCAATGACTTTTTGGATGACGGTGGTGAGGCAAACGGATTTGTCGCCGAAATGTTTTTAAAATCCGATGATGATTTGATGATGGATACAGGCACCTTGCCCTTATACGAATTGGCGCAACTGCACGCTTTGTTAAAACTTTCCAGATATAAGAAACAAAATCGCGAATTGGTCAACGAATTATTAAAGGATTAAGGACAGGTTGTTTGATCGGCTCTTTCTTTTGGGCAAAAGTCAATTGGTGCATCAGCAGTTTCAGAACATTCTGTTCCCATCAAAATAGTCCCCCAATCCATTTCCTTTAAACGATAACAGATATCCTCATCAATACCAGCATAAGAAACCTTAAACGAAGCCCCACCTGAGATAGCGGAAACAGTGAT
Source organism: Alphaproteobacteria bacterium (assembly GCA_015062245.1). GTDB lineage: Bacteria > Pseudomonadota > Alphaproteobacteria > CAAHEQ01 > UBA3637 > UBA3637. The sequence goes on from SUVA01000019.1 coordinate 4,945, forward strand.
ATTTCCCTCATAAACATTTTTCGGGGTTCCATCGTCACAACGAACAAAGACATCATTTTGACATAGCGTTGATGCATTAATTCCGCTATATCTCCGTTGCCATGAATAAATATCCTGAATGGATTGAACGGCTTCTTGAACTTCATTATAAATTTGGTTGATTTTATAAGTGCTCATACCATAATTGATACCGGCCACAGCACCATACATAATAATACCCATAATCCCCAAAACGCCCAACATTTCCAACATGGTACGGCCGGATTCGTCGGTTTTTATTTGATTGGCACTTCCTTTAAAATAACAAATTTGTTTTTTCATTTTTCCCCCTTTTATATTTTAAAACCTAATTTTTTCAATGTCTTTTGAATATCCATCGTATCCAATTGTTCCTTTTGTTTTTTGGAAAAAGTAATATCCAAAATCCGCTTTGACAACAAACCCGATTTTTTCATAATTTTTAAAACATCTTCGGCCCGTGGCGTTGTGATAATACGGTACATTTCATCACGCAAACGATCATTGGACAATTGATTCAGCCCCTCTTGATTTCGGACACATATTTCAACAACCTTTTCATCTATCGGTTGAGATGCAATACTGGACCAAAAACGAAAATAGCGCAAAATACGAAGATAATCTTCCTGAATCCTTTTTTCAGCATCACCAATAAAGCGCACCAAACCTTGTGCCAAATCAGACCGCCCCGTGGTGTAATCAAAAATTTTGCCCTTAACATCCGCCGATAAGGCATTGACGGTAAAATCACGACGATAAGCATCGTTTTTATACGAGGTTGTCCATGACACAACCGCATGACGACCATCGGTTTTGTCATCTTTGCGCAGGGTCGTAATCTCGTAAGGTTTACCGCCGATTTTGGCTGTAATTGTTCCGTGTGCTTTACCGATGGATACAAAATCTATACCGGCCTCGGTAAGTTTTTTTTCAACTTCATCAGGTAACAACGGTGTGGCCATATCACGGTCATTGATGGGACGGCGACATAAAAAATCCCGAACAGCCCCACCGACCAAGCGAACCTGACCATCCAGAGCTTTATAAATTTTTATTGAAGCCGTATTCCACAAACTTTCCATGTTTACATTATAGCAAAATTTTGGTTGCATCGCAAGAAAAAAAAGCGTATAACATATATATGATGATTAAAACAACAAAACAATTAAACGCCATGTGCGAAAAATTAAAACGTGCCCGCTTTATAACAGTGGACACTGAATTTATCCGTGAAAAAACCTATTATCCTGTGCTATGCCTGATTCAGGTCGGGTGCAATAAAAGCGCCTGGGTGATTGATGCAATGGCCGAAGGATTGGATTTAACGCCCTTTTTTGATATTATGAAAGATCAAAATATCATCAAGGTTTTCCACGCCTGTCGTCAGGATTTGGAAATTTTTTATCACCTGATGAAGCAAATGCCCCACCCTGTTTTTGACACCCAAGTCGGGGCTATGGTGTGCGGTTATAATGATAATGTCAGCTATCAACAATTGGTCAAAGACTATACCGGCACGGCTTTGGATAAAGGCATGCGCATTACCGATTGGTCACACAGGCCTTTGACAAAAGAACAAACCCAGTATGCCCTGCATGATGTAATTGAATTAAAGACGGTTTATCAAAAGATGATGGATGAAATCTGTCGGACGAATCGTTTGGATTGGATTCAAGAAGAAATGCAACATCTGACCAATACAAAATTGTATGAAGCGAATATCCCAAACATTATGGGTAAAATTCATCTGCCTTCGCAAAAAAAACAAAGCGTTCATTTGTGCGCCCGTTTGTGCCAATGGCGTGAAAAATGGGCAAAAGAAAAAAATCGCCCACGCAAACACATCTTAACCGATGAAAGCATTGCCGAACTGTCCGTATTGGCCCCACAAAATGAAACAGATTTAGAAGCTTTAAGAACAATATCCGATGGATTTGGAAAATCTGATTTAGGTCAGGATTTAATTAAAACAATCGTCAAAGCCGTCAATGAAGAGCCGATGGATTGGCCTATGCCCACCAAAATAAACCTCACCATGGCGCAAAAAAATACAATGGAGGCTTTAAAATTGCTCTTAAACGTTGTTTGCGAAAACGAAAAAGTTGCCCCCTATTTGGTGGCCACCAATGATGACCTGACTCAATTTATTAAAAATGGCGAAGATGTGCGCTTTATGAAAGGTTGGCGCTATAAAATTTTCGGAAAACACGTTCAGGAATTGATAGACGGAAAATTGGTTTTCGCCTATGACAATCAATCAAAACAGTTGGTTTGTCGCAGTGTTTAATCCTGCCATATCCGTTCAATATCGGCACCCAGACTTTTCAGTTTATCTTCCAAATGGTAATAGCCACGGTCTATATGATAAACACGTTGGACAATCGTATATCCTTGCGCCGCCAAAGATGCCACCACCAAAGCCGCACCACCACGCAAATCCGATGCCATAACGGTGGCTCCTTTTAGTGATTCAACACCACTTATCAAAGCGTGCGTGTTATCAATCAAACGGATATTTGCCCCCATACGCACCAATTCCGGCACATGCATAAAGCGGTTATCATGCATTTTTTCATTGATAATCGTTTCGCCTTTGGCAAGCGACAACATAGCACACAACAAAGGTTGATCGTCGGTTGGAAATTCAGGATAAGGCCCTGTTGTAATGGGAAGCCCTGTTAATTCAGCCTGCGTTGCATCCACATCCACACCTGTATCCGTTTGCGTTAAACTGACTTTACCGGCATAAAAAGCACCCAAGGCCGATTCGCATAAATCCAATCGGGCATTTTTCAAAAAGATATGGGACTTGGTAACGGCCGCCGCCGACATCAATGTAATCATTTCTATGCGGTCGGGAACGGGCGTATATTGTGTGCCGTGTAATTCATCCACACCATAAACAATTAAATCACGGGTACCAATCCATTCAAAGCGGGCCCCCATTTGGGTCAGCATTTGAATTAAATCCATTACTTCAGGTTCCAAAGCCACATTGTGAATGGTTGTTTTACCTTTGGCCAAACACGCCGCCATAATGGTATTGTGTGTCCCGCCCACCGTTACACGCCAACAATTAATATCGGCACCGTTTAATTGACCTGAGGCTTTGATATAGCCGTTGTTGTTTTCAATGTTTGCGCCCATAGCTGTCAAGGCCGAAAAATAAATATCCAAAGCTCTGGCCCCAATGGCACAACCGCCGGGCAAAGAAACCTCAGCACGTCCCATACGGGCCAACAACGGCCCCAACACCCAAAAACCGGCACGCATTTTGGATATGTAATCATAGGATGCCAAAGTTGTTTTAATCTGAGGCGTTTGAAGTGTCATCGTATCGCCATCCATGGTGATTTGTGTGCCCAAAGATTCCAACAATTGCATCAAAGTTTTCACATCCGCCAACAAAGAAACTTTTTTAAGAACAATCGGTTCACGGGTCAATAAAGTACAAATCATCAACGGCAAAATCGCATTTTTGGCCGATTGAATTTCACAACTGCCAGATAATTTTTTACCGCCCGTTATTTTGAATTGATACATTTTTTTCGTTCCTTTTGTTGTTTTTGGCGTAATTGAAGGTTGGCACGCAAAGCTCTGGCCTGACGCAAAAACTTATCCCGCTTTTTACCCGCAAGATTTAAATTTTCATCCACCTGTTTTTCCAAAGTATCTGTCATAGCGATAAGACTAGCCGATTATGCCAAAAATAGCAAGCGAAAAATTCTAAACTTCCGGAATATTACAATTTCCAGCCTCTGCGTTCCAAGTCAATCCAGCCCATTCTTCGCAACAATACGGTGACTGATGTGGGCTATCGCAAGTTATGGGACAATTATCCTCACAATCACTAACACATTGTCCATCAATATAATAAAAACCAGCAGACGTGCAATTTTCTCTACTCAAAGGCATTGGAAGACAATTAGAAATTTCTGCATTAAGTGTTTCTCTTATGGGCATTGTGTCTTTAGGACAATTCACTACACAAATATACAATGCAGGAACCCACCAAGCACCTTCTTGCTTGCAAACACACTTTCCATTTTCATATTTTTGATATACTCTAACACATCCATATTCATCTGTGGAATTTTCCGCAAAACTGGCAGAACAAAATGATTCATAAGATTCATAAGTTCCTTCAGGGCAAACACAATTACCTTGATCACAAACATAGGTTTCCGAACATCCTGATGGACAACTATTTTTATCAATACATACACCCTCACTACACATTCCTTCTTTGCCATCGACGGTGGTGCAATCTGTATCATCTTCTTTGGGGGTGATTTCACCTGTGGCGGAATCACAACTTTCCTGACAGCTGTTTAAGGTTACACCCGAACAACAATCTTTTTTACATTCACCGCCACACCATTTATAGCCGGCATCTTCGCACTTTTCACCCGTTGTATCATCATTATAATCGGCGGCGACTTTTTCACTGGATAAATTGTTGTTATAGGTTAAGGTCAATGTTGTCTCACTACATTCGGCTTTACGAACCATTCCGCCGGCCATCTTTTCCATTTGCTCACAAACCGCTTCATCCATACCGGTGATTTTCATGGTAAATTGTTCAGCATTTGCTTCACTGGGGGGATTAAATGTCCCGTATTTAGCATCACCAAAGTTTTCAATGTTTTGGGGCAATTGCCCTTTACTTTGGATTTGTGCCGATATGGTAGTGGCCAACATTGAGGCTTGATGCAATAATTCATTGGCTTTGTGTTTTTTCATGGCGACACCATAACCATACACGCCACCTACGGACAAAACGCCCACGATGGCCAGTACGCCCAGCATTTCAACCATACTGCGACCCTTTTGGCTTCTTTTATAGTTTTTGTTTTTTAATGTTGCTGTCATGTTTTTCTCCTTTCTTTTATTTGTTCAGACAGTAAATACCTTTTGTCATGCCCGACCTGATCGGGCATCCATAAGGATTTGATTCTATGGATCTTCGTGTCAAGCACAAAGATGACAGTGATGGGGTGGAATGACAAACACAGTTTAACCCACTGTATTTACCATACAGTGGGTCGGTTGTGCCAAGGCACAACTTAATATTCAAAACTAAATGTGTGTGTGTGTGTGTACAAGGTCCATCTATTTACACCTTTACCGCGGTTTAAACGCATTTTGAATAGCCTCCTATTTTCTTTGCTTATCCCCACACTAGCATAATTTACACACCTTGTCAAGCGGGGAAAACGGTTATTCTTTAACGTCCGATGCCACCTGCATTTTCACAATGATATCCGGATTCACAGGCGGTTCGCCTTTTTTAATCATATCAACATATTCCATACCGGATGTTACACGACCCCAGACAGTATATTGTTTATCCAAAAACGAAGCATCATCAAAACAGATGAAAAATTGGCTGTCAGCCGAATTCGGATCCATGGCTCGGGCCATTGAAACCACGCCACGTTGATGCGATACATCATTAAATTCAGCATTCAACTTTTGACCACTGCCACCCATACCTGTGCCGGTCGGGTCGCCCGTTTGTGCCATAAAGCCGGGAATCACACGGTGAAATTTAACACCGTCATAAAAACCTTTGCGGGTCAATTCTTTAATACGGGCCACATGCTTGGGTGCCACTTCGGGCATCATTTCAATGACCACACGGCCATAATCCAAATCCATATAAAGTGTATTTTCTTTATCCATTGCAAATCCTCCTGTTGATAAAAGTAAAGTTGTTAAAAATGCGATTTTTTTCATATAAATTTCTCCCTTATCTTAAATTATATACAATAACTTCAACATAAAAATTTTTAAGCCGTCCCTGTGGCGTATCATTATTAGCAATCGGTTCCAACGAACCTTTACCTTCGGCCAACAAACGTTCAGCTGAAACACCCTCTAAACGCAAAAAGTTTGAAAAAGCGCTTGCTTGACGCAACGAAAGGGTTTTGCTGTTTAAAACCGAATCCGAATTATCGGTATGACCGACAATTCGCACCATTGTTTCAGGGTGTTTTTTGAAATTTTCAGCCATTGTCTTTAAGATTGGTTCAAATGACGGCTTGATTTTTGCCTGATTCGTTCCAAAAACAGATTGGCTGGGGATACGCATCAAGATTTTTGAATCCTGTTGTTTGACCTGAGCGCCGGTGGAAATCAAATCTTTTCTGAATTGACGGGCCATAACAGTCATATAATCGCCCTTTGTTTTACCGATTTGTGCCACAGAGGTATCAACAGGTTCCACTTTCTTTTCTTTCGTAATAACCGTGTTACCACCCGGCTTCATATCAATTTGAGTGGGCATTCCCAAAGAATGACGCCAATCAGAATAAGACATATCCGCCGTTCTGTCCCCTGATGAACAAGCAACCAACAAAGCAGATAAAACGCAACACATTGAAGTTTTTGAAATTTTCATGGTATTCTCCTAAATTCGTGTGTGTTCAGGTTAATTCTTTCTGCGCAAAATGTCAATAGGTTGATACCCATTTTTTGTTAAAATATGCCAAAAAAGCCAACCGTTTGACGCATTTTTATTTTGAAGTTTGGCAGCCAATTGATGAATTGAACCCGTCAGGCGTCCGCTTTTCAAATGGCCGTTTTTTAAAATACGGGCCTTTTTATGTGTTGGTGTGTATAAATAATCCCCTTCCTTTAAAATACCTTTTTTTAAAAGATGGGAAAACATTACCTTTGGCGGTTTTTTATCCAAAACCAAATTGGCAAAATCATCCATCCGGACACGAACGGATTTTATTCTTTGGCGGGCGGATTGAACATATTTTTCTTCACGTTCTATACCGATAAAATGACGCCCCAACATCTTGGCAACGGCACCAGTTGTGCCTGTTCCCATAAAAGGATCCAAAATTAAATCACCCGGTTTTGTGGAGGTTAAAATAATCTGATACATCAGTTTTTCCGGTTTTTGTGTGGCATGCAATTTTTTACCATCCGGCCCTTTTAAGCGTTCCGGCCCCAAACAAATAGGGATATCCCAAACGCTGGTGGCCTGTTTACCGCCATTTAAGGCCTTTAATGTTTGATAATTAAAAGTATAGGGCGATGCTTTTTTGGGGCTGCACCACAATAATGTTTCGTGGCGATTTTGAAAACGAGTACCCGTAAAATTCGGTGGCGCATTCGGCTTTGTCCAAATGACTTCGTTCAAAATCCAAAAGCCCATCTCCTGCATCAAATAACCCAAACGATAAATGTTTTGCATACTGCCGATTACCCATATCGTGCCGGTGGGTTTCAATATACGCCGACATTCAGTCAGCCACAAACGACAAAAATCATCATAATCATGCAGATCAGAAAATTTATCCCAACTTTCATCCACACCCTGAAAACGGGTGCCGTCGCCACGGTTTAAACAGCCGGATGTTTGCATAAAATAAGGCGGATCGGCAAAAATCATATCCACACTGTGTGGCGCAAAAGAACGCATTTTTTCAATACAATCACCACACAAAATGGTATCTTTTTTCATCAAACACCACCACCATTCATTAAAGAAAGATATATTTGTTGGGCATATTGGTGGGCTTTTTCAATCTTGGTGAAATTTTCCTGAATACGCAAAATCAAGCTTTGAGCCGTTTGGCTATCCTGAGCCACCGACAATTGTTTTTCATCTGTTTTAATTAAATCAGCCACGTGCCGTGAATTCATCACAATTTCGGCCAAAATAACCGATTGAGGATATTGTTGAAAATAACGCTCCATATCAGATAAATAATTTGAAACTGAACCAGAAAGTTGAGTTGTTTTTGCTTTTTGAGTGAGCAAATCCTGACGGGCATAGGTATTATTTAACTCATTCACCTGAACGGCCCATAACTTGGCTTTTTCCAACAAACGTTCGTATTCAGACGGCATTAAATCCGTTTTAACGGCCAATTCACGAATTTCACGGGCTATGTAATTTAATTCATCCAATTGTTTTTTGTTGGCTCCGCCCCTTAAATCAACTCTATCCTGTAATTGTTTTAAGGTTTGTTCCATTTGTGTCATAATTTTTTGAGCCTCAGAACGCATTTGTTTATTTTTATTTTCTGTATCACGCAAATTTTGCATTTGTCGGGCCTGTTGCGTCTGATTGTTTTTCAACCTTAATTCTTCATCAAAAGCCTGTTCAAAAGGAACGCTTTGAATATTATAGCTTCGGTTATCAAGTTCCACAACAACGGCCGGTAACTTTGATAATGCGGTCAAAATAATTGGCATTTTAATTTGGACAAAACCGCTGACAGGCGAAAATTCCATTTTGCCACCCGACAGAATAATCAAATCATTTTTCCCTTGAATATCCGCAAAATTAAAGGTGCCGTTTTCTAAAATAAAATCTCCGTTCAAATCCGGCATACTTGTTTTGCCATTTTCAAAAGCATATTTCAATCTGGTGGAAAAACCTTGTCCCAATTGTTCGGCCATCAAAGAAGATTGAACAGCATTCAACCAAGCTGATGCATCAACGCCGTACAAAAGACCGTTTTGCCAACTCATTTGACCTGCACCAAAAGCCGAATTCAATAAAGCATACCACGAATCACCATCCGATTTTACCTGAATTTTTCCGGATACAGAACCATCAGCAAAACGATATGAGGCAAATTTTAAATCTTGACGATTCAATGGTATTTTTTCCAATTCAATTTTTAAATCAGGTTTAACCATTTTATCAAATTCAACTGTACCGTTTGCCGAAATGCGACCGGGCTTTTCATCCCCCAACAAACAATCAAAAGAGACAAGAGTCAATTTTTGATTTTGAAGAATTGATTTTAATTTTAATTGTTTGCCTTTTACATCCGAATAAGTAAAATTCTCAGCCGTTACATCCAAATTTATGTTTGGCAAAGATTCAGGAATGTTAAACTTTTGCTTTGAGGTTAAAAGCGTATCAATATCCGGCAAAAATAAATTTAAATCCATTTGATTGGAATGAATGTTTGCCGAAATTTGATTTTGATTCCATTCGCCTGAGGTTTTAAAAGTGTCTTTATTTAATAAAACCGTCATATCTGACCACGTTTTTTTATTTTTATTCCACGATAAGTTACCGTTTAAATCAACAGGAATATCCCACTTTTCGGATATTTTTTTATCCGTCATAAGTTGCACCAATTTTTGCAAACTGTCATCAACCATCTTTAATTGTATATTTTCAAAATTTTCTTTTTGGATATCCACTTTTCCTTTTGCGGACAGTTGAGTTGAATCCAATGTCAATTGGGTGTCAATTTGACCTGATTTTAAATCGCCCGAATAGATGATATTTCCCGAAACAGATGATGCTTTTTCCAAAGGTGTTCCGATTATAAAAGGCATCCATTTTAAGTATGCATTCAAATCATTGATATTCAAGTCCAAATTAGCACTATCAAAAGCAAAATCCCCATCTTCAAGTTTGGTTATTTTTCCGGAAAAAGAAATATCCAAATCGTCTTTTTTCTTGATTAAAACCTGAGCTATATCCCATGTTTTATCCGTTTTTTTGGCATTCAACAGAACGTTTTCAAAATTATTTTGCAAAACCGTCAAATTGACAAAATCCGCCCCAAAATAGATTTTTTTATCAATATCCCAAATTTTCAAAAGATTGTCTTTTATCCAAGAACGAACAACCCCATCTTCGGCCGAAACTATATTCGGATAATAGGAATCTAAATTTAAATCTTGAATTTTCAAATCTGTTTTTAATGCATCCGATGTTCTTTCAACTTTACCTAAAATTTGAACATTTTCAACGTTGGCAGATTGTATATCCAGCTTTTGTTCTTTATCCGAATAAGATATTTCCCCCGTCAATTGAGCATTTAAAATTTCAGTATCCGGTAATTTAATTTTTTCCTGTTTATCCAACCATTGAATCATAGATTTTAAATTTGAAGTTTTAAACATCAAATTTCCATTCAAAACATCCAAATTATATTTTCCTTTAAAATTAGCTTCACCATCAAAGGGCAATTTCACCCCCATTGTCAGTTCCAAACCGACATCGGTAACATCTCCTTGCAACAATAAATCAACAATGGTTTGGTTATTAAAAATCAATTGAGAAACAGAAACTTCCAAACCGATATTGCTTTTGCTTTTCAACAGGTTTTTAAAATCAAGCCCCTTTAAAATATCACCCCATAATCCATAATCCAATTGATTTAATGAAACAGAAAGTTTGTCTTTTTTTGTTTTTTCATCCTGCGTAATTGACAAAACAAAGGAAATGCTTTCTTGTTCGTTATCCTGAACCAAAACCAATTCTTCCAAAACATCTTCTTGGGGGTTAATTGTTGCCTTAAAACTTCCTTTTAACTCACCCAATTGAGGCCATTTTAAATCAGAAAAACGATTAAAAAATTCGGGTGCTTTTAAAGAATCAAAATGCCCCTCTAATTTCAACCAATCGCCATCGCTTGTCATTGGTAAAACATACGAAACACCGGCCTGAGTTTCACTGAGTGAATCCGATATATCAATTTTACCAACAAAGGGTTTGGATATTTCAATTTTTTGAGTTTCTAATTCTATGTCTAAATTATTCTCTTTAATTGCAACACGTCCTTTAAAAGAAAAAGGACCATACATAGAATCCACTTTCCCTACACCATAAATTCCTTTTAAAACAGCCGTTTGATTGGTCAAGGCATTGTGATAAGTAATTGAACCGTTTTCAATTTCAAAAGATTTTATACGAATATCATCCGGTGTGGTAATAATGTCCGTTTCAGCAACAAAATAATCCGGATTAAACAATATTGGAAAAGAAAAATTTGTTTGATAGGTATGAAGGCGTTCCACCAAAACATTTGGTTCTTTTACCAAAATTTTTTTTATTTCCAAATCGTTACCAAAAAATGCCCCCCAACCCATTTGCACTTGAATTTGTTTGACGGAAATCATATTCGGCGTTGTGGCGCCATCTTGGTTGGAAATAAGCAAATCATTCATCACAAAAGTCGGTGTCGGACGCCAAGAAAGAGTGGCATCTTGAAATTGAACTTTGCGCCCAGTCAAGGTTTCCAATGTACTGACAACTTTTGTTTTATAAGAATCAACATCAAATGAACGAACTATTGAAAAAACAAAAACCCCAGCAATCACCAACAGCAAAAATAAAACACCAAAGATGATTTTTTTCATTTTTTTCTCCCGTTTCGTTGAGTATATTCGTTTTTTTTTATTTTGTAAATACTTTTTTAACTTGAGATTTAAAAAAAATTATTTTATACTGAGATTATGTGGACAATTGATAAATTTTTGGGCGGAAAAGTTTTATTAAAACAATCCAAATCCGGATTACGGGCAACATCTGATGCTGTTTTATTGTCCGCTTTTGTCAAAATAAAAGAAAACGAAACATTATTGGATGTCGGTGCCGGAAACGGTGTGGTTGGATTATGCATCAATGCCCGAAAAAAATGCAAACTAAATGCATTGGAATGTCAAACAAGTTTAATTAAACAAATTCAAGAAAATGCCGAATTAAACAAAACAGACATTCATATTTTTGAACACAACTTGTTTGACAAAAAGGATATCTTAAAAGGAATTTTGTTTCATCATATTGTAACCAATCCGCCCTTTTACGACAACACAGGAAAAGGGCGTAAAAATGATGAACAAAAGCTGGCTTTTCAGGCCGAGTTTGATTTAAAAAAATGGTTGGATTATTGTTTAAAACACTTAAAATCAAAAGGAAGTTTTACCATGATTCATCGCCCTGAATTGTTGGGGGAAATTTTATATGTTTTGGAAAAAAAATTGGGCAAAATTGAAATTTTTCCCATTCAAACAAAACAAAATCAACCCGCCACACGAATTATTCTTCGTGGTGTTTTAGGGGCAAAATCGCCTTTAAAATTATATCCGCCTTTGGTTATGCATAAAACGGATGGAAGCCGTTCTGAATTGGCTGAACAAATTTTAAGAAACGGCAAAGAGATGTAAAAAAACAAGGGCTCAACCGAGTCCCTGTTTTAAAATTAAATTGATATTAGATCAATTCTTCACGTGTGAACCACAAAGAAATTTCACGGTTGGCACTGGCCGAAGAATCGGAACCATGCACCGAATTGCGACCTTTGCTTTCGGCATATAATTTGCGTAATGTACCTTCGGCCGCTTCATTCGGATCTGTTTTACCCATCAATTCACGATAGCGGGAAATGGCATTGTTACCTTCCAAAACCTGAACACGAATTGGACCGGATGTCATAAAGTCAACCAAATCATCATAAAATGGCTTACCCTGATGTTCTTCATAAAATTTACCAATTTGTTCACGTGTGGGTTTTTCAACACGTTTTGTGGCCACGATTTTCAAACCGGCCGCACGAATACGGGCATTGATTTCTTCATCCAAATTGCGGGCTGTTGCATCGGGCTTAATAATTGAAAAAGTACGTTCTATTGACATATTATTCTCCTTTGTTAAAAATGTATCACAAGCATAGCCGAAATTTTATTGTTTGTCAAGTTTCAAATACGCAACCAGTTTTTCCAAGGCTCTGGCACGATGAGAAAGTTGATTTTTTACATCATTTGATAAACCGCCAAAGGGACAATCGTAACCATCGGGAACAAAAATCGGATCATAACCGAATTTATCCATTGAATCATCCTTGTCTTTGGTTATATGACCATATACCTGACCTTCAAAATAAACAGGTTTTTCTGTATTTTCAGGATTTAATAAACACAAACAGCAATTAAAATGTGCCGACCAATCCGAAAAAGGTTCTAACTTTTGCCAAATTACATTGAAAACCGCCGGATATCCACCGTTTTGTTGGGCAAATCGGGCCGAAAAAATCCCAGGTTCATTATTCAACGCATGAATACACAAACCCGAATCATCCGCCAAAGTCGGCAAACCTGTTTGTAAAACAGCATACTTTGCTTTTTGAAAGCTGTTTTCGTGAAAAGTTTGACCCGTTTCTTCACAATCGCTTAGGCCCACATCATCCGCACCCAAAATTTCATAACCTAACGGAGCCAAAATCTCACGAAATTCTTTTAATTTATGTTGATTATGTGTTGCAATCAATAATTTCATTTTTCTTCCTTAAAAAAACCCGCCCATTTGGGCGGGCAATTTAATCAACTTTAATTATTTTAAAGTCAAGTTTGTGGCGCAGATTTTGCCGTTTTCTTCTTTTAATTCATAGGCAATATCTTGACCTTCATCCAATCTTTTCAATTGGGCTTCACGCATAGCGGTGATATGCACAAACACATCCTTATCGCCTTCTTCGGGCGTGATAAATCCATAACCTTTTTTGTAATTAAACCATTTTACTTTTCCAGATAACATCCGAAAACTCCTTTATAATAAAAAACGCTTTGTCATCAGCAAAAATTCGAAAGCAGTTCTGAATAGCAAAGTTGTCTTTGTTGATAAGCAGATGCATCCGAAGACAAAATCACTATAATTTTTTTTTTACAAAATTGCAAGGGGGATTTTACAAAAAAAGTTATTTTTAAAAAGACTTGCAATTTAATATGGTTTTTTGTATAATGCGAAAACTGTCTGTCTGATATATAACAGATTGAGAGTAGTGAATACTTCAAAGATGGCCAGTGGTCGATAAGCGGCAGACTTGTCATTGAACGAAGTGAAAGAGCGCGAAGCGTTCTAATCTGTTTGGATTGCGTCAGCAAGACACATAACAGATTGAGAGTAGTGAATACTTCAAAGATGGCCAGTGGTCGATAAGCGGCAGACTTGTCATTGAACGAAGTGAAAGAGCGCGAAGCGTTCTAATCTGTTTGGATTGCGTCAGCAAGACACATAACAGATTGAGAGTAGTGAATAC
>SUVA01000019.1:18780-19956 GCA_015062245.1 Alphaproteobacteria bacterium
ACTTCAAAGATGGCCAGTGGTCGATAAGCGGCAGACTTGTCATTGAACGAAGTGAAAGAGCGCGAAGCGTTCTAATCTGTTTGGATTGCGTCAGCAAGACACATAACAGATTGAGAGTAGTGAATACGGAAAGATGGCAGAGTGGTCGAATGCGGCAGACTCGAAATCTGTTATAGGGCTTGTCTCTATCTGGGGTTCGAATCCCCATCTTTCCGCCACTTTTTTAATTTTTCACAATTTTTGTGGGGATGAGAAGCCCAGATGCTGGGGTTCGTTCACAAAGCGTAAACAAAGTGGACGCCGAAGGCGGTCCTGAAAGGACGAACGAAGTGAGCAATCCCCATCTTTCCGCCACTTTTTTAATTTTTCACAATTTTTGTGGGGATGAGAAACCCAGATGCTGGGGTTCGTTCACAAAGCGTAAGCGAAGTTGACGCCGTTAGGCGGTCCTGAAAGGACGAACGAAGTGAGCAATCCCCATCTTTTAAGCCACTTTTAGCCCCCTAAAAGGATGAAGTTGTTTTTAGTTTCAATATAACGAACCGTCACAACGCCCTGAAGAAATGGATTTAAACCAACCACCGCCACATTTTTCTTTAACCTTACTATTTGTGATGGGCTCCAATCTGGCGCTAATCATTAAGTGGGAATTGTTCCCAGCTGCATCTCTTACATTTGCAAACTTTAATTTGATCTTTTTTCCAGCTGGCAAAATATACGCAACTTCTGGCTTGGATATTTGATAGCGTCTAGACCAACCATCAGGAACAGAGGTACATCCTGGGTCTGTTTTATTGCAAACAGTATGTGAATAACCCAAATCAATACCCGTTTCTTTGCAGGCTATTTTTTCACCTTCAATGCATAGATTATCATCCACTTTCCACCAAGGAAGAACCAATTTATAATCACACTCATAAGGACCTATCTCAACTCCAGAATCATGAATACCAGTAGTTCTGTGAGCTCTTTTTGCAATCGTCTTCTTATCATACAATTGAATAGTCGGACATTTTTCAACACATTTTTTTGCTTTTTGATTCCAAATTGGTTTATCAGTTGGACAACAGGTTTGGGTCAAAATATTACAAGCTGTTTCACCTTCACAATTTGTATCTGTCAAACATTGGACACATTGATTATTATAGACTATTTTTTTATTTTCATCTTTTAAAA
>SUVA01000020.1 GCA_015062245.1 Alphaproteobacteria bacterium
TTCAAACAAAAGATGAAGGGTTAAAAAAAATTGTAGCTATGCAGAAAATGTTAGCTAATGGTGGTCGAGAATAGTTAACAAATTTTCTTTACAAAAAAATAATGCCCTGTTTCTCTTGAAATGGGGTGATGGTTTGAAGCCACGAAGAAGTGGGTTCAACCGCAGGAAAAAGGCGGATGGAAAAACGCCGGTTTTATGAAATAAAATTTTCCAAGATCAGCGTCAGCAAAATCCAACACACTTTCAGCCAATAAAAAAACGCCCAAAAGGGCGGATTTTTCACTGGCTGGGGTCATCTTGCAATACACGGACAAAAAATATGTTGCTTTATACAAAAAAATTTGGTAGGTTAAAAGAAAAAGGAGAAATTATGAAGAAATTTTTTTATATACTTTTGTTTTGCTTTTTGTTTTCCTCGCATGCTTTTGCTGCAAGTAATATTTTTTGTGAGGAACTACCAAATTCTGATACTTCTGATACGGAATGCCGTAAAATATCCGAAATCATGTATTTCGGAATGATAGAGGGATATGCCAATCAAATGCTTCAATACAAAGAAAAAGAAGGTATTCCAACAACCAAAGAAGAAGCAATGGCTGAATTTTTAGAATTATTCCAGCAAGATACTTTTTTTGAATATTTTCAAAAATGTGGAGAAAGCGAAAAAGATATAGACAACGCTCAGGCATGTCTACTTTCAAATATCCTAACATTTATACAACAAAAATTTCAATAGCATTTAGTTTTTTATAGAGGAATATTGAAAACAAAAGAAAAAGTGCCAATTTTTGGCACCCTTCAAGACTTGGCTGGGGTGGCTGGATTGCTCGGGATAAATCCCTCGTCCTCACGTTGTTCGGACCGCCTTTGGCGTCCGCTCATTCCATTCGCGAGCGAACATTGGTTCTCATCGCTCACCCACAAGCAATAAAAAAAAGCCCCGATAAACGGGACTTTTTTTTATTGGCTGGGGTGGCTGGATTCGAACCAACGAATGGCGGAATCAGAATCCGCTGCCTTACCACTTGGCGACACCCCAATCAACAACTATTAAAGCATATTTTTGTTTAAAAATCAACCTTTTTCTGAAACTTCGTCCAAAACGGGATTACATTTTTTTGATAATCTTTTGCATTAAGGTGGAAAAGGGATAGTCCTTAAAGTTATCCGGATGCACCCAAATGGCATCATCAAAGGGACTTTTTTCTTTTTCTTGACGAACGATTTGAAGCGTCAATTTAATGTGTGTAAAAACATGCGTGACAGAAGGTAACTTTTCCTTTAACTTTTCGCCCTGTTGCCACGGAAATTCCCACAATCCATGTAACAGCCCTTTTTCACTTCTTTTACGAATTAAAAATTCACCGCATTTGTTTTGAATCAGATAAAGTTGCCCTGTCATTTCTTTTTTGGGTGTTTTTTTAATAAGAGGAATTTGTTCGGCTATTTGCTTTTGTTTGGCAACACACGATTTTGCCCAAGGACACAAATCGCATTTGGGATTCGTGGGCGTACAAACAGTGGCCCCCAAATCCATAATGGCACTGGCATAATCGGCGCCACGGGTTGGACTGGTCAATTTTTGTGCAATCGGATAAATTTCAGGTGCTGTAATTTCTTTTGTAATACCATACAATCGGGCAATCACCCGCATCACATTACCATCCACCACCGTTTCGGGCATATTATAGGCAAAACAGCAAATACTGCTGGCCGAATAAGGGCCGATACCGGGCAGTTTTAACAGATTATCCCGAGTGTCAGGGAGTCGGCCGTTATACTTTTCCATCAACACTTTGGCGCATTCGTGAATTTTTCGGGCCCGTGTATAATACCCCATCCCCTGCCACGCCAATAGGACATCCTGTAAATCAGCCGAAGCCAAAGATTTAATCGTTGGAAATTTTTGCATCCAACGTGTAAAGTAATCCATAACCGTGGCAACGGTTGTTTGTTGCAGCATAATCTCGCTGATCCAAACGGCATAAGCATCAAAATGCGCGCCACCTTTTACCCGCCACGGTAAATCACGCCCGTTTTTATCGTACCAATCCAATAACTGTTGTGTTAAATTATTCGGCATTCGGATTTTGTATTTCCTCTTCTTCGGCAATAATTTCCCGATTGGCATCATCCGATGGTGGTTGAATATCCAAAACGGGATCTTCGGCCTGTTCAGGTTCATCAGATTGAATATCCGATTGCTCGGGCTTTTGCGCAACGGGTGCTTCAATAATCTTGTTGGCCGATTTGGCGAAAACACGCAATTTACGCCCCGAAGGGTCTACACCCAAAAACACCTCTTGCCCCGGATGAATTCTTTCTTGCATAATCAACAAAGAAAGCGGTGTTTCAACCTGTTCCTGAATCAAACGCTTCAAGGCACGCACACCGAATTTTGATGTAAAGACTTCATCCACAAACCAATCCTTTGCTTTTTCATCAACTGTGACGTTATAATTGATGGCTTTGGCACGTTTTAACAATTTACCCAAATGAATTTCCACAATCTTGCGCAAATGTTCTGGCTTCAATTGGTGGAAAGATACAATATCATCCAAACGGTTTAAAAATTCAGGTCTGAAATATTCACTGAGTTTTGCGACACGCTGATAACTTGGCAAATTGGCCCCAACGTTAGATGTTAAAATGATAATCGTATTTCTGAAATCCACGGTGACGCCTTTGCTGTCGGTTAAACGGCCTTCATCCAACAATTGCAACATCAAATTTAAAATATCCAAATGCGCTTTTTCAATTTCGTCAAACAAAACCACTTGGAAAGGTTTTAAACGAACAGATTCCGTCAACAAACCGCCGTGTTCAAAACCGGGCGATCCCGGTGGCGGTCCGATTAAACGAGTCACCGAAGAACGTTCCATATATTCGGACATATCAATACGCAATAATGCCGTTTCATCATTAAACATAAAGTCGGCCAAAGATTTCGCCAATTCAGTTTTACCCACACCGGTCGTTCCGACAAACAAGAATGAACCGATGGGACGATTGGGATCTTGTAATCCTGAACGGGCACGACGCAAGGCGTTGGCCACCACCACAACAGCGTTATCCTGACCCACCACACGTTCACGCAATAAATCTTCGGCACGGGCCAAGCGGGCTTTGTCATCGGCATCTACTTTTTCAACGGGAATACCTGTCCAATCGGTTATTGTTCGGAAACAAAAATCCTGAGTCAATGTATTGGCCTCACTATCCACCTCACCACGGGCGATATCCATCATCAACAAGCTGGCCGAATCATCCAACAAATCCAATGCTTTTTCGGGAAAGGCACGTTGCTTGACATAACGTCCCGTCAATTGACAGGCTGTTTTGACGGTTTCATCAGGAATTTGGATATTATAATGATCTTCCAAAGCGCCCTTTCGTGCCATACAAATTTGAATACTTTCTTCCAAGGTGGGTTCTTCCAATAACAACGGTTGCAAATGCGCCATTACGGCTGTATCTTTTTCCAAATGTCCCACATAACTTAAAGTATCCGTTTCAATAATACAGTTTAATTGATCCGATGTCAGACAGAGTTTCAAAAACTTTGCCGGTTCATGGTTTTCCGGATTCGTATCCATTTGAATCAAAAAGCTGATATCTTGCAGATACAATAATTTTTGACCATTGCTTTCAATTATAATCTGCAAAACTTTTTCCACCAACCGTGTATATTCAACATCATTGGGGGCATCCAACATTATTTTGGCCACATCAATACCGACAACTTCCCGTGATTGCATGTATTCTGGGGCATTTTCGGAGGCCATAAAAGATATCAACCCCTGCAACAGTGCCGATTTCCCAATACCACTGGGGCCGACAACGACTGGGTTGTTTTTGGTGTTTCTGAGCAAAACGTGAATCAAACGTTCCAATTCTTTATCACGACCCACCAATTCGGGAAATTTGCCGTCTTTGGCCTGTTGGCTGTAATTGATCATGTATTGTGTATAATCTTGTTGTTCCATGGCTAATCCTCAAATCCAAAACGTTCAAAAGGTTTATTTTCCTGTAACCAGTCTTCGGCTTCAAAATAATCATCATCTGATAATACTACGTCCGCTAAGGTTATATGTGCATCATAGTTGGAACCATAAATGCCGATTTGCATATAGGCATCATTTTCAGATCCCCATATCAACTTTTCACCATTATCCGGATGGCCGAATTTATTATAAACCGCATTTAAAAAGGCCTCTTTTCTGTCCAACTTCTTTTGCGTATTGATGCGTGTAAAATTCAACGAGTTATCACCTTTGTTTTGATAAAAGATTTTCCACAAACGATTATCGGTTGACGGTGAAGTAAAATAAAATTCCATATAATCACGTGTTTTCGGCCGTGAAATTTTTAATTCAGATAAATAGGTTGTATCATTTTGTTGACTTAAATTATCAATGCACGCACGAATATCGGCCGGCAAATAAATCTTTTTGCTTTTACATATACTTTCATAATAACCGGCCCTGAATTTTGAAATACCCTTTTTGGATGATAATACTTTATATCCATTTTCACGGGCCAATTGAACAACTTCATCGGGCGTCATTCCCAAATAAAAACCTTCCAATTCAAAGCCACGCACATCAGCCACAGAATTTAATCCGTGAGATGACGAATAAGGAACATTGTTGGATATTTGGGGGGATAATTGCAAATTGATGGATTCTGTGCGATTATTCACAACTTTTGGGGGCAGATTTTGGGACAAAACCGGTGCCGATTGGCTGATACCAAAAACCAATTCAGGTGCCGGTGGTGGCAAAAGTCCCACTTGTTTTAAAGGTTCGGCATTTCGCCCGATATTTGGCGTGGTGGGATTCTTTGAAAAAGAAATCGGCTTTACCGTTGGTGCCGGTTGAGTTTTAGGAACCACTGGTTCTGTTTGCGCCACAACGGGTTTAGGCGTTGTTTTTTTGGGGATTACAACGGGCTTTTCTCCTTCCTCGTCAAAAAACAAAGGAATATCATCCACCGCCTGAGCATAAGCGGTACTCACACCAAATAAGACAATCAACAAACAAACATATTTTTGAAAAATGTATGTCATTTTTTTCTTGACCTTTACCCCCATTTTTGATAGCATTTGGTTATAGTGTGTCTTAAAATAAAAGGAAAATCAAGTAAAAAATGTCAAAGATAGCACAAGTTTTAAAAATAACCCTTTTATCGTGGTTGTTGGTGGGGTGTGTCAGTTTGAAAAATGTGGATGAAAACGCATTTACAAACGAAAACGATCCCATGGAACCCGTAAATCGTGCTGTTTTTTCATTTAATGATACGGCTGATACTTATTTAATGCGCCCAATCGCCAACGGATACAGATGGTTAGTCCCAAAATTCATTCGCAATTCAATTGCCAACATATTTGACACCCTGACCCAACCGGCACATTTTGCCAATGCTTTATTACAGGGACAATTTAAAGATGCCGGCTCTGTTTTGGGGCGCACGGGCGTGAACTTAACTTTCGGTTTTTTGGGAATGTTTGACGTGGCCAGCCAAATGGGTATCCCTAACCCCAAAAATGATTTCGGACAAACATTGGCCAAATGGGGGTGGCAAAGCGGTGGTCCTTTTGTAATGTTGCCATTATTGGGGCCATCCAACGTACGTGATACGATTGGCTTGGGTGTTGATTCCGTTGCTGATGTCTATTATTGGCGCTTTAAACACGAAAAACCTTTGATTTATGGTGAATATGCCTTAAACGGCATCCAAAGTCGTGAGCAAATGCTGGACTTGATGGACAATATGAAAAGCTCGTCAACAGACTATTATGCCGCTATGCGCACCATGTATCAGCAAAACAGACAAAAGAAAATCAATCAGGTTTTACCAAAATCACAAGAAACAGAACAGGCTTATGATTTTGATTTTGAAATAGAAGAAGAATAATTAAAACTGAAAGGATAAAAATGCGTAAATTATATCTTTTTTTAATGTTGATGTGGGGATTACCCGTAATGGCCGCCAATCCCGCCATTGATTTTATGAACAATTTGGCCCAAGAAGTCATAGAAGACGGAATCCAAGGCGCCAAAACAAACGAAGAACGTGAAAATTTCATCCGTGAAAAATTTACAACGGTTTTGGATTTAAAATCTATCGGGCAATTTGTTTTGGGAAGCTATTGGAAAAAAGCCAATCCCGAACAAAAACAAGCATTTTTGGATGCTTTTACCGAATTACAAACCAAAACATGGTCTGATCGCTTTGGTATGTATTCGGGGCAAGAAGTCGTTTTTTCCGGTACACGCAACGCCCCCGGTAAAAATCAATTATATGTGGACAGCTCTATCCCCGGAAATCCCCCCATTGAAATCATATGGCGTATCCGCCCAAAAAATGATGGCTATGTCATCATAGATATCGTCATTGAAAATGTATCTATGGCTTCCAGCTATCGCAGTGAATACACCGCCTTTTTGCAACAACATCAGGGCGATTTAAAATCTTTGATTGATGAATTGAATAACAAAGCCAAAAACTTTAAATATAGTCAAAATAAATAACAAAAAAGGATTATTAAAAATGATAACAACGCCGGTTTTTTACCGGCGTTTTGTTCTATAAGAAAAATAAATTTTTATACTTTTAAAATCTCAGCCCCGATAATCGGGGCTCTAGGATACTAATCCAATTTGTTATTCAACAATCAATATCGTGCCTTTTACGCCGACAACCTTGGCTCGTTTTCCTTTTGCAATAGGATGTTTGGATTTTGCCAACCAAACTGTATCACCTACGGCAATCTTTCCGTTGCCGTCATCAATGGCTTCTATAACCTTAAAGGATTGGCCGATATATTTTTGGGCCCCCACTTGATTTTGCTGACTGACTTCTTTGTTTGCGCCAAAAATTCTTTTATAAACAAAGAATCCAAAAAAAACGCTGATGGCAGAACAAAAGGCAAAAACAGCTAATTGACCATTAATGGTTAGTGGAATAAATGCCATAATGAGGCCAGTTAAAACGCCACCAAAGCCGAACCACATAATAAACGTACCAGGAATAGCCAATTCCAAAATCATCAAAACTAAACCAAAGGTCAGCCATTCCCAACAGCCCCAGTTTTGAAGAAAAGAAAATAAACTCATCATTTTTTTATCCTTTTTTGCTTGGTTTTGTTTCGCTGTTTTTATCGCTAATCAAAGTTTTTGTTACTTCGGCAATGCCGGCCAAAGAACTGGCCAATTGAGATGTTTCAAAAGGCAACATCAACAATTTTTGGTTTGGTGCTTTTACAATATCTTTCAGTGCTTCCACATAGGCTTGACCTAAGAAGTAATTCAAAGATTTTTCATTACCTTTGGCAATGGCTTCAGACACCAATTTTGTGGCTTTTGCTTCGGCTTCAGCTGCACGTTCCCGAGCTTCAGCTTGACGAAAAGCAACTTCCTTTTCGCCTTCGGCTGCCAACACAGCGGCTTGTTTTTCACCTTCAGCCTTTAAAATAGCGGCTTGTTTTAAACCTTCGGCATCCAATACGTTTGCGCGTTTTTCACGTTCGGCTTTCATTTGGCGTGCCATAGCATCAATCAAATCACGGGGTGGTGAGATATCTTTGATTTCCACACGTGTGATTTTTGTTCCCCAGGGTACTGTGGCTTCATCAACCACTGCCAATAAACGCTGATTGATAATATCTCGCTGACTTAACAATTCGTCAATTTCCATAGAACCGATTACTGTTCTGACGTTTGTCATAACCAAGTTTAACAAACCGGAATACAAATCATGAATTTGATACGAAGCAGCATAGGCATCTTGGATTTCAAAAAAGACGACACCATCCACACGCACCATGGCATTATCTTTTGTAATCACGTCTTGTGAAGGAATATCCAACACCTGTTCCATCATATTGACGCGTTCTCCAATGCGTTCGGCAATGGGGATTAGTCCATGAATGCCAGGGCGTAAGATTTTTGAAAATTTACCGAAAGTTTCCACTGTATATTCATATCCTTGCGGAACGATCTTTAAGCAAGATACGATACACAAGAAAATAACAGCAACTAAAGCAATTAAAAATATTTCCATTCTTTCTCCTTTTGTTAAAATGAAACAGTTTTAGTTTACTATTTAAAACCAACTTGTCAAGTATTATCTATTTTCAACAACATAAATTTGTTCACAAAAATTAAAAAAACTTAAAAGATAAATATGGGATTTTAATTCATTTTTCAGAATCGCTTGTTTCATCCACATATCCCCACACCAGCATAAATTATTACCCTTGTCAAGCGGATTATGTGATTTTATATATCCCATTGATATAAAAGCACTTTTCGGCATTTTATTGACACATTTCAGATCTATGGTATAATATAAGTGCAGACAAAGGAGTGCACATGAAACCACAAACAAACTCAATCAAAGAACAATTCAAATCCGAATTAAAAGACAAATTTAATGAAAAGAAATTTGACGAAGATATAAAGGCCGGAAAAGCCGTTACATTGGACGATTTGGATAAATACAAACTTGAAGAAAAAGAAATTAAATTACCTGAATTAGAAGACAAAGACAAACCAAATCCCGATAAAACAGGTATGAAGAGCAACTCCGGCTTGAGCTTTGAGGCGGGATATAAAAATGGCGAATATACGGCCGTTGGTTCCAATGGCGTTGTCATCAAAAGTAAAAACATAGATGATTTCCACAGAAAGATAGCCAAATATATGAAGGTGCACGCCTTGAAAAAGGGTAAAAAGCCTTTGGCAAATCTCAGAGTTGGTAAAAACGTCAAAAATAAAGAAGAGATTATGGAATCTTTTGCCCGAAACTTCATCAATGAAGGTGTGGCTGTTATGGGCGATTTACCAAAATCACCCGAATTTTGGAATAATCTTAAAAATGAATACTTGGCCAAAAAAGGAAGCAATATCCAAACGTGGAACAAATTGACTCAGTTTGTACCAAAAGAATATATGCAATCCAAACAAGCCGAAACACAAAAACAAAGCAGTCCGAAATCAAGCGAACATCAGCCCAAAAAGGAAAGCCAAAAACCGGCAGGACCCGCCCACGCTTTGGCGATGAGCCGAGCCAGATCGGGCCGATAAGATAAACGGCAAAACAAAATCCCCCTTGCAAAAGGGGGATTTTAATAGTTTGAAAAGAACTATTGGGCTTTGGCAGCTTTGGCCGAAGCAATACGTTCGCGCAATTTTTTGGATTCAGCCGACAATTTTGAAACCGGTGTATTCAACAAATACAAATCCAAACCGCCATTTTTTTCAATGGTACGCAAACCATTTGATGTAATACGAATATCAACCGCACAGCCCAAAATTTCGCTGTAAATAGCAACTGTTTGCAAATTGGGCATAAAACGACGGCGTGTTTTACGTTTTGAATAGCTGTTATTATTACCGGAGAGAACACCTTTTTCCGTAATCATACATTTTTTTGTCATAGCCAAAATCCTTTCTTGTTAAATATTGGCGTTATTTTTACACTATTTTTAAGAAAAAGTCAAGTCTTTTTTCATTTGAAAGCATAAAAATCAGGAATTGGCTTCTTTTTGGGTTGTTTTTTTACTTTTTTGCGCCGATAAATCAGCCAAATAATACCACCGACCAATGCCATAACACCCAACACACCGCCAACGCCCCATAAAAGGCCCGCCACAAAACCACTTTTTTTAGTCGCAGAAGTCGTTATATCCTTTGTTTGAACTGGCGTTGTGGGTTGAGGCGGCGCCAAAACAGGCAACGGATTTTCACCCACACGCACATTTAAAGGATAGGCTTCAATTCGGGCAACTTCCTTTTGTTTGTTTTTCGTATTAAACCACGGCACAGATACCGCCGGTATTTCCCAAGCACCCGATTGCAACGGCACCAAAGAAAATTTAGCCTTTACCGTTCCTTTAACATGACCATCTGATGTTAGCTGTGTGGTTCTTTCTTCGGGTTCGGGATAAAGTCTAAATTGGCTTTGGGCGGGTATTTTGGGTACCGGCATATCATTGGCATCCACATCCAAAGCCGATAAAGTCAATTCGCCCGTGATAGCATCACCAACTTGAATATCCGGTGGCACCTGATAAGACACATTTAATTGCACATCCGTGCTGGGCAACCACCAACCTGACCAATCGGCTGGTTGCGGTTGAACATCCAATTCAATGGGATTGCTGATTATTTGAACAGGACGGGCGGATACCATAAAATTACCAAACACATCCGAGGTATCAAACATACCAAATAAAGAACGTTTGTTTT
Source organism: Alphaproteobacteria bacterium (assembly GCA_015062245.1). Lineage (GTDB taxonomy): Bacteria > Pseudomonadota > Alphaproteobacteria > CAAHEQ01 > UBA3637 > UBA3637. Next base: position 10,254 of record SUVA01000020.1, read on the forward strand.
TGCCAATTTCTTGGGTATATTCAACCTGACCGTTAAAGACAGCCGGCGGAATTGTTATTTTACCAGCCGATTCAGGTACGATACGATAGGTGCGTTCTATGGTACGAATCACTTGACCATTTTGAATATCTTTTTTTTGCGTATCCGATCCCACAGGCATAATGTTGATTTTATCCGTTTGAGAAGGAACCACTTCGCCATCCAAAATGCCCACACCGTCCGTCAATTGAAGCGTATAGAATAAACTTTGCCCGACATAAGGTTTCGCATCCGAAACCTCAGCCTTTAATTGGATATTGTCCGATGTTGTATTTGTGGCCGATTTTGTCCCCGCCGGATGAACGGTTAAAGTTAAAGGTTTGGTTGTTTCATTACCAACCTTCAAGGCGGGAATTTCCAACTTTCCCGATTTTATCGGAAACAAAACAACACCCAATTCATAAGTTGTTAAACCAACCCCGTTGATAAAGCGGGAAGATTGGCTTTGACTTTGACCGCCCAACATAAAATCTTTGGTCAATGGGGCCAAATCCACCTTTTGCAAAGGTTTTGAATCGGATATTTTTAAAGACAGGCTGTCTCCTTGATTGACCTGCTGTGCCGAAATGGTCACTTCAACAGCTTGGGCAAAACAAGAATAAAGCAAAGCACAGGAAAAGGCAATTATTTTTTTCATCTTTGATTCCTTTGGTGTTGTAAGTTTAAACGATAACGCAAAACACGGGACGGATCCAAATTTAACCGATTCAGGATTTGCTGTTCTTTTTGATTAAAGGGTTCTTCGGTGGGTTGTTCGGATAAAGCCTGTTCCAATTGCGATACCGTTTCATCTTGGGTGGGTTGGGCATTTTGGGGTTTGGATTCTTGTTCGGTATTTTTTTGTTCTGATTGTTCTGTTTCGGATTCGGATGATTGATTTTCATTTTGTTCCTTTTCTTTATCCGAATCATTTTGATTTTCTGTTTGGTTATCACTGTCGGATTGATTTTGTTGTTGATTATCTGATGAATCTTGATTTTCCTTTGATTGATTTTTATCCTGCTTTTGCAATTGTTTTTCCAGATATTCTTTGTTAAATTTCGCATCCATATCATCGGGATTTTCACGCAAAGCCAAATCATAAGAATCAATTGCCTCTTTTATTTTTCCCTGAAAGGCCAAAGCATTACCTTGATTATAAGAATCCTGAAACAAATCATAGGCCTGTTGATATTGTCCTTGACGATAGGCCTGAACACCTTGTTGATTCAAACGATAGGCCTGTTGATCGGGACGCAAAAACCATCCGGCATGGGCGGACGGAATAAAGGCCAATCCCAAAAATAAAAACAATACATTGCGTCTGAAACAAAGCAACATAATCGGTAAAGACGCCAACACCAACCATATCCCCATATCCGCCCATGTATCGGCATTATAATCTTGATTTTCACCCAGCGCCTGCTGTGTTTTTAAATTTTGTATCAATTCATTCAGGTTTGTTTTTAAATGCACAACCGTTAAAGGATAATCGGCCGAAAGATTTTTATCATCAGGCGTTAAAAATAAAATTTGCCCGCTTTGGCCTGTGCGTTTTAACAACTGTTCTGCCTGATAAATACCGGCTTTTGGATTCAAAGATACTTGTGGCAATACATTTGGCCTTAAATCGGGAATCAATTGTTTTATCAAAGTCCTGTCGGGTGTCAAGGGCATTGCCGTATAACCTTCATCCGTGCCATACAAAACCAAACCCACACGATGACCTTTCAGCGTATCCAATAAATCATACAAACGCATTTGCATTTTTTTCAAAGTATCAGGGGATATTTCGGGATTTAAATCCATCACGATAACGGTGTTGGGCTGACTGATACGGGCGGGTGTGGGTAATTTATACCAAGCCGGTCCCGATAAAGCCAAAGTCCACAAAAACCACAACAGCAACAATAATCGGCTTTTTTTAACAACTCCTTTATTTGAATGTTGATTGACATGTAAAGCCTGCCATAAATCTTTATCCATAAATTTTTTCCAAGGACTAATGCCTTTTGAATGACGATGGTGCCACCACCAAAAAATCGGCAACAACAAAGCCAAAAATGCCCAAGGTCTTAAAAAAATCATTTCATCCTCCTTTGGGCCAACATCAATAAAAGCATTGCCACCATCAACGGGATATAAAACAATTCTTTGCGTGGGCGAATCCATTCGCTTTCCCGTTCCACCGGTTCCAATTGATTAATCATATTATAAATATCGGCCAACTCTTGCGTGGATTTCGCCCGAAAATAGCGTCCGCCTGTTTTTTGGGCAATTCCTTTTAAGGTTTCTTCATCCAAATTTTGAGACGGATTGATTTGAATCAAACCAAAAAAGTCCTGAATCATTTGGGCATCCGAACCGATACCGATGGTGTAAACTTTAATCCCCTGCCCCACAGCCAACTTGACGGCTTCATCCACCGAAACACGCCCCGCATTGGATGCCCCATCGGACATTAAAATCACAATTTGGCTGTCGGTCGGCACACTGGCCACACCCTGCACCGCCAAAGCCAAAGCCTCACCGATGGCTGTTTGAGTGCCGGCAATACCGATACCGACTTCACCCAATAACTCACGCAAAGTGGCTATATCGGGCGACAAAGGGGCATAAGTATAGGCCTCGGACCCAAAAATCACCAACCCCAAATGATCACCTTGGCGTGATTTGATAAATTGATCCGAAATTGCCTTTAACATTTGCAAGCGTGTCACAGGGCGATTGTTTAAATCAAAATCCTGTTCCTGCATAGAACCGGACACATCCAAAGCCAGCATAATGTTATGTGATGATTGTTGATTGGCAACCGGCTCACCCCACCATATCGGGCGCATTGAGGCCAATACCAAGCAAACCCAAGCCATAATGGTTAAAAACTTTGAAAAAGTATCTTTTTTGAAAACCTGTTTTTGAAAACCCGATTGATTTAATCTGTCCCAAAAAGGCACACGAATAGCACCCATAGCCTGCTGTGCGTGAGGTGCCGGCTTTAACAAACGCCTTACCCCCCACGCCAATGGTAAAACAAGTGCAAACCATGGCCATAAAAACGTCAACATAAACTAGAATATAAAACGATTTTCAACAAAATGCAAGCCAAGAATTTGTTCAGCGCTTATATTTTTCCGATGGTACAATTTGTTGTGGCAATTCCAAAAGCGTTATGTTCCACCATGCATTTTTCAATGGTTAAAGTGCCGTCTTTATTTTGCGAAACATTTGTGATAAAAGGCCCCGCATAGGTGCAACCCGTTAAAAACAACCCAAAAGCAAAAATAAAAATAATCTGTCGCATTTTAGCTCCTTTTATAAAAAAGCCCACTTTTGAAAAGTGGGTGGAGTTAGCAACTAAATCAATACGAAAATAGCCTTACCTATTGGGCAAATGCCTTATTCGGCAAGCATCCACCCATTCGGGTGAATGTCCGACTTTGGGGTATAATTTCCCTTAGGTCCGTATTGATTCGGTTTGCTAAAACCACAGTTCGGATGGACCATCCGAACAATGAAATTATAACGTATCTTTTTTTAAAATGCAAGCCAAGATTTTACTAATGATTATATTTTTCCAATGGTGCAATTTGTGGTGGCAATTCCAAAAGCGTTATGTTCCACCATGCATTTTTCAATGGTTAAAGTGCCGTCTTTATTTTGCGAAAGGTTGGTGATAAAAGGACCGGCATAAGTGCAAGCCGTTAAAACAAAAGACAAAATAACAACAAAAATTATATATCGCATTTTAACTCCTTTTATAAAAAAGCCCACTTATAAAAGTGGGTGGAGTTAGCAACTATAACAGCAAGTCAATAGCCCTACCTATTCGGGCAAACGCCTTTTATTCGGCAGGCATCCACCCATTCGGGTGAATGTCCAACAAAAAGTATTTTTTGTCCTGCTGTTCTCGGTTTGCTAAAACCACAGTTCGGATGGACCATCCGAACAATGAAATTATAACGTATCTTTTTTTAAAATGCAAGCCAAGATTTTACTAATGATTATATTTTTCCAATGGTGCAATTTGTGGTGGCAATTCCAAAAGCGTTATGTTCCACCATGCATTTTTCAATGGTTAAAGTGCCGTCTTTATTTTGCGAAAGGTTGGTGATAAAAGGACCGGCATAAGTGCAAGCCGTTAAAACAAAAGACAAAATAACAACAAAAATTATATATCGCATTTTAACTCCTTTTATAAAAAAGCCCACTTTTGAAAAGTGGGTGGATGTACAAAACTACGAACGATATGAAAGTAGCCCAGCTATTGAGCAGAAGCCTTATTTACTGGCATCCACCCCAAACGGGTGAACGCCCTTTCACAAATTGCCACAATTAAAAGTGGCCCTTGCCCATATCGTTCCAGAGTTTGTATCTCCACTATCGGAATGGGCATTCCGATGGTTGAAATTATAACTTATCTTTTTTGAAAAATCAACACAAATAAAACAGCCCCAAATCAGGGGCTGTTTTGTTTTTTCGCACGATTTATTTGACGAGGGCTTTTTTGGCCGCTTCAACCAACGTGGCGAATGATTTGGCATCATCCACAGCCACTTTGGCCAACATTTTACGGTCCATCATAATGCCGGCTCTTTTCAAACCGTTCATAAAGGTTGAATAGACCATACCATTTGCACGGACGGCCGCATTGATACGGGCAATCCACAATTGGCGCATTTCGGTCTTTTTCTTTCTGCGATCACGATAGGCGTATTGCAGACCTTTTTCCACCTTTTCTTTAGCAATTCTGAAAACTTTGGAATTACGACCACGATAACCTTTGGCCAATTTCAAAATCTTTTTATGCTTTGCATGGGCAGTTGTGCCGCGTTTGACTCTTGCCATGGCTTACACTCCTTTCCCGTGAATAAAGAATTTCAAGATACGACCAACGGTTGTGCTGGCTGTATGCATACGACGAGCTTGACGATCCCGTTTGTGCGGGTGGTTCATCAACAAGTGACGTTTATTCACGTGACCCACTTTGACTTTTCCGCTGGCGGTCAATTTGCAACGCTTTTTGACGCAGCTTTTGGACTTTAATTTTGGCATTTTTTTATCCTTTTTTTGATTGTTTAAACAACGCCTGGGGGCAGCCAAACTTTCCGGCCCTTTCGGCAAAACGGCATTATTATATCAGATAATGATAAAAAAGTCAAATAAAATCCCAAAAGACTTATTTTAACTTGGGCTTATTGGGAATTTCGGCTTATTTATAACGTTCACAGATTTCACGCCCGATACGCATGGCAAGGGCTTTGCTTTTTTCCAATTTTGAACCGTTATAATAATTGCCCGATAAAGCATAATTTATTTCATTATCCAAATCATGCAAGGCGTATTCGCGTTGTTGCAAATCCCGAACAAAAAAAGCATCCAATGTACGCAAACCAAAACGCAAATAGGTTCTAGCCTGTTGTAATCTTTTTTCGGCGGTCATATTTTTGCTTTTTCTTTGGCCGATTTGTTCCACGGCTTTGGTCAATTCTTTTGTATCGTGTTCGGCCTGAGGCGTTAAAATTCTTTGTCTGAAATACAAACCGATTGCATAAAGTTTTAACAAATTTTCCATATCCGGCCAATTTTTGGAAGTTTTATGTTGATGAAGGGGATTATCCCATCCTTTTGTCAATAATGAAGGCTGTAAGGCAATTTGTGATACAGATGATTCCAATTGTTGTCTTTTTAATCGGGCGATATTTTCATCACACAATAAAGCTTCATAGTAAAGGGCGGGTTCTGATTCTTGCAAATCTTCCAACAAATCATCAGGGTACATTTTTCGAATTTCACGCCGACGGGCAAGCCAATCGTTTAATGTCGGTTGTTCGTAAAAATTCGCTGTCAGTGTCATGATGTCCCTCCCATCAGTCATTGCACAAACAAAAGAGGACGACAAAAAAGAGGGGGAGAAATCCACGACTTGTCCGACATGTTGAGGAGTATTACGTTTAACAAGCCTTTTTGCCGTCCGAGAGCGATTATAACACCGTTTTTGATTTTTGTCAAGTGTTTTTATTTTTGGGAATTTGTTTTATCGGATTTTAAAATTTTGAGCGGCTCTCTTTTGGTAATCAATTGTAATGAGCTTTTGCGATTGGGATTGATATATTTTCTGGCCGGTATGTCAAAATATTCCCGCTTTGCAAACAAATCAATCGGAATTGTCCAACCACGCCCCGCAACGGGTTTATCGGGATCAAGGCGGGCATAAATCGGTTTGCCGATTTTATTTTCGCTTTTGGCTTTATCATAAACCTTTTGAAGTTGGCCTAAAATGTGCAAAATATGGGGTGGTATTTTATCAATAAAGAGCCCGTCAATATTATCTGTCAGATATTGAAAAGATCCTCCACCGGCGGGATAGTATAGCCCTGTTGTTTTTGTCTTGGGGTTTGCAATATCGTCTTTGGGGTCCCAATAAACACCCAAAAAATCGTGCTGACAAATATCTTTGTCCAAATGCATGGGGTAAAGTTTGGCGCAATAATCACGTGTATCGGCCAAAACTATCGGGCGATCGGATTTGGTATTGCCTTTAAAATGAACCAATCCATCGGAAAGCCTTTCCATTTTACGGTAAATTTCACCTTGAACACCACCGGGCCAATGAATATGCATTACCTGAGACATAACACCCATATAAACCAATCCGTTTTCCATTTGTATCAAAACAGAATAAGGTTTTCCTTCCATGGCCATTGTGTGATCGGTCGGCAAACCGGCATATGTCGAGCCGATAAATTCAGGAATAATTAAATCTTCCTGTTCTTTTGTCAAGACAAAGGGGCGAATTTCTTTAATGGCACAAGGTTCGGCCACTTTTCGGGATAAAAATTTTGTCTCGGCATTTTGATAGGCTTTCTTGCGCCGTTCATCATCACTTTGTTTTTGGTGCGAATTTGTATCGGCTTTTTTTTGATTTTGCTGATTCTGACGATAAACCTGCATCAATGCACGACTGATGTCATCTTCATCAAGCTCTGTCATAGCCCTAGCGTCCTAATAATTCCTGACGACGCTTTTCCCAAGCCTGATATTCATTCCAATCGGATTGAATTTCATCACGCAATTCAGGATTGGCTTTGGCAAAACTGCGAACAGCCTGAGATACAATCCCGGCATCATCATGATGTTTGGGGCCATCCCAAGGCAAAAATTGAACTTTTGACTGTCCCGAAGACGGGTTGTAATAAACCGAGCCGATTGAAACAGCATCTTCAAAGGCGATGTTATTATTTCTTAAATAATCCCGATGGGAACATTCCCGATTTTTTGAATCACGATATTGGCTTTTCGTCCAAATAACAACTTCGGGGGCAGAGTTTTCTTTTTGAATCACTAAATAACGCATAAAAACCTCCTTTTAAAGGGTCTGTAATAGGATACCACGATATCCCGAATTTGTCAATATCCACAAAAAAAGCCCCTCGGACGAGGGGCTAGGTTTTGATGATTAGGAAACACAACTGCCATCACTATTTTTATTTTCACACTGACATGCCGTTTCAACGGAACCACCCTGTCCAATAGGGTTCGCATTACAAGGAACACACTGCGTTCCATTCCATCCATAGCCTACTTCGCAACATGAACCATCTGATTTATTGGTACCAGAAGACATACAGTTACATGCCGTTTCAACAGACCCTCCAGAACCAGGAAGACCACCCTGACAATGTACACATTTCGTACCATTCCATCCATACTCTGATTCACAACAAGTACCATCAGACTTCTTCCCACTCATATTACATTGACAAGCAGTTTCAGGAGAATCCCCTGTTAAACCTTGGCCATCATCACCACAATACATACATTTTGCACCATCCCATCCATAGCCTGATCCGCAACATGAACCATCTGATTTATTTTTACCAGAAGACATACAGTTACATGCCGTTTCAACAGACCCTCCAGAACTATAATAACCCGGCAGGCAATATACACATTTCGTACCATTCCATCCTGCCTCCATATCACAACATGACCCGTCTGTTTTGGTGGCAGCATAAATATTATCACAGTCGCAAGCCGTTTCAACAGAACCGCCAGAACCTATAGCAGTTCCACCAGAATTACTACAATTCACACATTGCTCACCATTCCATCCATAACTTTCACTTAGAGCTTGACAATCCTCTAAACTATCAGCACCGTTATCAGATATACAAGTTGTACCATCACCATAATAACCTAGATTACACTGACAATAACCGGCGGGAAGACAAGTTGCATTTTTATCGCACGTTTCGTTACAAGAAACTTCTGCGCCACTTCCATCTGTTGGGCTTTTTTCGCCCTCGGCTTCATTGGTCGCCAGGTTTTTGTAATAGGTGATGGTGGCATTGCCTGTCGCTTCATCACAAACGACTTCACGCACCATTCCGCCTTTGGAATTTTTCATTTGTTCGCAAACATCTTTGCCGATACCTGCCATTTTTAATTTAAAGGTCGTATTACCAGCTATACTGTTTGTATCCAAAGTAATATTATTACCTG
>SUVA01000003.1 GCA_015062245.1 Alphaproteobacteria bacterium
AAACAAACAAAAATTATAAAAGAAGCCAAAAGGGGCGCAGTATGGTTGAAATGCTGGGCGTACTGGCCATCGTGGGCGTTTTGTCCGTGGGTGGTTTATACGGTTATGGTGTCGCCATGAAAAAACACAAAGCCAATGAGTTATTACACCAAGCCTCAATGCAAGCATCTTCCATTGCGGCCCAAATTGCATCAGGAAAAACAGATTTAGCCTTAGAAAATTTTGGCAATTCTTCCAATGGTTCTTTTTCGTCAGTTAAAGGTCCTGATGGTTCTACAACCTATCAAAAAGGCGATGACAAGTTTACCATGCAAATCACAGGTATGGATGAAGCGGTGTGTAAGCAAATGCAGGGGATGAAAGGTGGAACGGTGCGTTCTGTCAGTTGTAGTACACCCGACGCCAACGGCAAAGTAACCGCTACTTTGGCATTTAACAAAGATTTATCCTCAACCCCTGTGGCGAGCGATTATAACGGCGATCCAGACGGTTGTGAAGCCAGTGGTCGAAAATATTGTGATAATGATACCTGTATTCCAGCTACAGAAGAATGTCCGACAGGGGGAAGTTCTGGCAGTTCTTGTAAGTCTGTTGTTGTAAAAGTTTATAATTGTGAAACTAAAACAACAACAGATTGTTGTCCAGACACTGAAACATGTGAACAACCGGTATGTACTTGTAATGGGGATGATGATTGCCCAGGACAACAAGAATGTTGGGAGGGCACTTGTTCGTGTCCAGGTGGTAATGTAGCTCCCGGTAGTAGCGGAACGGGAATTCTTGGGTTTGATGGAGCAACTTGTTGTTTGGAATATCAAAAATATAGCGGAGATCATTATTATTCTGGCGTAGATGCTAGAATTTGTGGTTGTCCGGAAGATACAAAAGCAACAAAAAATGGAGTTTGCTGCACCAGTAGCGGATTAGCATATGCTTTTTCAGGTCATGGTGTAGCTAATATAAAAGAATGTGGTTGTCCTGAAGATGGTATTGAATCTGAAGAAACACCAGGTATTTGTTGCTTAGATGGATTGGTATGGAATGGTAGTAGCTACCGTTATCCGGATCCGTCTGTCTGTCCTTGTCCAGATGGTGGTAGTGAATCTGAAACTGTTTCAGGCGTTTGTTGTAAAAATGGTGGCGCATGGCATAACACTCGTATGAAATATGCAGCGATGAATATTGAAGCTTGTGGTGGTTGTCCTGAAGATGGTATTGAATCTGAAAAAACACCAGGTCTTTGTTGTAAAGATGGAAATGCTTGGAGTGCTGTGGAAGGTTATGATGACGTGTATAGCTATAATAAATGGGATCCAGCTTGTAATGAGTCCAACTGTCCAGAAGATGCAATGGAAGGAGCCAATTTTGCAACGACAGGAGTGTGTTGCTCTACCTCTGGTGGATTTGAATATGATAATGGTGTACTTAATATACAAGAATGTGGTTGTCCGTATTTGATGGGGGATCCGTCCGAAACGCAACCAAATGTTTGTTGTAGTGATGGTGGCGCGTGGCATCCAGATTGGAGAGGGTATTACGCCGTCAATGTTGCTGCTTGTCAAGGGTGTCCAACAAGTCCGATATCCGGAAATAAAGGAACGATCAGTACAGATACTTCAACATGTTGTTATAATGGAAAAGCCTGGAGTGATGAAGAACCAGATTATACTAAAATTAGTTCTTCGTGTTCATAAAAAATGGATATTCTTTATCCCCCGCCATGCGCGGGGGATTTTTAATATAAAAACGGATTATAGGCCCATTGGAGCAGGGCTTGGCGTTGTTTGGGCCGACAGGTCAAATCATTGGGTGAACAATGCTTTTTTAATTGTATCAGGTGGCGCTTGAAATTTTTCCATCGTTTAATTTGAATGGCATCAATTTCGGGAATTCTGCGCCCCATATAATATCGGCAATACCATTGAAACCACCCCCTTGGATCAGGGGCGTAAATCCAACCTTTTTGTTGCCACTGGCTCAAACTCATGCGTGATTTAACACCAAAACAGTTTAAGCCGATTTCAGGTTTTTTGGCATTTATTCGGGCATTTTGAAACCAATCATGCGGAAATTCCCTTTGGCAATCGTTCATATAATGCCCCTCAAACACGCCCAGCTCCAACATTTGTTTGGGTGTGAGGGCAGGATAAAAATCAGGGGCAAAATTTTCCCCTTCCTTCTCGCTGTATTCATATTGATAGCCCTGTTGCATCTTATCAAAAACAATCATATCAGGGATATAATCGGCTGTTTGTTTTTTTTCAATGGTAAAAAGTGAAAATCTGTTTGCTTTTTTTGTAAAAATGTGCTATAAGGCACCTTATCAATTTTAAAAACGAAAGGTAAAAAATGTCAAAACTGAAACAATCCTTGAAAATTACAATTAAAGCCGAAACTTTTGCGGACAAAATGAATGCACGCTTGGAAGATTTGCGTAAAAACGCCAAATTGCCGGGGTTCCGTCCGGGTCAGGCGCCTTTGTCAATGATTCGTCAAAAATATGAAAACTCTGTCAAAGGCGAAGTTTTGGATGATTTAATCAATGAACAGGTTGCCTCAACCTTAAAGGAAAAACAATTGCGTCCGGCAATGCGTCCTGCCATTAAAATGGACAAATATGAAGACGGTAAAGATATTGTTTTGACGGTTGATTTTGAATCTTTGCCCGAAATCAAAGTCAAGCCCTTTGATAAACTCACTGTTGAAAAAATGGTGGCAACGGCCGGTGATAAGGAAATTCAGGATACTTTGGATAAATTGGCAACCGCCAAAAAAACATCTGAATTGTTAAAAGAAGATCGTGCCACAAAAACCGGTGATGTCGTCGTGATTGACTATGTCGGTTCCATTGATGGTGAAGAATTTAAAGGCGGTAAAGGAAAGGGCGCTTATTTGGAATTGGGTTCCAATACTTTTATCCCCGGTTTTGAAGATCAATTGGTTGGTCATAAAGTGGGTGATAAAGTGGATGTCAATGTGACTTTCCCCGAAAATTATCATGCCAAAGATTTGGCCGGTAAAAAGGCTTTATTCAAAACCGAAATCAAAGAATTGCGTGCTTGGAAAAAGCCTGAATTCAATGATGAATTTGCCAAACAATTTGGTTCAGATACAATGGATAAATTAAAAGAAATGATTAAAGCCGAATTGGACAAAGAATATGCCCGTGTGGCCCATATGCATGCCAAACGTGCTTTGTTTGACGCTTTGGATAAAGAATACGACTTTGAAATTCCAGAATCTATGGCCGAAGCTGAATTCAACGGTATTTGGGCTCAATATGAACAGGCCAAGAAAACAGGTCAGTTAGATGAAGAAGAAAAGAAAAAATCCGAAGCTGATTTGAAAAAAGACTATCAAAAAATTGCCAATCGTCGTGTGCGTTTAGGTTTGTTGTTGGCTAAGATTGCCGATGAAAACCAAGTTAAAGTGGAACGTGAAGATTTGACAAATGCTGTTATGGCTGAGGCTCGTCGTTATCCCGGTCAGGAGAAACAGGTGTTTGAATACTACACCAAAAATCCTCAGGCAATTGAAGCAATTCGTGCGCCGATTTTTGAAGAAAAAGTTGTGGATTTTGTTTTGGGTAAAGTTCAAACAAAAGAAAAACAAATTTCTGTGGCTGATTTGTATGCTTTTGACCCAGATAAAAAATAAAAGGCCTGCCTGGATAAAATAAACAAAGGGGGCTGAGTATCAAAAGCCCCTTTTTATATGAAAGAGGATATATGACTATAGGTAAAAGAAAAAAAACTCAATCTTTAAAAAAATTGTTGGACATTGTGGGGAATTCTCCACTTCAATTATATCGTACTCGTGAAGGGGGCATGCGTAAGACTTTGCCGTGGCAGGAATCTTTCTATTTTCGGAATCTTAAGAAAAAAGATGAACAACAAGATGCTTTGTTTGAATCAGCGGTAATTATACTTTTGGCGGATTATCCCAAGACTGTAGAACAAATGCAAAAAGAAAGGGAACTTATTCGTCTTATTTTGGATGCGGGCTGTAATCCAAATCATCCTATCTTGTTTGATGATTCTGTTGCGCGTAAAAAAATATATGCCGCTTTGGAGATTGCCAAAACGGATGGATTTGTTGCACCTAAAAAATTAAATGCTATCTTTGCTGATTTGGCTGATGGATTGCATTTTTATTCTCAATGGGAACGTTCTGCTCATTTTAAAAAACAACCTGACTTAACGAAGCTGGTTATGAAGGATTTAAAGGATTTAGTTTATATTTTATATCAAAAAGGAATGTATCCTACAAATCCAAAAGTTTTTGAAAAATTGGCTCCTGTCGTTTTAGAAAAAGAACCCGAGTTTTTTAATAAAAGGAAGGAACAAGTGCTATCCCAAATGAAACGTGCCAAAACACCAATTCAAATTTATAATGCCATCATGGGTAGAAGAAAGGAGAAAAATTAAATGACAATTCAAGATACATTAGTGCCGACCGTTATTGAAACGACAGGTCGTGGGGAACGTGCCTTTGATATTTATTCGCGCTTGTTAAAAGAACGTATTGTTTTTTTAACCGGTGAAGTCAATGATGCGGTTTCCAGTTTGATTTGTGCCCAATTGTTGTTTTTGGAAGCCGAAAATCCCGATAAAGAAATTTCGTTTTATATCAATTCCCCCGGAGGTGTTGTGACCAGTGGTTTGGCCATCTTGGATACCATGAACTATATCAAGTGTCCCGTATCTACCGTGTGTATGGGACAGGCTTGTTCAATGGGATCTCTTTTGTTGACCTGCGGTGAAAAAGGCCGTCGTTTTGCTTTGCCCAATGCCCGTGTGATGATTCATCAACCCAGTGGCGGTTTTCAAGGTCAGGCAACCGATATGGAAATCCATGTCAAAGAAATTTTGGCCATTAAAAAACGTTTGAATCAAATCTATGTGGAACAAACGGGTAAATCCTTAAAAGAAATTGAAACAGCGATGGAACGTGATAACTTTATGACGGCCGAAGAAGCGGTGAAGTTTGGTTTGATTGATGCCGTTGTATCCAAAAAATAAGGGAGTTTTTGTATGTCAGAAGATAAATTGATATGTTCATTTTGTGGTAAGAATCAAAAGGAAGTCAAAAAGTTGATTGCCGGCCGTTCGGATAAAGATGAACAAGGACAAACAAATACCGTTTATATCTGTGATGAATGTATTGGCCTGTGTCAGGATATTTTAAAAGTAGAAGCAAAAGAAAATCCTCAGCTGGAACTGGAAGGTTTAAGTGGTGAAAAGCCATTAAAAAAGCCCCATGAATTAAAGGCTTTTTTGGATGAATATGTGATTGGTCAAGATGCCGCCAAACGTGTTTTGTCCGTGGCGGTTTATAATCATTATAAACGTTTAAAGAACAAAGAGAAAGTGGAAGATGTGGAATTGGAAAAATCCAATATCCTATTGTTGGGTGCCACCGGTTGCGGTAAAACTTTGTTGGCCCGCACTTTGGCCAAAACTTTGGATGTGCCTTTTGCTATTGCCGATGCCACCACTTTGACCGAAGCCGGTTATGTCGGTGAAGATGTTGAAAATGTTGTTTTGAAACTTTTACAGGCGGCCAACTATGATGTTGCCAAGGCTGAACGCGGTATTATTTATATTGACGAAATTGATAAAATTGCCCGTAAAGCCGATGGTCCGTCCATTACCCGTGACGTATCGGGCGAAGGTGTGCAACAAGCACTGTTGAAAATGATAGAAGGAACTGAGGCCAGTTTGCCCCCGCAAGGTGGTCGCAAGCACCCCAACCAAGAATATATCAAAGTCAATACAGGGCATATTTTATTTATTTGTGGCGGTGCTTTTGACGGTTTGGACAAAGTTATTGCTTCACGTATGGCCGAATATTCAGTGGGATTTGGATCTGATGTTAAAAATAAAGACAAGTTAGATACCAACGAGTTATTAAAGCAATTGGAACCGGATGATTTGTTAAAGTATGGTTTGATTCCCGAATTTATCGGACGTTTGCCTGTCCATGTGGCTTTGCAGGCTTTGGATGAAAAAGCTTTGATTGAAATTTTGACCAAGCCCAAAAACGCACTGGTTAAACAATATAAGACTTTATTCAAAATGGAGGGCGTTGATTTGAAGTTTACAGATGGTGCCTATCGTGCCATTGCCCAAAAGGCCATGAAACGTAAAACAGGTGCCCGTGGACTTCGTTCTATTATGGAAGATTTGTTGATGGATTTGATGTACGATACACCATCCAAAAAAGACGTCAAAGAAATCATCATTGATGAAGATGTGGTCAATGGCAAAGCTGAACCCAAAATGAAATAGGAAATAATTTTCCTTGACATCAATGGGAAAAAAGATTAAAATAAGCTTGCTTTCGTGGGGATATAGCTCAGTTGGTAGAGCGACGCGTTCGCAATGCGTAGGCCAGCGGTTCGATCCCGCTTATCTCCACCAAAAAAATACGACCTTTACAGGTCGTTTTTTTATCAAATAAACCGCTTGACAAGGTGTGTAATTTATGCTAGTGTGGGGATAAGCAAAGAAAATAGGAGGCTATTTAAAATGTGTTTAAAAGGCGTTAAAGGTATAAATAAAGAAACCTTGTACACACACACACACACACATGTAATTTTGAATATTAAGTTGTGCCTTGGCACAACCGACCCACTGTATGTGTCATACAGTGGGTTAAACTGTATTTGTCATTCCACCCCATCATTGTCATTCTCGGACTTGATCCGAGAATCCATTCCCACTCTGTCATCTTCGTGTTTGACACGAAGATCCATAGAATTAAATCCTTATGGATTCCCCATCAAGTGGGGAATGACAAAAGGTATTTACTGTCTGAACAAATAAAAGAAAGGAGCAAAACATGTCAGTAATGGTAAAAAATAAAACAAACAAAAATTATAAAAGAAGCCAAAAGGGGCGCAGTATGGTTGAAATGCTGGGCGTGCTGGCCATTGTGGGCGTTTTGTCCGTGGGTGGTGTGTATGGCTATGGTGTCGCCATGAAAAAACACAAAGCCAATGAGTTATTACATCAGGCATCAATGCTGGCCACTACTGTGTCGGCGCAAATTGAATCCTTAGGTGGCGATTTACCCGAAAAAATCACAGACTTTGGTTCAACAAACTATGGAACATTTTCCACATCAGTAACCGATGCGTTGGGTGGAAAAGGTTTTACGATTACAATTTCCGAATTGGATGGTTCTGTATGTTCTCAATTAAAAAAGGGCGGTATGGTTCAAAACGTAGATTGTAATCCTGATGCCAAAACCGCCACTTTGACGTATTATAAAAATCTGGCGACTAATGATGAAGAAGGAAAGAATAGCCCGACAGGGGGAGTAGTTGAAATCACATGTGATGAAAGTGAAAAAGAAACTGTTACCTATCAATCTGGACGTTGTTGTAATGAAGAAGTAACAAAGGTTATATGTCCAGAAGAAGAAATACCAACCTGCATCAAAGATGCTGGTTGCGACTGCTCAGATGAAAGTTGTTGCGATGCTGTAGGTGGTGATTGGGAAGAAAATATCTCTGGTGTAAGTATTTGTTGTGCTTCTGGAACTGCAACGTGTTCGGGAGAAGGAAATTGTATTTGTATTCCCAAAGAAGCTTCTTCTAATTCTTATAGATGTAATTATGATAAATGTATTTATTGTCAAACAGGGACGGCTATTTGTCATTTTAATGAAATGGCAGAGGGTGAATGTACTTGTGTTCCAGAAAATCACAAAGGAGCTTGCTCTTATTCCGAATGTATAACCTGTGCAACGGGTGAAGCGATATGTTCATCTTTGAATGAATGTATCTGTGTTCAATCTAATCATGATTGGGAATGTAATTTGGCTTATTGTATCAGTTGTGAAACAGGCGAAGCGGTTTGTAGCGGTGAGTACGGGGAATGTGTCTGTGTTTAGAGTAGGCATCTGGAAAAATATAATAAAATCTCAGCCCCTCGTTTTGAGGGGCTGTTTTTTAAATATCCACAATATACAGGATATTTGTATTGCCTTGGTTGCCAAAAGGGTAACCGGCCGTGATAATCATTTGTTCACCACGTTTTGTCAGGTGATGTTTTTGGGCATTTTCTATGGCCAATGGTGCCACTTCACCAATATGCTTAACTGTTTTAATCCAAACAGGAATAACCCCCCAAACCAGGCCCATTTGATTGGCTGTTTTTTCGGAAGTTGTCATGCCTAAAATGGGAACAATAGCTCTTTCACGGGCAACCCGTAATGTTGTGCGACCTGACACAGAATAAGTGGCAATACATCCTGGATGCGCCAAAGATTGAATCATTCGGCGCATTGATGAGGTTATGGCGCATGCTATCGTTCCATCCAAAGGTAAGCGTAGAGCCGACAGGCGTATTTGATAGTCAGGATCGGATTGGGTTTTTAAAATCACGTCATGCATGGTTTGAACAGCCTGAACAGGATACTTGCCGGCGGCAGTTTCGGCCGATAACATCACGGCATCGGCGCCTTCATAAACAGCGGTTGCGACATCGGAAACTTCCGCACGGGTTGGAACAGGGGCTTCAATCATACTTTCCAACATTTGTGTTGCCACCACCACAGGCTTGCCGGCCAAACGACAGGCGGCCATAATTTTACGTTGCAATCCGGGGACAGAAGCAATCGGGCATTCCACCCCTAAATCCCCACGAGCCACCATTACCGCATCGGCTTTGGCAACAATTTCAGAAATGTTTTGAACGGCTGCCGGTTTTTCTATTTTTGCCAAAATGGGTGTCTTATCACCAATCAATCGTTTGGCCGATACAATATCTTGGGCTGTTTGAACAAAAGATAAGCATATCCAATCAACACCGGCATTTAAGGCAAATTTTAAATCTTTTTTATCTTTTGGCGTTAAAGATGAAATCGGTAAAATAACATCAGGGACATTTACGCCTTTGTGGTCAGATAATTCGCCACCCACCAAGACTTTTGTAATAATCTGTTTCGGGGAAACCTTTTGAACACATAAAACAATTTTGCCATCATTTAACAGCAGGTTCATTTTCTTTTTTAACACCTTGAAAATTTCAGGATGGGGTAATTGGACACGCTTTTCATTTCCTGATTTTTTATCGGTATCTAAAATAAATGTCTGTCCGTCTTTTAATGTGATAGAGCCGTTTTCAAAGTTTCCAACACGTAATTTTGGGCCTTGCATATCTGCCAATATGGTATAATGAGTTTTGTTTTTATTGGCAAGGTTGCGAATAATCTGAATACGTTCCAGATGTTCTGAATAACTGCCGTGGCTGAAATTTAAACGAAAAACATTGGCGCCTGCTTTGGCCAATTTTTCAATCATTTTGGCCGATGAAGTGGCCGGTCCCAAAGTGGCTATAATTTTTGTTAAAGGTATCATTGTTTTCCTTTCATTGTAAAAGTGATTGTATTGGTGGCGGATTCATTCGGACCCAAGGTTTGAATTCCTGTTCCGACAATGCCTTGCGCCGCCAAATTAAATGCATCCGGCGTATGGGAAACAGGTTCTAAACAGAAAAAATCCTTTCCACGTGGGGCGTAAAGTGTTAAATGTCCAAATGAATTATCGGCCTGAATGGTGACAGAATAATCATCTTGAATGACCTGAGCGATACCATCCCAATTATCAACGCTGATGTTCAATCCCATATGGGGTAAAGTTTTTGCCTCAGTAAAATTTAAATCTTTTGAAATAGGATAGGGATGCCCCATAATTGGATCGTCACCACAATACCATATATTTTGGGCGTTATATTGAATCTTTGTTTTTTTATCTCTTTTAAAAAAAGGATGAATTCCCAAACCATAGGGCATTGGTAAAGGGGTGTCATTTTTTAATTTCAAGGTTATCAATAGTTTTCCATCCTTTAATTCATAAATAATTCCGGCTGTGTAATTATAGGGAAAACCATTTTCTTTTTTATGAACTAATTTTAATTCAACGATGCTGTCATTTTGTTGGATAAGCTGTAATTTTTGTTGCCAAACATCCCCGTGAATAGGATATTCAGAAATATTTGAATTAACGGCAACAGAACGTGTAATGCCAAAATAGGGAAATTTTCCATTTGTAATAAAACTGGCATAAGGTATCATCACAAAAAGTGCCGATAGATTTGAGTCGGATTGGTTTTCATCCGTGGGACGTAAAACATCTTGTCCCAAATATTTGAAAAAAGAAAGAGAACCACCACATTCGGGTAAAATTCCCACTGATATTTTATCATTTTTTAAAATTATCTGATTCATTGTTTTCCTTTTTTATTTGATTTTTTTAAGGCTCTCATGATGATACTATCCAATGATTTATCTTTGGGTTCATAACCAGAGATGCCGAAAATAACGCAAATTTTACTTTGATTTTTTTGATTGTAGTCATCAATTTTTTGTTCAATACGTTTTTGTAAATGAATAACTTGATTTTCCGGTGTTTCGGGTAAAAGCATGCAAAATTCACTTTCGCCAACCCGTCCTAAATAGTCTACATCACGAATGGAATGTCGACATAAAGCGACAATTTGTTCTAAAATGGCATCGCTGGTTTGCCTGTCCAATTGCGAATCGTTTTTCAAAAATAACTTTAATGTTAAAACAGAAAAAGGATGTTTATAACGAATACTTCTTTTTAATTCGCGTGTTCCTATTTCCAACAGTGCTTTTTTATTTAACACACCAGTTTGTGGGTCGGTGGAAGCCAAAAATTGAAGCTCTGCTTCTAAATCTTTACGTTTTGTAATATCAAAACCGACAGAGCGTAGTTCAATAGGAGTATTGCTTTTATCAAAAACGATTTTGTTTGTCCAGGTAATCCAAACTTTTTTACCGGATTTTGTTTTCAGCTCTGTTTCATGTTCTGTATATAATTTTGGGTTTTTGAAAATCTTTTTGACGATATTGTTTTCAAGTGGATCTTTATCGGAAATTTTATCCTTTAAAGTGCCGTAGATATTTTTACCGACTAATTCTTTTTTTATGTAACCCATTAATTGTAAAAAGTCATCATCTGTTTTTAAAATAATACCGTTTTTATCCAAGCAAAGCGTATAACTTTTTCCTGATGGTTCTAACCAGGGTCCTAAAGGATTTTTACCTTTTTTATTAAAGCGTTCCAACTCTTTTGCGTTTTTTTCATTTTGATTTTTGAAAAATTCAATTTTTTTATTAAGTTTGGTTAAGTGCTTTATATACAATAAGAGTATAGCAATTGAAACAACAGCCCAAGACAAAATCAGTATAGATAAAATAGTAATTGCATTCATTTTGTTTTCTCCCGTTTTTCTTACAGTACATTTTTTTTTAAAACTATGCAAGCAAAAAAATGCTTTTTCTTGACTTTTTTTAAAAAATAGGGCATATTTTATGCTATGGAAAAACAGTCGGAAATTTTGGATGTTGTGAATACCCCTTATAAAGAGGGGTTTGAAACAAATGTGGATAGCGAGTATTCACCAAAGGGGTTGAATGAAGATGTTATCCGTTTTATTTCAAAAAAGAAAAATGAACCGCAATGGCTTTTGGATTTTCGTTTAAAGGCTTATCGACATTTTCTGACAATGTCGGAACCGCATTGGATAAAGGCAGAATACCCACCAATTGATTATCAGGATTTGTATTATTATTCTGCGCCACATAAAGAAGCGCCAAAATCATTGGATGAAGTTGATCCTGAAATTTTGAAAACTTATGAAAAGTTGGGAATTCCTTTAAAAGAACAGGAACAATTGGCCGGCGTTGCCGTTGATGCCATTTTTGACAGTACATCCATTACGACAACTTATTCGGCTGAATTAAAAAAACGGGGAATTTTGTTTTGTTCTTTTGGTGAAGCTGTTCGTGAATATCCAGAATTGGTTAAGGAATATTTGGGAACGGTTGTGCCATATACAGATAATTTTTTTGCCTGTTTAAACAGTGCTGTTTTTTCAGATGGTTCTTTCGTTTATATTCCCAAAGGCGTTCAATGTCCTATGGAATTATCCAGCTATTTCAGAATCAATGCCAAAAATGCCGGCCAGTTTGAAAGAACTTTGATTATTGCCGATGATGAATCATCTCTCAGCTATTTGGAAGGTTGTACAGCCCCTCAACGTGATGAAAATCAATTACATGCCGCGATTGTTGAAATCGTTGTCAAAGATAGGGCCGAGGTTAAATATTCTACTGTTCAAAACTGGTATCCCGGTGATAAAGAAGGTAAGGGTGGTATTTATAATTTTGTGACAAAGCGCGGTATTTGTCATAATCATGCCAAATTATCATGGACGCAATTGGAAACAGGCTCGGCTATTACATGGAAATATCCCAGTTGTATTTTAAAGGGGGATAATGCCGTTGGTGAGTTTTATTCGGTGGCTTTGACAAATAACCGTCAACAGGCCGATACGGGGACCAAAATGATTCATTTGGGAAAAAATACTACCTCTACAATTATATCCAAGGGGATTTCGGCAGGTTTGTCATCTAATACCTATCGTGGATTGGTGAAAATGGCCCCAACGGCAGAAAATGCCAAAAATGTCAGTAAATGTGACAGTTTGTTGATAGGTGATAAATGTGGTGCGCATACAATTCCGGTGATGCTTTGCGCTAATGAAAGTGCTGTGATAGAACATGAGGCAACCACCAGCAAAATCAGCGAAGAACAGCTTTTTTATGCTATGCAACGGGGGCTTTCATCGGAAGAAGCTGTTGGTTTGATTGTTAATGGTTTTTGCAGGGAAGTGATGCAACGCCTGCCTTTGGAATTTGCGATAGAGGCGCAACGTTTAATCAGTATTAATCTGGAGGGAACGGTCGGATGATATATAATAGGCATATACCGAAAGATGTTTGTCAAACGGCAGATGTTTTTATCATGTTGGAACAACTTGTCCATATCTATGGTATTGATAAAGAAGTTCAAAAACAAGCCGAATATAAAGTCAATTGTATAAAAGAACGTTTGAAAGAGAAATGAAAATGATAGTTGTTAATTTATATGCAGGACCTGGTGCAGGTAAGTCAACATTAAGTGCGTATACATTTGCTAAATTAAAAATGGCAGGTGTTAATTGTGAGTTAATAACGGAATTTGCAAAGGATAAAGTTTGGGAAAATAATAAAACGGCGCTATCAAATCAAATCTATGTTTATGCAAAACAATACTATAGAATTGATAGATGTCAAAATAAGGTGGATGTTGTTATAACCGATTCTCCTTTGATTTTATCTGCTCATTATAATCAAGACAAGGCTATTGAAGAACCGTTTAAAGAGTTAATACGTCAGATAAATAAAAAATATCTTAATTTGGATTACTTTGTACGGCGGAAAAAGAAGTACAATCCCGTGGGGCGTTTGCAAACCGAGGAAGAGGCTAAAAACTATGATATCGCCATAAAAGAATTAATGGATAAATTCGGTATTAACTATAAAGAAATAGACGGTGAATTATCTTCATCAGACATTATATTGGAAGATGTATTAAATTATTTGGAAAGGCAAAAAAATGGCACTCTTGGAAATTAAAAATTTACACGCATTTGTCGGGGATAAGGAAATTTTAAAAGGGTTAAATTTGAAAATTGAATCCGGTGAAGTTCATGCAATTATGGGGCCGAATGGATGTGGGAAGAGTACTCTGTCCTCGGTAATTGCTGGTCATCCAGCTTATACGGTTACGGATGGTGAAATTTTATTCAAAGGTCTGGATTTATTAAAAATGACACCTGATGAAAGGGCAAACACCGGTGTGTTTTTGGCCTTTCAACATCCTGTGGAATTGCCGGGGGTGGGTTTGGCTCAATTTTTAAAAACGGCCTTAAATGCCAAACGTAAGTTTTTAGGGCAGGATCCCATGGATGCTGTTCAGTTTATGAAATATATGAATTTGCGTGCTACGGCTTTGGGGATTAAAAACGATATGCTAAAGCGTTCGGTCAATGTTGGTTTTTCAGGCGGTGAAAAAAAACGCTTGGAAACATTTCAAATGGCTATGCTGGAACCGGATTTTTGTATTTTGGATGAAATGGATTCCGGTTTGGATGTGGATGCTTTAAAGGTCGTGGGGCAGGCTGTTTCTGTAATGCGTGAAGGTAAACGCAGTTTTATGATTATTACCCACCATGATGATTTATTGCAATATGTGCAACCTGATAAGGTGTCCGTAATGCGTGATGGTCAGGTGATTACAACCGGTGGCGCTGATTTAGTTCATGAAATTGAGGAAAAGGGCTATGACAAATTTTAATCCGTTTTTAATTCATGAACAAAAAAATACGATTGTTCAAAATCCCGAACCTTTTAAGTGGGTTTTTGATGTTCAAAAAGACGGGATTTTAACGGCCGATTTTTTACAAACGGATAAAAATTTGGATGTTTTGGTTTTGTTAAACGGAGAGGGGGCAAAATCAAAAATAAATTGCGCCTATTTATCAAATAAAAACAATAGGTTAAATTTAGATATTAAAGTTGTCCATAAAGTAAAAAATACCTTTTCAGAACAAAAAATAAAGGGCTTGGCAACGGATAATTCTTTTGTCAATTTCTGTGGTTTGATTGAAATTCCTCATGATAGTCAAAAATGTGATGGGCGTTTAAATCACAGGGGGGTATTGTTATCCTCAAAGGCAAGTATTTTGGCAATACCGCAGTTGGAAATTTGGGCAGATGATGTTCAATGCGCCCACGGATCGGCAGTTGGACCTTTGGATAAAAATCAGCTTTTTTATTTACAGGCTCGTGGTTTGAATAAGTTTGATGCAACACGGCTGTTATTACATTCTTTTTTGGCGGATGTGATGCCAAAAGATTTTGAAAGTGTCATTGAAAAATGGATGGTTGAAAATGTTTAAAAAAGATTTTCCGATTTTTGATACGCCTTTAATTTATTTGGATTCGGCGGCATCTGCCCAAAAGCCAAAAATGGTTGTTGAGGCTTTGTCTGATTTTTATTTAAAAGATTATTCAAATGTCCATCGTGGGACGTGTGAGTTGGCCAATCGAGCAACAAGAATGTATGAATCCGCCCGAAAAAGCGTTGCGGAATTTATTGTGGCTGATGAAAAAGAAATTGTTTTTACAAAAGGGGCAACAGAAGCCATCAATATGGTGGCCACCGGTTATGAGCAACTCTTAAAACCCGATGATGAAGTTTTGGTCAGCATTTCTGAGCATCATGCTAATTTTGTTCCGTGGCAACAGCTGTGTTTAAAAACGGGGGCCAAATTCTGTATTTTTAATATGAAAGAAGATGGTTCTTGGGATTTAGACGATTTTAAAGCCAAGTTAAATGAGAATACGAAAATTGTGGCTGTTTCGGTTATGTCTAATGTTTTGGGGATAATAAACCCTGTTAAAAAACTGACGGATATGGCACATCAATTTGGGGCAAAAGTTTTATTGGATGGTGCGCAAAGTGTGGCCCATATACCGACAAATGTTAAAGACTTTGGTTGTGATTATTTTGTATTTTCCGGTCATAAAATTTACGGTCCGACCGGAATTGGTGTGTTATATGGCGCTATGGAAGCGTTAGAAGTTTTGCCTCCGTATCAATTTGGTGGTGATATGGTCAAAGATGTTTTTATTGATAAAACGACTTTTGCTGATTTGCCGGCCAAATTGGAAGCAGGAACACCCCCGATTGCCGAGGCTATTGCTCTTCAATCCGCTTTAAATTATATCCAAAACATCGGTTGGGAAGAAATACAGAAAAATGAAAAGCAAGTTTTTGATTATTTAATTCAAAAATTGAAAAATATTCATCAAATTCAATTTTTGGGAAATCCGGATATAAAAACAGGACTGGTTTCGTTTAATATCAAAGGAATTCATCCTAATGATATCAGTATGATTTTGGCCAAACAAAATGTATGTGTCCGTGTGGGACATCATTGTGCGATGCCAATTCACCAATTTTGGGGTGTTAATGCTTCAATTCGTGCTTCTCTTGGATTATATAATACCACAGAAGATGTTGATTTATTCATTTCGGCACTTCAAAAAGCGATAGGATTTTTTAAATGACACAGACAGAATTGCCCACACAGGATTTATTGCTAAATCCCATAGAAATTGATTATGAAACACAAGCCGGTGTCCCATTGGAAGTGGGTGTTCAGTTGGCAAAAAAAGATGATATTGTCGGGGCTTTAAAGTCAGTTCAAGACCCTGAGATAATGATAAATATCTATGATTTGGGCTTGGTTTACGATATCAATCAAAAAGAAAATGGTGATGTGGAAATAAAGATGACGCTGACATCTCCGACCTGTCCTATGGGGGGCGAAATGATTCAAATGGCGGCCCACGCTGTGGCTTCTGTGGTTGGGGTGGGTGTTGTTAAAGTATCTTTAACCTTTGATCCGCCGTGGACAACGGATTGTTTATCCGATGAAATCAAATTGATGATGAATCTTTAATTGTCTTGGTCTTCTTGTTCTTCTTTTGGCGCCATTGATTCAACCAAATTCAAGATGTTTAAAGCAACATTTTTATCTTTGATTTTTGTATAAGCCTTAACCAAAGCAACGACATCTTTTCTGAGCCATGCATCAATATCAAAACATTCAAAATTATCATCCGAAAGTTGATGTGGTGATAATCTTCTGGGACTTTTATTGCAAGATGTTTCGTCCAAATCTTCATAGAAAAAATCAACATTAACGCCTAAAACCTGTGATAAATCCCACAAACGGCTGGCCCCTATACGGTTCAAGCCTTTTTCGTATTTTTGAACCTGTTGAAAAGTAACGCCCAGCTCGCTGGCCAGACGTTCCTGACTCATGCCCATCATAGTCCGACGTAAGTACACACGCTTTCCCACGTGCAAATCAATCGGATTGGGTGTTCCATCGGCCAAACGTCCACGAACATTTCCTTGAATTTTTGTTGCTTTCTTCATATTTTCCTCCTAAAAATACAACTATTACGTTTATTTTACATAAAAGAATATGACTTGTCAATAGTACTTTTTGATTATTTTTTGAATAAAGAATTGACTTATTTAAAAAAAAGTGTTAAAATACAAAAATAAAACTTTTTATAGGGTGGGCCAATAATGACTTCTTATGATATAAAAAAAGAATCTTTTGATGAAAATACAGAGGTTCAAGATACACGTACTTTATTTGCACGTTTGATTGAACAGGGTAAAGAAAAGGGCTTTTTAGCTGTTGAACATTTGCGTAAAATTTTGCCGTTAGAGGCACAAACAGACGAAAAGTGGGAGCAATTGGTTTTGGCTTTAACCGAAATGGGTATCAATTTGGTGGACAGCACGGATGATATTACGGATGTTATTGAAAAGCAACCGACATCGGAACCTGAACTTCCTGTTGAAGATACTCAGGCTCAGGAAAAAACGCCTATTACGATGGTGATGCCTGGATTAAAAGATCCTGTGCGTATGTATTTGCGTGAGATGGGCTCGGTTGATTTGTTGTCCCGTGAAGGTGAAATGGCCATTTCCAAGCGTATTGCGGCCGGTTTGGGTGTGATGATGTCTGGTTTGGCTGAATCCGCTTTGACGGCTCAGCAGTTGGCTGATTGGCACGCTGATTTGTCCGAAGGTCGTGTTTTATTGCGTGAAGTGATTGATTTGGAAGTTGCTATGGATAATGTATCCAAGGCTTCTGCGTTGAAACCGAATGTGAATGATGCAAAAGAAGCTGCGCCAAAGACCAGCGTTTCGGATGAAGACGAACCCGAAGATGAAGATGATGATGAAGGAATGCTTTCATTGGATCAAATGGAAATTACTTTGTTGCCGGTTGTTTTAAACTCGCTTTTTGAAATTGAGCAGGACTTTAAAAAGTTTTTAAAATTGCAGGCAGATTATATGAATAAAATTGTTAAACAAAAGAAATCTGATGCAACTTTGGTTAATAAATATAAGGAAATGCGTAATGATTTAGTGGAAAAAATAAAAAAACTCCATTTAAATCCGGTTTATTTGGATATGTTGGTCAATCGTATCAACGATATCAATTCAGCCTTGATGATGCAGGAGGGGCGCTTATTGCGTTTGGCCGGCCAATGCAAAATTGATCGTGAGGATTTTTTAAGTGTTTATAAAGAACACGAAGGCGATTTAAATTGGTTAAAGAAAAAAATACCGACAAAAGATAAAGCGTGGGAAATGTTTTATGGCAAGTTCCGCCCTGAGGCCCGAGCCATATATGAAAGCATTTTAAATATTATAAACGAAACAGGAATGCCTATTGCCGTTTATCGCAATTTGGTGAACGTGGTGCGTAAAGGTCGTCAGGAAATGAACAAAGCCAAACAGGAAATGATTGAGGCAAACCTGCGTTTGGTGATTGCAATTTCAAAAAGATATATGCACCGCAATTTGCAATTTTTGGATTTGATTCAAGAAGGCAACATCGGCTTAATGAAAGCTGTGGATAAGTTTGAATATGAACGTGGTAATAAGTTTTCCACTTATGCGACTTGGTGGATTCGCCAATCTATTACCCGTGCGATTGCCGATCAGGCCAGAACGATTCGTATTCCGGTTCATATGATTGAAACCATCAATAAAATGTTGCGTACCAGCCATCAAATGCAAATGGAAACAGGTCAAGAACCGACACCGGAAGAATTGGCGCCCCGTTTGAATATGACGCCTGAAAAAATCAAAAAGGTGATGAAAATCGCCAAAGAACCGATTTCTTTGGAAACACCTGTGGGTGATGAAGAAGACACGCATTTGGGCGATTTTATTGAAGATAAAAACACGGTTCAGCCTTTGGAAGCCGCCATTCAGGCCAACTTGCGTCAATCGTGTACAGCCGTTTTATCCACGCTGTCCCCACGTGAAGAACGTGTTTTGCGTATGCGCTTTGGTATTGGTATGAATACAGATCATACATTGGAAGAAGTAGGGGCTCAATTTGCCGTAACCCGTGAACGTATTCGCCAAATTGAAGCGAAAGCTTTGCGCAAATTAAAGCATCCGACCCGTTCCAGAAAATTGCGCAGTTTCTTGGAAGACATTTAATTTTGTTTTATTTTTATAAAATCCATTTTATGGATGTGTTGTGTTGTATTTTAAACGTGCTTCCTTTTAAAATTTTTTTTGCTTGCCTTTAATAAAAAAATTTTATACACTCATAAAAAAAGAAAGGAGTTTTAAATGAGTGAAAATTTAACTTTAAAAACAAAATTAAAGCATATCAATCCACGAACAGCCAATCAAAGCGTTTTTATTGAAGCCATGAACAATCATGATTTGACTTTTGGATTGGGACCAGCCGGTACGGGTAAGACCTATTTGGCGGTGGCTAAGGCCGTGGCCGAAATGGAAGCCAAAAAAGTGGATAAAATTATTTTAACTCGTCCTGCGGTTGAGGCGGGGGAAAATTTAGGATTCTTACCAGGGGATTTAAAGGAAAAAATTGATCCGTACTTGCGTCCGCTGTATGATGCTTTATATGAAATGTTGCCCCGTGATATTGTGGATAAAAAAATCCAAAACGGTGAAATTGAAATTGCGCCTTTGGCCTATATGCGTGGGCGGACTTTGTCGCATGCCGTGGTGATTTTGGATGAAGCGCAAAATACGACTCCTATGCAAATGAAGATGTTTTTGACCCGATTGGGTGAGGGGTCTAAAATGGTGGTGAATGGCGATTTGACCCAAACAGATTTGCCCCGTGGCATGGAATCCGGTTTAAAAGAAGCCGAACGCATTTTGCAAAACGTTGATGAAATTGCCTTTGTTCGTTTTGATGAACACGATGTTGTGCGCCATGGTTTGGTATCCAAGATTGTCAATGCTTATGCGAAAGATAAAGAATGCAAATAGATATTCAAATTCGTGATAAACGCTATTATTTGCATATTTTGCGTTTGAAATCTTTTTGTCAAAAGGTTATTCAAAATGCATGGAAGGGGAATGATGAAGCTGAGCTTTCACTGGTTTTGGCGGATGATGATTTTGTGCAATCTTTGAATAAACAATATCGGCATCAGGACAAGCCAACCAATGTCCTTTCGTTTGAAAACGAGGGGATTTTTGCCGGTGATATCGTGGTGGCCTATCAAACAACCAAGAAAGAAGCCAAGGAAAAGGATGTTTCTTTTTCGGCTCATTTAGCTCATTTGTTGACCCATGGAACTTTGCATTTACAAGGTTATGACCATCTGAATGATAAACAGGCCGATAAAATGGAAAAGTTGGAAGTGAAATTATTGAAAAAATTGGGTTATGATAATCCGTATAAGGAGATATAATGTTTAATAAAATCAAAGAGATGTTTGATAAACATCCAGAAGAAGATGAAGTAATAGAAACCATAGAAGAAATCATGGATGAACGTGAAGAACGTGGTGAAGATGTCTTGGTTGATAAAGATGAAATGTTGTTGTTAAAAAATATGTTTAAACTGCGTGATAAGCGAGCCTGTGATGTGGTTTTGCCACGGGGTGAAATTTGTGCGATTCCTGTAAACGCCAAACCCGAGGAGGTTAAAAAAATTATCCTGCGTGATAAATATACCCGCTTGCCTGTCTATGATAAGACTTTGGATAATATTATCGGTATTTTACACACAAAGGATGTTTTGTATGCGCTTTTAAAACAAAAACCGTTAAATATTTTGGATATTATGAATCGTCACGTTCTTTTTGTTGCCCCCAGCATGCGTGCTTTGGATTTGTTGCGTACCATGCAGGCAAAAGGATCGCAGATGGCGGTTGTTGTGGATGAATTCGGGGGGTGTATGGGCTTGATTACATTGGAAGATTTGCTGGAAGAAGTTGTCGGTGAGATTGAAGATGAACACGATATCTTGGATGAACCGCCCCAACTAAAACGCATTTCGCCAAAGGTAATAGAATCGGATGCCCGTATTGAACTAAGTCGTTTGGAAAAAATGATTGGTTCTTTTGTAACCCCTGATGATAAAGAAGCCGAAATAGATACTTTGGGCGGATTGGTTTTTCATACGGCCGGTCGTTTGCCTTTTAAAGGCGAAGTAATCACCCATCCTTCTGGGATAAAATTCCAAATTATTGATGTTGATGCACGTCGGATTAAAAAATTGCGTCTGACTCATCCGATACATCGCAAAAAAAAGACAAAAAAGAAATAAGTCTTTCATATCTTTTTATCACAAAAATATACCCCTGTATGGCGGGTATATTTTTTTGTTTTTAAAAGCTTGACAATGAAGGTGTTTTATCACATCTGAACAATGTTTTCAAAATCAAAAAAAGGAGGGAATATGAAGACAAAAACAAAAGTGGATATGCAAACAGGCGTGAATCATTTAACCCGAGAAGAAAAAGATTTATTGAAAGAAGAAGTTCGTGGTGCTTGGCCGGAATTTCCTTTGGAAATGAAAAAATATATTTTTGAAACTAAAAAACAAAAATTGCAAACTCTTTATATGATTCAGGATTGGG
Organism: Alphaproteobacteria bacterium; assembly: GCA_015062245.1. Lineage (GTDB taxonomy): Bacteria > Pseudomonadota > Alphaproteobacteria > CAAHEQ01 > UBA3637 > UBA3637. Next base: position 21,379 of record SUVA01000003.1, read on the forward strand.
CCAAAAACAACGGGCATCAGGTTATTGTTGATTTGATTGCCAGAGCGATTGCCTGTAAAGAAGAAAAATTGGAAAAAATGAAAAAAGAATTAGGTGAATAATTAAAACGAAAGGAAAAGACATGAATACCGGATATAATAAACAAGATTATGCCTTGGAAAACGGCCTTTTCCTTTCACCGCGACAGGTGGCCGTGTTGCGGGAATTGGCAAAAGGTTTTTCCAACAAGCAAATTGCGAACATTTTGAATATAGCCGAACCGACAGTCAAGATGCATATCAGCGCTTTGTTGCGGGCCTTTGGTGTTCAAAATCGGGTGCAAATTTTAATCAAGGCAAACCAAAAAGGATTTATTTAAAAAAAAGTGCTTTTTAGTTCATTTTTTTATTGACAAATATGTGATTTATGTTAAACTGGACCTAATATAGGTCTAGTTTTTTATTTTAGGAGGTATTAAATGGCAACAGAAGATATGAAATTTACCGAAGAAGGATTGAAGGAATCTATAAAAAATGGCGATATAGAAACGATAGAAAAATTTGTAAGTCTTTCCGGTGAAGATATTCTTTCTCAATTAGGGGTAAAAGGTCAATATGATGATTTGTTGAAAGTTGCCGTGGATAAAGGTGATTTGAAAATGGTTAAAACGTTGTTAAAACGGTCAAATCTTATTCAGGCCTCTATGGATGACTTTATTGATGGGTTGGATGAAAGTGCTTCGCAGGAGATAAAGACAGAATTAAGGAAATTTGCCGATTTGGAAAAAAGATCGAATTTGCAAACTTATAAGGGAAAATGGAAAGAGTGGCAAACTGGTTTGAAAAAGGCTGAGGAAAATGGTTATGATGATTTGGCTGAAAAATTGAAAAACCGAATGGATTTTGAAAATAATCGTCGTTTGGAAGAAGAAGGAAAACGTCCGGAAGGTATAAGCGAAAATCGTTGGTTCTTAAATGAAAATGCTTGGACGTTAAATGGCAAAGGTGGTTTGGAATACCCGATGTATGGTCAGGATAATTCAGATGCCATTCGTGAAGAATTAAAACAAGCCGGTATAGAAACGGAATATACGTGGTATGAAGATAAAAAAACAAAATCTTCAACCAATTATCGTATTCGTATAAAATCAGAAGATAAAGAAAAATTAAAACAATTTTTGGAACAAAAAAGACAAGAAATGCAAGGAAAAGAAGATTTAGAAGCAATAGTTTCAGGTCGTGAAGAAGGAGAGAGTTCTAATGACACACATGAAGAGGTTGTTTTTATAGATCCAAAACATCAAGAAGAACCTACTGAAACATGGGTTCCTCCTGTTGTAAAAGAAGAAACAATAGTAGAACAACCAAAACAAAATAAAGGGGAAAAAGATATGCCAACAAATAAAACAGATTATTATTATACAGACCCAGAACCTGAAACAGCCGATCATTTGGCTGAACATGCTTCTGCGGATATTAAAACAGCTGTCAATCCTGTTGAAAATAATATTGAACAACCCGCCGAGGATGCGGTGGAAAATCCTCAGGCAGAGGTTGTTGTTAATCCTGAGCAACCAAAAGCTGAAAAGGTGCAAACAACAGTCAGAAATACCTTCCGTGATTTGAATAATTTGGATGCGCATATGCCCATTGGTCAGGTTTTGGCCCGCTTGGAGGATGTTGAATTTAAAGAAAATGAAATACAAAAGAAAGAGTTGTTTGATGAAATTAAACGTCAATATCAATTAAAACGTGAAAATCCTGATTATAAAGTTCAAGGATTAAATGGACGTATCAATTCAACGGATATGTTGAAGTTTGCCCAACACATTGACAATGTTATTGATGACGGAGAACCAGATAATATAGACTATACACAAGGTCATACAGAAAAAATTCGCAGTTTGGCCACTTTGGATCGTCATTTACAGATAAGCGAAGTTTTGGCCCGTTTGGAAGATGTGGCTGCAAAAACGCAAGATCCGAATGAACAAGCATTATTGGATTTGGTTCGTGAAGGTTATGAAGAAAAACGCAAATCTCCGGAAAATGATTTGTCGGGTTTGAATTCTTTTGTGGATTCAACCGCAGCTCTTAACTTGGCAAAACGTATAGATTTGGCCATTGATGATGGTGAAATTGAAAATGTGGATTGTTTGATAATGGATACAGTTCAGGTTCAAGATTCAGACAAATCCAAAGAAAAAGATGTTGTTCAGGATGAAGTTGAAAGTAATGAAGCAGAAGGACGATCGGAAACAGATGAAAACCCAAAAGCATCAGAGATAGCTCAGGAAGAACCTGTTACAATTGAATTACCAAAAGAACCAAATGAAGCCACTAAAGAGTTTTTGGATTTAAGTTGGGATGAAATGACAGCCGAAAAAATTCAAGATTTGAAAGAGCGTGGGGCGGATTTTAATTGGCCAAACGAGCGTACTGGTCGTACTCGTATATTTGAAGTGGCAAATCATAAAGAAAGATTGCAGGCTTTGGAAAATCTTTTGGAAAACGGTGCAAATCCGAATGTTCAAGATAAAGAAGGACGTACTCCGCTGTATTCTGCAACATTGAATAATGATTATGAAATGGCTCGCTTGTTGGATGAAAACGGTGGGGATTTCACAATTAAGAATAATGATGGAAATATGCCAAAAGATTTATTGACAGGTGATGCAAATCCAAAATTGATAGAACTTGTTCAAAAAAGAACCAAAGAACAATTGGCGGAAAAAGAAAAAGATGAAATGGCCAAAAAAGAAATTGAAACATCTGAATCAGTCGAAATAGCTGAACCAGCGGGGGAAGGGCCAATTGAAATGGCCGAACCAACAGCCACCAAAGAGATGGCTGATGATGAATCGTTTGAAATTCCTGAGCCGAGTGCTTCAAGGGGGGCTGACAGAGAAACCGAAGAAGGAATAGAGGTTCCTGAACCAAGAGCGAAAGCTTCTGATGAAGAACATGAGGGTATGAAAAGTGGTCCGGGATTTTGGGCAAATTGGCATAAATATCCCAATTATAAATTTATGTCAACAAATGAAGGTAAAAGTTTTCACGCCCGTCCATACTATTTTAATCCTTCAAAATTAACAGAAGAGGAAAAAGAATTAGCCAGACATATGTTGGCAGAAGCCGGTGTTAAAGTTGATGATGTAGAAGCTCCCCTTGATTTCAAAAAAGGCCCCCTTCCCATGGAAGAAGGTGATAAGGTTTGGCGTGTGACCGGAAACGATAACATCAAAAAATTAAAAAAATTCTTAAATGAATGCCAAAAAGATGAAGACAAAGCCTTGGGTAAGAAAGTGCGTCTTGTTAAACCAGTGGAAAAGGATGAAAAATCTGTTGATTGGAAAGGTGGTGCCAAGAAAGTCATTGATGGAACTGGTAGAGCCATAAAAGGAACCAAGGAGGCCATTAAGAAAGGTTTCAAAAAAGTTACGGAATCAGATGTAGCAAAGTCCTTGAATGCCTCTATGGATGAATTTAATAAGTCTGTCTTTAAATCTGGTTTTGAAAATCCAGAGCAATTTGGTTCCAATATGTTGATGGCAATGTTGGCATTTCCGTTTGACTTTTTGGATATTTATTTAAAAACAAAAGCAGCAAAATATGCCGATTCAGGGGATTCAAAAGATTCAGATAAAAAAGCGCCATCTATGGAAGACGATAGAAAAAAACAACATGAAGCTTTGAAGAAAATTATGAATAAAATGGTTGAAAAAGATCCTGAATTGTTTGAAGAGTTGGCCAAAAAGGGCGTTATAGGGAATTCTACAGATGATAGAAGTCAAGAAGAACGAGCCGAACATGCAAAACAATTCTTTAAGCAACCGGAAAATGAAGAGTTGATGAATCGTTTAAAGGGTGTGTTTGCAGAGGTTGCCAAAGAAAAACCCGGTTGGATTCACGATATTTATCCGGCTGATTATAATGGTCCTGTAACACCTGAGGTTTTGTTAAATCACGTGATGGGTTGGGGAAATCCTGCCGTATCTGCGGATAAAACAATAGTTCCACCAACCGCAGATAGAACAGTGGTGCCTCCAACCGGGTCAGCTATGTCGCCTGAAATGCAGGCAATAATGCAACAAATGCAAGTTTTGACAGCTGAGATTCGGGGATTACGTGAAGAAATAAATCTGTTAAAACAGGAAAATACCCAATTAAAAGAACAAATAGTTCAATTGAAAGCGGAAAATGAAGCGTTAAGATCCGGCAAAATGAAAGTAGATGACACCAAGGTGCCACCGTCTATTGAACCCTCGGTTGCCACAAATGGTGGGGGAACTCCTGCGCCGGTAAATGCAGAAGCCACGGTTGCCCCCAAAACGGAAAAACGTGAGATTCCTGATTTGGATGCCGTTGTCAGAACACCCTTTATGAACAATTTAGGTCGTTCAGAAGTAAATGCCATCTTGGAAGATGAATTGCAAGGATATAAAGAAGCAAAAGAAAATAACAATCCTGAACAGGGAAGTCGTGAAGAGTTCTTGAATAAAGTTGCCGAAGCTTATTCTGGCAAGGATGTTAAATTGAATGATTTAATCAAATCGGATAAGGAATTGGCTTGGGCCGAAGAGATTGCAAGCACTGTTGAAAATGGCGGTGAGAATGGTAATGGCGATAATTTCCCAAGAACAACAAAGGAAATAACCGTTCAGAAATCTGATGAAAAAGAAGATCCTCAGCCGACAGTACAAAAACAACCCGATGATAACAATCCGCCATCGGTTGATCAAGCAGAAACAGTGGGTGATAATGACAAACTAAAACCCGAATCGCAATTTGAGGAGATAAAAGCAGGTATAGAAAAACAACAATTATCAAAACAACAGACGAAACAGCTTCTTTCTGCGGTGATAAAAGCAGGTGGTTACGTTTCAGAAGATGCTAATATCAAAGTTATTGTAGAGATGATTGGTGAAGGAAAAATTTCTGTTTCTGATAAAAAACAAGCGGAAGCCAAAAAATTGGTTGAAAAAACAGAAAAACTTTCCAAAAAGAAAGATACTTTAACAAAAGCTCAACGCGAATTTGTTCAATCTCATATTGCTTTACAAGGAATTGATTTAAATAAAAGACAAGATGGTTTTGTGTATAAGGATGACGGTCAAGAATTGTCTGATTATGCCATTAAACAGGTTGTTGGTCATGAAACAAAAGGCAAATATGCCACTAAAACCGGTTTGATTGAATTATTCCAAAAATTACACACCTTGGATAAAGAAGTCGCCGCTCAATATGGTTTTGAATTTAAGGAAGTAAAAACAAGTACAATCCAAAAAACAAGAACCAGAAAGGCAACTTCAACTCAAAAAACAACTGTGTCTCAAAGTAAGGCAAAGAAGGACAATAGGGGAAATGGCGAAGTATCAAATCCCATTTTGGATAATTTTATGCGTGGTTCCAGAAATTAAACAGATCTGAATGAGGGGGAAAATATGTTAAGATTTGTTGGAGTATTTTTATGGTCTGTTGCGTATTTTTATGCATTCAACGACTTTATCTATAAAAAATGGAGTGTTTCCATTTTTAAGATAGGACAATGGAAGATGATGTTCACCAAATGGCGGGATGGCGAATGGTTAATTGATACACCCAATGAGTACGCTTTGATGACTGTTTTGGCTTTATTGGTTCCGGTATGGTTGATTGGTATCTTTTTTGTCTGTCGTTTGACACGGGATAAAAAACAATCTATCGTCCGTCAAGCGACGGCTTCGCATCCGTTTATTCCTGCTTATACACCGATGCACATGCCTTCTCAGGGAAAGTCGGCTCAGTTGGATTCTGCTACTGTTTTTCAACAAACTCAGGAAGTATCTCAAATACAGCCAGCGGTTGCAAATATTGAAAATCAAATGCCACAGCAATCAACGGTTTCAACAACTCGTATGGATTATGTTCCCAAACATCAAGGAGAGGCTCAGGCTTTGGAAAAAATATCTGATCTTGCCCAAGAATTTGGTTTGACGGCATTTCCACATGTTTTGTTGGAAAATCAATTGATTCCAATTACAGTTTCAAATGATTCCGATGCTTTATTGATTAAAGTTTTGGCTGATCCGGCCATGTGGCAAGTACCAATGACAGAACCTTTGGAAAATGGCGCTTGGATGAATAATGGTGTCAGTAAATCAGTTTTGAAAGAAATCGTTTTGGGAAAAAATATTTTATTAAAAATGGAACCCGATTCGGTGGTGGTCCCTGTTGTTGTTTTGGCGCAAGGCACTTTGTCAAACTCAGATGCGGTTTTGCCGTGGTTGAATCAACATGGGGTAGAGGTTGTTACTTTGGCGGATAATCCGCAATCAGGTATTGCCACTTTGGATGATATTATTTTAAAGTATTTTCCGGAAGAAGAAAATCAGGAGGAAGAAAATGAAGCTCATCAAGAACCCACTGTTTAAAAAACATCCCGTGAAATTATCACTGGTCAGTTTATTTGGAATTGGATTTTTGCCGGCATCTGGTACTTGGGGATCCTTATTTGCCGTTTTAATGGTGCCATTTTTAATGTTTTGTCCGATTATTATTTGGCCAATGGTTATTTTGTCTTTTGCTTTGGGTGTTTGGGCAATACCCTCTTTAATAAAAAATCAAAAAGAAAAAGATCCCGGTTTTGTAATAATTGATGAATTGATGGGGCAACTTTTGGTTTTTGCTTTTTTGCCATATGATATGTTGAATCCAATTACATATTTATTTGGATTTTTGTTTTTCCGTCTGTTTGATATCTTAAAGCCCTGGCCGGTCAGCTTTTTTGATAAAAAAGTGCATAATGCTTGGGGGATTATGATGGATGATTTTGTGGCGGGAATTTATGCGACATTGGCGTTGGGGCTGATGGCGTGGTTTAGTTTTTTATAATGAAAGGAAATAAAAAAATGACAAATGAACACTTTAAACATGCTATAGAATTATATGCGCAAGCAAAGGGATACCAATTATCACCGTTTGCCGACAAAATTATCAATCGTTGCTTGACGGCTTGCAACGGTTGCTGCCCTTGTGACGTTAGCCGTGGTTTTTGTCCCTGTGGTGAACACCAAAAAGAAATTGAAGAAATGGGACACTGCCACTGTAATTTGTTTGTCAAAAAAGTTTAATTTTGACGACATAGGGCATGACTATTATCTCCGCCTGAAAAGGTGGAGATTTTTTCTTGCGTTATAATATCTGAATTCAATGTATCCAAATAAAGCATTCCTTCATCAAAATGCACCCAAATTTTGTTATTAAGACAAGTTTTTAAAACCTCGCTTTTTTCAGATTCTATTTCATCCAGTGTAGGGATATGGGCATTTTGTCTTTGGCAAAAAATTGATGCATCATTAAAGCTGAAACCTTCATTTTGGGAACAAAACCACTTTTGATTTATAACAGGGCGACAGATACCATTTTTATTATAAATTGAATAAATAAACGGATGACAATAATGATTGGTTGGACAATCTGAATTTTTTTGACAAAAGTTTTGTTTGGATAAAGAAAAATCAACGCATTTTTCGTCAAGCCATTTTCCATGACAGGCCAAACAGATTTCCGGATCTTTTATCTGATTTAAATCAGGGCAGAGATTGGATTTTGATGAGTTTCTGAATTTTGTTAAATATCTTTTTCCAAGGCAGACAGAGTAATCAAAACTGCCAAGTTGAACGGCTTGTTTTGTCTGACAGGAATAACAATTGGCAACAATGTCCATTAAAGGATAACCTTTCGGACAAAAGCTGTTTTTTTGTGGGACAGGCGGGGCAATATCTTCTTCGCCCATATTATCAGGCAAACAAGCCCAGATACTTAAATCACCCCATTCCAGATATTGTGAATTTTTATTTTTAAAGACTTGGCAGTTTTCTGGTAAGCCCACAAAAAAGATATCTTTTTCATCATGATTATAACATTTGTTTTGATGATAAAATAAACAAGAATTATTTGTTTTGGAAACTGTAAAAAAGACAATGCCGGCCAATAATGTCAAAACAAAGGGCAGGGCTTTTTTCATTTTCTTTCCTTTTGAATCAGTTGAATGCCGATTTCCAACATTTTTTTTCTGAGTTCATCATCTTCAATGTGGGCGACTTTTTGGGCCAGCTTTTCAATTTCTTCTTCATCCAACGGCCAGATGGTTTCTGTATTTGTTTGTGGCATATTCAGGCGCATTCCGTTTTGTTCTATTTTAATTTGTTGTATTGCCGGATAGCCAAAATAAGTGTTTATTTTTTCAATAACCTGTCCTTTTTGGTGTTCAAAGAGCAGGGCGAAAGCGCCACCGGCCGTTCTGACCTTTAATGTGCCATTTGTTCTGTCTTTTGCCGGAAAAGAAATTGCAACGGGTTTAACACCGTATGATAATTCTTCACCCAATATATTTGACCAATTGGACAATAATTCCACCTGAACAAAGCCGTGTTTGCCTAAGGCATTTTGGGTCAGTTTTTTAACTTCTTGATTTAAGTTATTTAACCCCTCATAAGATCTGGAACGGGCTTCAACGGGAAATTCTTCACATTTTTCGGTCATCGGCATACTTTTGTTGGAAGTTTTCATAAAAACTGGTAAACTTACCTTTTTCAATGGCGGTTCTGATTTGTTTCATCAGGTTTTCATAAAAATGAATATTATGATGAGTCAACAACATGGCACCCAAAATTTCACCCGAACGGAATAAGTGATGTAAATAACCACGGGTATAATTTTTGCATAAAGGACAGGAGCATTGTTCATCCAAAGGTTGATGGTCGTCAATGTATTTGGCGTTTCGGATATTTAAAACCCCATGACTTGTAAAGGCCTGACCGGTTCGTCCCGAACGTGAGGGCATAACGCAATCAAACATATCCACACCACGGGCAACGGCGCCGACAATATCGCTGGGCCGACCAACACCCATTAAATATCGGGGGGCATTTTGCGGTAAAGCAGGGGCCGTGTAATCCAAAACCTCAAACATTGTTTCTTGACCTTCTCCAACAGCTAAACCGCCGATGGCATAACCGTCAAAGCCGATTTCGGTCAGTTTTTGGATAGACTCCATACGCAAATCCTGAAACATACCGCCTTGAACAATACCAAACAAACCATATCCTTCACGATCTTTAAAGGCGTCTTTGGAACGTTTTGCCCAACGCATGGAACGACGCATGGATTCTTCTACCTTTTTGCGTGGCGAAGGATATTTGATACATTCATCAAAAGCCATTGTGATATCAGCGTCCAATAAATGTTGAATTTCCATTGATCTTTCAGGGGATAAAAAGAAACTTTCGCCCGATAAATGCGATTGAAATTTAACACCATCTTCTGTTATTTTTCTAAGCCCTGATAAACTCATCACCTGAAAACCGCCACTATCGGTTAAAATCGGTTTATGCCAATTCATGAATTTATGTAATCCGCCAAAATCGGCCACACGTTCAGCCCCTGGGCGCAACATTAAATGATAGGTATTTCCTAATAAAATTTCAGCCCCAGTATTCGCAACGCTTTCGGTTGTCATGGCTTTGACCGTGCCAACCGTACCGACAGGCATAAAGGCAGGCGTATTGACAACCCCATGGGCGGTTTGCAATTGTCCGCGTCGGGCCTGATTTTCTGTATTTAAAAGTTTGAATTTTAACATAAGTTTTATTTTATCGGATTTTTATTTGAAAGTCAAGTTTAGAAAATAGATAATTTTGTTGAAAAAGTAAAGATATTACTTGATTTTTTTTTGTAAAAGGTGTATAACCGACGACATCGTATTTTGTGTTTTTGTTTAACTTAAAGAAAGGAAAAAAATGTCTAAAACAAAGATGTTAGATGCAAACGAAGCCGCCGCTGCGGTGGCTTATAAGCTGAATGAAATGTCTATCATTTATCCGATTACCCCGTCTTCACCGATGGGTGAATGGGCCGATGCTTGGGCAGCCGGTAAGCAAACAAATATCTGGGGAAAAGTTCCGGAAGTATTGGAAATGCAATCTGAGGCCGGTGCTATTGGTGCCGTTCATGGTGCTTTGCAGGCTGGTTCTATGACCACAACATATACAGCTTCTCAGGGCTTGTTGTTGATGATTCCCAATATGTATAAAATTGCCGGTGAATTGATGCCGTTTGTGATGCATGTGGCCGCCCGTACAGTTGCCGGTCATGCTTTGTCCATCTTTGGTGATCATTCTGACGTGATGGCCTGTCGTCAAACAGGTTTTGCCATGTTGGCTTCCAATTCAGTTCAAGAAGCCCATGATATGGCTGCCGTGGCCCAAATGTCCACTTATTTATCACGCATTCCTTTTTTGCATTTCTTTGATGGTTTCCGTACATCTCATGAAATCAATAAAATCAATATGATGAGTGATGATGATTTGCGTGCTTTAATGGCCGATATCCCGACAGATTTTACCGGTAAAAACGCTTTGACACCGGATAATCCTTCCGTACGTGGTACAGCTCAAAACCCGGATGTGTTCTTCCAAATTAAGGAAGCTGCCAATAAGTATTATCAAGCTTGCCCTGAAATTGTTGAAAAATGTATGCGTAAGTTTGAACAAGTTATTGGTCGTTCTTATCATATTGTGGAATATTTTGGTGCACAAGATGCCGAACACGTTGTTGTGGCTATGGGTTCAGGTATTGAAACATTACAAGAAACAGTTAAAGCTTTGAATGCCAATGGTGGAAAATATGGTGTTGTGGCGGTTCGTTTGTATCGTCCTTTCCCATCCAAAGCTTTTGTGGATGCCTTGCCCGCTACTGTTAAATATATCACCGTTTTGGATAGAACAAAAGAAGCCGGCTCTGTTGGTGAACCGTTGTATTTGGATGTTGTTTCTGCATTGGCCGAAGCTGCTGTCAATGGTCATGTTATGCCAAAAGTTTTGGGCGGTCGTTATGGTATTTCTTCAAAAGAATTTACACCCGCAATGGCCAAGGCTGTTTTTGAAAACAAAGAAAAGAATCACTTTACCGTTGGTATCAATGATGACGTAACTCACGCATCTTTGGCTTATGATGCCACCTTTAATACAGAAGGTGATGATGTCAGCCGTTGTATTTTCTTTGGTTTGGGTTCCGATGGTACAGTGGGTGCCAATAAAAACTCAATCAAAATTATTGCAGATAATGATGATACATATGGTCAGGCTTATTTCGTGTACGATTCCAAAAAATCAGGTGCGATGACAACATCTCACTTGCGTTTTGGTAAAAATCCGATTAAAGCCCCTTATTTAATTACATCTGCCAATTTTGTGGCCTGTCACCATGAACCATTCTTGCATAAGATTGATTTGTTGGCTGTTGCTGCCCCGAAATCAGTGTTTTTGTTGAATACACAAACACCCATTGAACACGTTTGGGATAGTTTGCCACAAGAAGTACAACAGGAAATCATTGCCAAAGAAATTAAGATGTATGCTATTGATGCTGTGGCCGTTGCCCAAAAAACAGGCATGGGTCGTCGTATCAATACAATTATGCAGGCTTGTTTCTTTGCTATTTCCGGTGTTTTACCCAAAGATGTGGCTATTGAAAAGATTAAAGCGGCCATTACGAAAACATATATGCGTAAAGGTCAGGAAGTTGTTGATGCCAATATCAAAGCGGTTGATGCCACTTTGGATCATTTGCATGAAGTTCAAATCGGTCAAGCCAATTCAACCATTCGCCGTCAACCCGGTATTCCGGCTTATGCCCCTGAATTGTTGCAAAAAGTAACCGGTGCCATTATTGAAGGCCGTGGTGAAGAATTACCTGTCTCAGCCTTTGAATGGACAGTTGATGGTAAATGGCCAACCGATACGGCAAAATATGAAAAACGTCGTGTGGCAACACAAATTCCGTGCTGGGATCCTGAAACATGTATCCAATGTGGTAAATGTATTTCAGTGTGTCCGCATGCCGCTATCCGTGCCAAAGTGGCAAAAGCCGAAGCCTTAGCAAATGCACCGGCCGGCTTTAAGTCTGCTGATTACAAAACAGCTGAATTTAAAGGTGATAAGTTTGTGATTCAAGTGGCACCGGAAGATTGCACAGGATGTACTTTGTGTACTCAGGTTTGTCCGATGAAGGCCAAAAACACATTGGTAATGGAACCGGTTGAAAAGAATTTGGATAAAGAAATCAAAAACTTTGATTTCTTTGAAAAATTGCCGGATGCCGATCGTTCAAAATTGAACACAAAGATGATTAAGAGCGTGGCCTTAATGCGTCCGTTGTTTGAATTCTCGGGTGCTTGTGCCGGTTGTGGTGAAACACCATATGTTAAAATGATGACACAATTGTTTGGTGATCGTTTGTTGGTTGCCAATGCCACAGGTTGTTCGTCTATTTATGGTGGCAACTTGCCAACAACACCATATGCCAAAAACAAAGATGGACGTGGTCCGGCTTGGGCAAACTCTTTGTTTGAAGATAATGCTGAATTTGGTTTGGGTATGCGTACTTCCGTTGATTCCAAAACAGAATTTGCCATTCAATTGTTGTCTGAATTAAAAGACAGCATCGGTGTTGAATTGGTGGATGCCATTTTGAATGCTGACCAAACAACAGAACAGGGTATTGCCGAACAACGTGCCCGTGTTGCCTCTTTAAAAGAAAAATTGGCAGGTTTGTCTGGTGAAAAAGTTAAATTACTTGTTGAACATGCCGATTACTTGGTCAAAAAATCCGTTTGGATTTTGGGCGGTGACGGTTGGGCCTATGATATCGGCTACGGTGGATTGGACCACGCCTTGTATTCAGGTAAAAACGTGAATATCATGGTGATGGATACGGAAGTGTATTCCAACACCGGCGGACAACGTTCCAAAGCCACACCGATTGGTGCCAGTGCCAAATTTGCCGTTTCGGGCAGTTCTTTGCCCCGTAAAGACTTGGGCGCTATTGCCATGAGTTCGGGTGAAGTTTATGTGGCCAGTATTGCCTTGGGTGCTAATGATATGCAGGCTTTGAAAGCTATGAATGAAGCTGAATCCTTTAACGGACCAAGTTTGATTATTGCTTACAGCCATTGTATCAACCATGGTTATGATATCGGTAAAGATGGATTGAACCATCAACAAATGGCTGTCAAGTCAGGTTTGTGGCCTCTTTATCGCTTTGACCCGCGTTTGAAAGCAGAAGGTAAAAATCCGTTCCAATTGGATTCTAAACCTTCCATTCCTGTGGCTGACTTTATGGCAACAGAAACACGCTTTAAGTATGTGAAACAACAAAACGCAGAAAATTACGAAAAGTTGTTGAAACAGGCTCAAGCGCAAGTGGATGAACGTTGGGCGTTCTATACAAAACTTGCCGAAGGCAAATAAGTTGAAATGATCAACCCGAGGCCTTCCTTAAAAAGAAGGCCTCTTTTTTAATAAGGAAATAAAATGAGTAAATTTAGATTTGGGTACTTTATGGCCATGTGGGCTATCGCTGAAGGTGAAAAAAGAAAACAAGAAGAACGCTATCATCAACGTCAAGAAAGTAAAAGAAATTTACAAAAAATCCACAAACAGAATGTTTCTAAATCATTAGGACAACATAGATATACGTATTTATTTAATCGTTCTAGATAATTTCCAATTTGATTTTATTATCTTCGTGCGTCCATTTTAGGGTGTGATTTTCTTGATTTAGCTGATGCATCAACCATTCTGCTTCTAATGTTTGAATGTCAGATGATGCCGGTGGATTATTTGATAAAATTTCAAGTATATTATTATTTAATATCAAATCGTTAGATAATATAGTTAAAGTATTATCTGAATATAAAATTTCACCACCGGCCATGACAAATTGAAGTCCACAGGCGACCAAAGAAAGTTCTAATCGTGTATTAATTTCGCCTGAAAAAGAAATTTTTGGTCCCAATGTTTTTAAATAATCTAAAATCAGGCCCTTATCAATGGATTTTGTTTGTGTTCCGAACAATGCCCGATAATACTTTAATCTGGCCATCAGCATATCCGTATTTTGTTTTAACATTTGAGGGGCTTCATTGACAAAAGACGGATCTAAATTCATTAAATCAACCGTGCTGGATAGAGCTCCGATACCACCGGCTAAATCGTGTGAAAGTTTGACCGTTAAACACTCAGAAAAATTCATTGTTTTCCTTTCTTCTGTTTCATTGAATTGAAAATCTTTTGACCAATTTCATCAACATTTTCTATAAAATTGATATTGGCTTTTTCAAAGGCTAGTTTTTTTTGTTCAATGATATCCGAAAACAAAACGGATTCCATGCCAAGTAAAGGCCTTTTTGTGGAACGGTTTAAAAAACGCCCCGGTATGTAGGCAAATATCTTTTTATGTTTTTTTTGCGTTTTGATAAAATCGGCCAATTCTTGTTCCAATTGGCCATGTATTTGACCGATAATTAAAATAATTTCGGAAGTTTTATCCTTTAAAAGAGATTGAACAACGGGAACGAAAGTTGTCCCGATAAGATGATCTGTTCCCAAAGTAACACATTTTGAAACACCTAAACCCTGTTCATTTAATTGAGAAACAGCTTCATATATCAAAGAGGAGGAACGCCCGACAATGGCAACTTTTCCGCTTTTAAATAAATGAGAGGGTAGAGTTCCGACTAAGGCTTGATCAACATTTAAAATACCGTTAGAGGATGGCCCCAAAAGTTGAACCCCATTTTCTTTTGCAACCATTTTCATCTTTAATGCATCGTGCATGGGGACATGTTCAGTTGTGCAGATTATCAAAGGAATGCCGGCTTTCGCGGCCTGAATAACGTCCTCTAATGCGTGGGCAGGGGTAGAAAAAATAACACTGATTTTAGGTGCGTATTTTTTTACAGCCTGTTTTACTTGATTAAAAACAGGAATTCCCATCAAATTGGTTAAATGACTTTCTTGACTGATACCTGCAACAACATTTGTTCCATATGCCAAAGCTTTTTCCAATTGATATAAGCCCATTTCACTGGTAACACCTTGAAAAATAACGGGGGTTTTTGAATTAGGAAAGCAAAACATCAATATCCCTCCTTGGCTTGTTTAATAACCTCTTGAACGGCTAAATCTATTTGTGATGTATAATAAAAAGGAATAAGTGATTTTCGTAAAATGGCTTCGCCTTCCGTTGCATCCAAGCCCACCATTCGCACAACAATAGGAACGCCTATGGCGATTTCACCAGAGGCATCAACTAAGCCCTGTGCAATGTTTTTGCAACTGGTCAATCCGCCAAAGATGTTGACCAAAATGGCATCCACATCCGGTTCGGCCAAAGCCAATTTCAATGCGGTTGTGATGGATTTAATGGTTGGATTTGTTCCGACATCCAATAAACAAGCAACGGAAGCATTGTTTTTATGGATTAAATCAACTGTGGCTAATCCCAGCCCGATTCCGTTACTTAAACAGGCAATGTTTCCGTTTAATTTCGTATATCTGAAAGCATTTTTCTTGGCTAATGCTTCCCGTTCATGTCCTAATTTTGTTTCACGACATTGTTCCAATTCAGGAAAACGAAACAAAGAATCCGGATCAAAAACCAAACGACCGTTGACCACAATTAATTTTTCATTTTTGCACACAACCGGACTTAATTCTATGGCCATAGCGTCATAAGATAAAAACAACTGAAATGCCTTATTTAAAATTGAAATAAATTGTTTTTTTATTCCGGCTTTTTTTAATTTTAATTTGTCACAGACTTTTTTGTAAAAATCGTTATTCAGTTTCAAATTTTCAATTTGCAAAGATAATATTTGAGAAGTATTTTGACAGATGGAAAAAGTGATTCCTGGATTTTCAAAATCAACACGAAAAACCAAACGGCAAAAAGCATCCAATGTCGTGGCCTGTTCAATATAAAGGCGTTGTATAGTGGAAGAAAAAACGGGGTTCGGTTCATGAAAAGATTCGCCTAAAATTAAAGTGGCGCTTTGTTCAACTTCCTGAGGTGTTGTGGCAAAAAATTTGTGTTGCAGTTCTTCATCAGTATAGGGTGGGGCAGAGGTCATCATTTGCGGTTTTAACCAAAAAGCATCGCCCCCCATTTGCTGGGCAACTTCTTTGGCCTCTTCTGGTGTATAGGTAATCTGACCGTCCAAAACAGGCAATCCTGCAGAACGAAAGATTTGCTTTACATAATATTCGTTTAATTCCATATTCCCCTCTTTTTTACTTAATCATATAGAGATAAAAAGATATTGTCAAGTTATTTATCACTTAATGATTTTAATTTTTGCCAAAAAGTTTTTGGTGGATTTTTTTGAATCAAGGATGATAAAAATTCAGGCAAAGCCTTTTCCAATTCGTTCATTTCATAAAAGGTTTGAACTTTTCCGTCTTGGATTAAAGAAACATCACCCGTTTCTTCGGATACAACCAAACATAAAGCATCTGTTGTTTCGCTTAAACCGATGGCTGCACGATGACGTGTGCCGTATTTCCAACTGAGAGTTGCATCTTTTGAAAGCGGAAGAATGACGCCGGCCTTGGCAATACGATTTTGGGAACAGACAACCGCTCCGTCATGCAAAGGAGTATTGACAAAAAACAAATTTATCAAAAGCTCTGTTGAAATTTTGGCATCTAATGAGATTCCGCCTGTGCAAACGGTATTGACGGGTTCCATTCTTTCAAAAGCAATTAAAGCGCCCGTTCTGTATTTTCGCCAATAGGCAATGGATTGTATTAAGATGTTGACTAAGCTGTCGGATAATTGTTTTCGTTTTGCTTTTGTGAAAAAGGTTACCTGATTGCCCAATAATGACATTAATCGTCTGAGTTCGGGCTGGAAAATAATAACAGCCGATAAAATCAACAATAAAATAAAGTTTCGCAGAAGTCCGGCTAAAATTCTTAAATGAAAGAGCATGAAAAATTCACTGATCAACCATGTAAAAACCAAAAAGAAGAGCATTCCTTTAACTGTTTTTTCGGCCGGTGAGTTTTTAACAAAGCTTTTATAACAAAACCATAAAAAGAAGACAATAATAAATAATTGCAACAAAAAGCTGACCCATGAGAGCCCGGTGTTTCCCAATAATTCTTGCAACTCTGTTTTTAATGTGCCAATCATAAAAATCCCCTTTCTTTTTGTATCGTAAATAAAAAGTATGAATAAGTCAAGAAAATATCTTGCAAAAATTAAAAAAATATGCTTATATTAAAATCACGATTTTTTTATCGTGTTAAAACAAAAGAAAGGAAAAATAAAAATGACAGTTAAAGTTGCAATTAACGGTTTTGGTCGTATTGGACGTTTGGTCTTTCAAGCGATTACAGAACAAGGTTTATTAGGTAAAGATATTGATGTCGTTGCCGTTGTTGATATGGGAACAGATGCCAAATACTTTGCTTATCAATTAAAATATGATTCAGTTCATGGCAAAATGAAAGCCGATATCTCAACGAAAAAATCGGATGCTTCTTTGGAAGAAGACGATATCTTGGTTGTCAACGGCAATGAAATCAAATGCTTGATGGCGCAAAAAGATTTGACAACATTGCCATGGAAAGATTTGAACATTGATTACGTGATTGAATCCACAGGTTTGTTCACACAATCCGAAAAGGCTGCCGCTCACTTGACGGCCGGTGCTAAACGTGTTGTTATTTCCGCCCCCGGTAAAGGCGATGTCAAAACAATGGTCTTTAACGTGAATGAACAAGAATTTGATCCGGCAAAACACACCATCGTTTCCAATGCTTCTTGTACAACAAACTGCTTGGCACCGTTGGTCCACGTTTTATTGAAAGAAGGTATCGGTGTTGAAACAGGTTTGATGACAACAATTCACTCTTATACAGCGACACAAAAAACAGTTGACGGTCCGTCCAAAAAAGATTGGCGCGGTGGTCGTGCGGCTGCTGTGAACATTATTCCGTCTTCAACGGGTGCTGCTAAGGCCGTTGGTGAAGTGTTGCCTGTTGTGAAAGGTAAATTGACAGGTATGTCTTTCCGTGTGCCGACACCGGATGTATCTGCCGTTGATTTGACATTTGTTGCCGGTCGTGATACAAGCATTGAAGAAATTGATGCATTGCTTAAAAAAGCCGCTGATACATATATGAAAGGTACTTTGGGCTATACAGATGAAGAATTGGTATCCACCGACTTTATCCACGATTCCCGTGCCAGTATCTACGATTCCAAAGCAACGCTTCAAAACAACCTGAAAGGCGAAAAACGCATGTTCAAGATTGTTTCTTGGTATGACAACGAATGGGGTTATTCCAACGCTTTGGTTCGTATGGTCAAACATATGGCCACCAAAGACGGTTTGTTATAATCGTATTTGCTAAAAATTTAGCCCTCAAATTTATAGAGGGCTATTTTTTTGCCAACTATTACACCAAATAATAAGTATTTTTGATAATATTTTATATTTTTAGTTGCAATATGTATGAAATATACCTATAAGTATAAAACAAACAATTTAAAAAAGGAGAAAAAAAATGTTAGTTTGTAAAAATGTTATTGTCAATGGGCGCAGAACCAGTATGCGCTTGGATCGTGAAACGTGGATATCTTTATCGGATATTTGCCAAAGGGAAGGGATCACAATTCACGAATTGTGTTCTAAAATTGATGCCAGCAAAGGTGGATCGGGTTTATCATCGGCCACACGTTTGTTTGTGCTGACGTATTTTCGGTTTTTGTTGAATCAATACGAACACCATAATATCATGCAAAACAAAACCTTTAATCCAGAACCGGTGTTAAAACAAACGGTATAAAGGTTGATATCAATATAAAAATCCCCCACTGCTTGGTGGGGGATAAGTGAGGTATAAATCCACTTATGGATCCCGACAAATGGCGGAGTTGTTGAGGTAGCCACTGTAGCGAGAGTCGTCGAGGACAGCACCGCTGTTGTGGGAGACAAAACGCGTGCCACAGGAACCTGACTTGCTATTATCCGCTAGCCAAAGACTACCAGATTCTCCAAAGACATCTGTACTTCTAATCGCTACATTTGTGGCCGAACAATCACTATCTGATCCGCCATTGCAAATACAAGGTTTCGTTGCGTAATTTGAGTGTGAACTGTTAAAATAACAGTGTGTATTCGTGCCACTGTCCGCCAGCCCTAAATCAGACATAGTCACAAGTTGTTTGCCATGCGCTTGACACAGGTTGGACGCACTCCACCAGTTCATTGTGCCTGAACTCTTATACACCGTTAAAGCACCACCGGGCAGGTTGAGGGTTTTGACCGTAAAATCATTTGTATCATCCAATTCTCCCTTATCCGTACACGTTCCCGTCCCCGGATTCGTACAACTACCATCACTGAACTTGCAGTATTTTGTCGTATCCACATTGCCTTCGGCATCCTTACAATCGCCGTTCTGGGTACACCCACTCGTTGGTTTGGCGCAGATGTATGTTGAGGTATTCGTCCCCTTTGCACAATACGTCCCTTCGGCGCAACATTCTGTCCCGCACATAAAGACACCGTTCGGACATTTGCATTCGCCGTGGAAACACTTTAGTCCGTCATCACATGTTACATTCTTACAGGCTGGGTCAAACTTTCCCCCTGTTGGGCTTTTTTCGCCTTCGGCCTCTGTGGTTGCCAAGTTTTTGTAATAAGTGATGGTAGCATTGCCTGATTCATCACAAACAACATCACGCACCATACCGCCTTTGGAATTTTTCATTTGTGTGCAAACATCTTTATCAATGCCCGATAGTGTTAAATTAAATTGAGTGCCGTTATCGGTAAGAGTGGTTGCATAGCCTGAGTTGGCAAAATCGGTGATTGTTGATGGTAATTTCCCGTCATTGGTCATGGCATAAGCCGACACCGTTGTTGCCATCATGGATGCTTTATGCAAGGCCTCATTGGCTTTGTGTTTTTCCACCGCTTTGGAATAGGCCGATATGCCACCAACACTCAACACGCCCACAATGGCCAGCACGCCCAGCATTTCAACCATACTGCGCCCCTTTTGACTTCTTTTATCATTTTTGTTTGTTTTATTCATAATTTTTACTCCCTTTATTTAAACAAAACACGCCTTGATGAGAGGCGGGTTGGAAGTTCGAAACTATAAACGCTATAGCATTACATATTTGGGTTGGATAACCCTTATTTTGTAACCATCCAACCCTGACAGTTGGATTTTACGTCTTTCAGACGGCGTTTGAAGGATTTCGAAGCCTCCACTGCGAGAATCACCCGACAGCAGTTCCAGTATAAAATGATTAAATTTTTTTTGCAAGTAAAAAATATGCTTGACATTATAAAATCATTTGTGTAAAATATAAACTATTCACCAGATGGCGGATGTAGCTCAGTTGGTTAGAGCGCTGGTTTGTGGTTCCGCTTTTCAACTTCCAAATTTTCTGATAAACACCGCATAAAAGACAAGAGCAGAATTCTTGTATTGAATTTGTTATAAGTCCTGTCATTATTGTTCTATCTTGAAATTTGAATGAATGGAAAGGTATCTTTTGGGCGCTTAAATTTTGGAAATTCAGAACGCCTAAAAGCTCAAACCTCATTTTCTATCCCTAAACTCTCCCTAAACGATGGAATAATCACTTTTGTAAATGGGAAAAAGGACTTTTTTCTTTGGCATTTACATTAGCCTCATTAGCCGCATTTGCCCCTTACATTAATATTATGCCCGAAATTTTTGAAAATGTCAAAAGAAATTAAGGGGTTATTTAAAAATAAACGCGTTATTTTTCACGAAATGATAGCATAAAATCCAAATTTCTTTTTGTAATCCAAAAAGAAAAAAGTAATCCTAAGAATGAAATAAGTGCATAATAGGAAGAGATAACTAAACATACTTTCCATTCTGTTGTGGAAAACAAAAAGGCAAAAATTATTGATAGTAAGCAGGTCATAATTGTCCATGATAGAAAATTGAGTAAATTTTTCAATGGTCGATATTGTTCTTTTTTCCAGCCATCTTTGTATTCTGATTTTAAGTAATTGGTGTAATCTTCTTTATCATATAATTTTTCTTTCATATGTGGTATTAGGAAACTTTGCATTGTAAATAAGATGGAGGCAATAGCAAAATATGCAGAAATCCAACTTCCTGTTCCATTAGGATCTTTTGGAACTAATGGAATGAGGGTCAATACAAAAGATAATTCCTTTACTTTGAAAGAAATAACCAAAGGAATAATAAAAGTAAATATTGTAAAAAATACCTTCATTTTCTAAATAATCCCTAAATCTCTACAGATAACATTTGATTTTACAAAATCTAACATATGAACAATAGTTGGATGGGTACTTAACTCTTCTGTATTAAATTTTTTTAATTCCCGTGTTACGTCATCGTAATCATAAGATGTTAATGGCCTAAAAATATTGTCTAAATTTATAACTTCCCTTTCTCCTTCTTCATTTTTCCCAACCACTTTCAATTTTTTAGTACCTAATTCTTTTAAGTCAAGAATTTTAGGGATTATATCAGATAAAGGAGCCTTCCTTTTAAAAATTATTTGTTTTTGTTCGGATTTTACAAAATCAGGAGTAAAAATAGAACGTTTTGTAGATTGCTCTAAATACGATATTGAAGTGATTGAAAAAAACCTATTCAATGCCATAGAAGCTTCTTCAGCCTTTATTATTTGGATGCAAGAAATCTTATTTTTTCTCTTAAAGCTCAGTGACGAGCTGTCGTAGCCTTTTAGTGAAACAAAATCATCAAAAAACTTTCTTAAAATTTTTTCTAACACAGATAATGAAGCAGAATTAGCATATGTCAACCATATCCCTGATGTAGTATTTTTATTCAAAATGAAAAAGTTGTATTCCGCACCATCTTTGATTTCGGCTATTTCTGTAGAATATCCCCCATTAGGATTTACTACTACTCTGCAATGTGCTGAGTAGTCTCGAGAAGAAAAAAGTAGTCCGGCGTAATAAGAGGAGGAAGCAACTGGTTGAATAAAAAGATTTCTCTTTTTTTTACAGATATCAATTGGTCCTTCTTTTTGAGAAGTTATATAATCAAAAAGATCTGAAATGGAAAAATCGATATCTTTTTGCTTTTTTAAAATAATTTTAAAGGGATATGCGTTTATATTCATCTAAGACTCCAAAAAAAACTGTACTATTTATAGCAGAATTTTAAGAAAAAATCAAATTGTTTATTTCATTTCCAAAAGGGCCTCAATCTGTTTAAGGGCGGTTTTGAGTGTCTTTTCATCCTGTCCTTCTAATAATCGGGTAATAGTCTTTAATGTGTCTGAATGTGGTTTGTTCTGTGTGGATATATCAGTCAATAAATCTTGAACGGGGACATTGAGTGCGTTAGCAAAGGAAAGAAGTGTTGTAATTTTGGGGTCACTGAGTCCACGTTCTACATTTGAAATGGTATTTATCATTTTACCGGATACTTCGGCAAATTCCTCTTGTGAAAGTCTTTTTTGTTTGCGTAAAACGGCAATACGTTTACCAAGCGTTTGTAAAAATACTTTATTTGTCATAATACCTCTTTTGTTATGGTAGTATTTTCCTATTTTGCTGTGTAAAAGACCATAACGGTAAAATGTGTATTTTGGCTTGACATTTCTAAAAATACATATTATACTGTGTTTATTGATTACAATAAACACATGGGAGTATGAAATGAACGGTCCAAACATCTTCGATTATGCTACCAGTGAGCTCTCTCAAGATGCTTTTTTGTGTTATCTGTTAGCCTTTGGAAAAGAAAAATATAAAATGGATTTTCCGAAAGAGTATATGCTTGCTCATAAGTTTCTTGCAAAATGTGGTATTGATGAAAAAGAGGAAATATTGTCCGTTGGACAACAGGTGGAACATATTGATGTTTTAATTATTACAACTTCCCACATTCTTATTATTGAAGATAAAACTTATACTGATGAACATGATGATCAAATAATTCGTTATGTGAAAAATATGAGGAAATCTGAAGAAAAATTTTTAAATGATAAAAAAATTAAGGTATGTTTTTTAAAAACAGGCGATTATGTTAAATCCTATTCTTCAAGTGATGAAAGTGTTTTACAAAATAAAGATTGTTGTTCTTTAAGACGTAAAAATTTATTGGAATTACTAAAGGATTATTATAAGTGTAATTTAGTATTTGAAATGTTTTATAAACGACTTCTTTCCGTTGAAGAAGCTATAGAACAATGTGATAGTGAAAATATATTTGATTGGAATCGCTATAAATGGTTCGATTTCCTTTATAATACTTTAATTGAGAAAAAGAAAGTTTTTGACATAAAATGGGTTCATAATCCTAATGGCGGTTTTTATGGTTGTTGGTTTGGTTCTCATAAACTAGGAGAAATTGAGAAGTATAAACAAATTGAAATTCATTTCAATGAAAAGGGAACAGAATTTGTAGATTTGTGCTTAAAATGTTCATCTGAAAGTAAAGAGAAAACTCAGAAATATAAATCAGATATGGAAAAGTGGCAAAAGGAATCTGGTTTTAATCGTCCTGATCGTTGGCGTATTGGTCGGACAACAACCTATGCCACAAAACAAGCAATCAATGTTCGGGATATTCAAAACTTTATCAAAAAATAACAACTGAAAGGAAAGGAAGATGGCAAAAGTATATGTAACACAGTATGATTATCAAGCAGATTTAAAAGTTTATAAAGTACAAAATGACTATCAGGCAAAATGGCAAACAAGCAATCCTTTTATTAGTCGATTAGGATAATATAACTCATAATAAGGCATGTCTTTGACTTTGAAAAAAATTTTAAAGGATAGGGCGGAAAAACTCCGCCCTTTTTCTTTCTTACACGGAATCAAAAACTTCTGGATTTACTATATAAAGTGTTTTTTGACGACCCCTTGATTCCCCTGGTCGAGATATTTTTTTAGTTTTTAACCATCCATATTTTATCAAAATAGAGGTTGCTTTTTCCGCTTGTTCCTTTCGCCGAATTCCAGGAACAACTGCGTTGTAATAGATATCCCTTAAGGTAAAGCTCTCAATTTTGTTGTTTAAGATATATTGAGCTAATTTTCTGGCTTCTTGCTGATATTCTGGCGCCATATAAATTCCATAAACACGTTTTGCCATAGGAAATAAGTACTGTTCATAAAAATTTATAGCAGTATTAAGAGCATTTAACCCAATGAAATCAGGCTCTGGATTTTCGCTATCTGCCCACCATAAATATTCAAACATCAAACTTAAACGAACAACAACACCCTGTCCTTTATTCAAGAAAAAACCCAATTTTTCATCTTCCCGTTCAATCGCTTGTGCAAAATGGACGTGTTTTAAGTACCACTGATTAAACATTTCCTGAGCCTCATCAGAAAATTTTAATTGCTTTTTGGGATTCTCAGCATTATCCCCATAAGGATTGACTAAATTGAATAATTTTTTAAGTGCACGGAACACTTTTTCGTTATTCGGAGCTACTTTGGGGATAGCAGGGGCTACAACCTCTGGATAAGCCCAAAGAAAACGAGGGACAAGCCCGTCTTCGGCGTTACCCAAAAAGGCGTCTATGACCCTTTTAGGCTGGATAGTGCCAAAAATTGAAATAAGCAAATGTGGTACTTCAATTCTATCTTCCCCAAATTTTACACGATCGGAAGAATAATATTTACCATTATAGGTTTCAAGCCAAAAACTTTTTTCAGCGTTGCCACTGGTGTATCGATTCATTCCTGCTAACCATCCATACAGCTCGTCTCGAAAAACGATTGCCCCAGTTGTATTGTTTTGTAAGTTTTGAAGAAGTGCTTCCTGCGTTGTATCACAAAAACAAAAACGATATGATTGTGGTTTTGGAGGCTTATTCAAATTATCGGGAATCGTTTGTTTTTTATCTGGATTTTTTTTGATATCCTTATACCAGTTCTTTAACTTTTTTTCATAAGCTATATTTTCACCTTTCCAAACGTTATAAGCCCTCTCAAACTCTGGCTTACGTGATTTTTCCAAATCACATAAAATGCTTTTTATAGGACTGATAGTCGGCGTTTTTCTTGAGCTCGGATCTCCAACAATTCCCATAAAAAAACAGGGGTATTCTACAAAACCAGGCCATGGGGAAAGGCTGCGGGCTAATCCCATACAGGCACCCGTTGCTGCTATTAAAGAAAATCCAACATAGTCAACTGCTGCATTACAACTGGCAGCTGTTTCCACTACCCATTCTTCCATAGTTTGAAAACAATCGGTTTTCATCCTTGGAGCAGGTTCAATAATTTTTTCCTTTAAAATGGATAAATCAAGTTCTTGGAAATCTGGATTATCCAAGGTTTCAGAAAAAGAGATTGAATTTTCTAATGTTCTTTCTACTTCTTCAATTTCAAGTCCACTTTGTAAAGCTGACTTAATAATTTTGTTATATATATTTGCCATATTTAAACTCCTTTCTTTGGCAAGTTGTTGGATGCGAATTGATTTTCGCAAAAGTGTATCATTGCGTTTACCCTCTGGGGCATTTGAAATGTCTTCCAAAAGTGCTGATATATCGTTAATTCTGGCGTTTTTGCCTGTTATAATTTCTAGCAACCATTCAGGCGCTTCTGGAAAAGTTAAATCATTAGGATTTACATTTTCCCAATGATATTGGTTACCGTTTTCATGAACGGAAAAGGGGGCAACAATATATCCCCCGTCTGCACGTATATCAATATGCGGGGCAATTTTACTGGCGCTTGACCTAATAGTTATATTTTCGGGGTATTTAAAATAAAGGTGTTTTCCTCGCCCTGTTAAAACGGCTGGGGCATTTAATTTACCATACTCTTTTTCCAAAAGTTGAAGTGATTCAAATCCTTCTTGTTCGTCAATATCAACTACGAAAATACCATTTTCTTCCCCAGTTGGGAGACCAATATTACAAGGGGAAAATTTTTCACTCCATTCCGTTATTTGTTTTAAGTCTGTTGTGGCTCCCTTAAAACCTGTTTTAATAAGGGGAGCCTTTCCACGATATTTCACGGGGAAGACTTTCATATTTAACCGAACATATTGTTTGGCGATGTTATAAAAGTTGTTTTCAATCATTTTTTATCCTTTCATTTAGATTGAATTTATTCTTCACAATTAAAAAGTCTATCCAAATAGCTACAAGCTGCTTCAATGGTGTAATATACTTTTTTGTTTACACACACGTATTGGGAATGATCATCTCTTGTAATAACTCCTTCCAGCATAGAATCTTTATTTCGTAAAGTATTGCAATTTAGAAATCCGCAAACTTCACAGAATTTTGTTCTTGCGATTGTTTCACCATATGTCTTGATTTTTGCCTTTAATTTGTATAACAAATTTGGGCTGATATAATTTTTGATCATTTTAAAGACCTTTGTTTTTAGGTTATGGGGATCCCAGATTAAAACCACTGTTTTTCTGTTCCCACCTAAAAACGCAGCAAATCTTATTTTCACCTTTTTATTTTTATTTATTTTATAAGTTTTTGATTTTAAATAATTATATCTAATCATTTTCTGACTCCGAATTGAGCGTGCGAACAGCTTTACGCAAAGAATTATTGGATAAATGTGAATATCTGAGGGTCATGGAAATATCAGAATGCCCTAAAAGTTCTTTAACCACAAAAATAGAATTTCCTTTTTCCACAAGGCGACTTGCATACGTATGTCTTAATGTGTGAAAGACAACCTTTTGCCGTCTATCAGTGATTCCCTGATTGAGGCCCAATTTTTTCACGGCTCTTTCATAAGTTCTTGATACATGTTCAATTTTTTTACCATTTCGGCTTGGAAAAAGGTGTTGATTTGTTT
The DNA here is from genome assembly GCA_015062245.1 of Alphaproteobacteria bacterium. GTDB lineage: Bacteria > Pseudomonadota > Alphaproteobacteria > CAAHEQ01 > UBA3637 > UBA3637. The sequence goes on from SUVA01000003.1 coordinate 48,037, forward strand.
CTTTGTTTGGAAGTTTTGAAACTTCTTCAAAAACACGATCTGTCATAAAGGCAAAACGGTTTTTCTTGTTTTTTGTATCTTTTAGAGTGAATTCTTTTTGATTCAAATTGACATCCGCCCAAGTCAGATTAAAAATTTCTCCTGCTCGTAATCCACAGTCTGCCGAAATTAGAGCCATTAAATATACTTCATAGCTTCTCTTTTTAAGTTCTGTAAATAGAGCTTCCAATTCTTCAGCTGTTAAATAGCGTATGCGCCGATTGTCTTCTTTTTTACATTTTATTTTTGACGCAGGATTTTCCAAGCCAAAGTATAAATTTTCTTTTTTTGCAAAATTGAACACTTGGCGCATAAGGGCAATCGCATAATTTTGACTTCGGACAGATAGTTGTTGATCTGCCATTATATTTTGCACCCTAATGAGGCTATTGCGGCTTATTTTTTCTAAGGGTAAAGAGCCAAAATAAGGTTCAAGCCATTTTTTAAATAAAACAAGCTCTCTATCATTTGTACTCTTTTTATGATATATTTGGCAATAAGGCATATAACAAAGAGAAAAGATTTCCCTAAAAGTTTTGCTTTGAATACAATTCCTCTTATTACGTTCAAGAAGTTCATTGTTTTTCTTTTGTTGTTGTTGGGCTATTTCTTTTAAAGAGAATGCTGTACCAGCTTTTATACGTTGTTTTAAATCCCCTAATATATGATAAGCCTTTTCAGCTGTCCAACCCAGCGATTTAAAACCAATCGGTTCTTCGTATTGTTTACCATTAACAGTATAGCGGATTGAAAAATAAATATCTTTCTTTCCTTGAGAGACACATTCTCTTTTTCTTACCCCTGGAAAATTTTTTGTCATTTTTACACTTCCTTTCATGTGTTTTTTTGTTTGACAAAATTATCCCATATTTAAGAGAGAAAAACACGTCACTCAATGCGTCACTCAGCGTTTTTCGTAAGTAATACATAACAAGTTTGATAAATATTTTAGGACAGCTTAATTTTTTAATCCCTAAATACCCCCTAAATTTTTGAGAATACATTTTAAAAATCTTCAAAAATAAAGGAAAATAGGTTTGAGAGGATAAAAATAGATTTTTTACTTGACTTTTGGTAAAAAATCTGCGAAAATAAGGCTTATCAACCAGATGGCGGATGTAGCTCAGTTGGTTAGAGCGCTGGTTTGTGGTACCAGATGTCGTCGGTTCGAGTCCGATCTTCCGCCCCATTTTTTTCAAGGAGTCTTTATGGCAAAAGAGGAAGTATTGCAATTTACAGGTACCGTTGTGGAAGCTTTACCCAACGCAACTTTTCGTGTTCAATTGGAAAACGGTCATGAAATTTTGGCGCATACCTCCGGAAAGATGCGTAAGTTCCGCATTCGTGTGATGGTTGGGGATAAGGTGGATATTGAAATGACCCCCTATGACCTGTCCAAAGGACGTATTTCTTTCAGACATAAAGCCTAATATATATTAAAAGGGGAGGGCTTATCTATGTGGTTACTTTTGTTGTGTGTGGTGCTGTTTTGTGCCTGTCTTTTTTCATTCCGTTTGGGGCAAAAGAACTTTATAAAATCATCTAAACTGTTAGCAAAAGAGTTAGATAACTTTTCGGCTTTTATTTTAACAGCTTCCTTTATTGTCGGAACTGCTTTTTTATCTGCTGTTAAAGGATTGCCGATTTATACATTAAATATTTTTGTGGGACTGTTGTTGGCTGTTTTTTATTTTTCACAAAAAAAATTGACAAAGTTGAAAAAAAACTTGATTTACTTTGCCTTGTCTTTGGTGGCGGTTTTGGGGTTGTTATTGCCACAGGAAAGCTTTTCTTTTTATTATCTTTTTGGATGTTCCTTTTTGGCGTTGTTATGGTTAATCGGATGGCGGTTATTTTGCCATTTTGATAAAGAACCCTTGGTTTCATATATAACTGCAACTTCTTGGGCTTTTGCTTTGTTTTTGGTCGGGATGATGATACCTGTTTTTGGGAATGTTTTGGGTGTTTTTTGCGCCATTATCGGTGTAAGTGTATTTGCCGTTTTGCGTTCCAGATTAAACTTAGGTGTTTTGAATTTCGGTCCTTTTGCCTCGGAAATTATCGGCTTTGTTTTTGGTGGTGTTTGGACTTTGGTTATATTGAACACTAATCCGCTTCTTTTGATTTTACCCTATGGTTATTACCTGATGGAAGTATGCCGAACATTGATTGCAGATGTAAAAAAACAAAATCCGGAAACATTGTTTTCTGTGGCTTTAAAAAGCGAAGTCAGAAAGAAAAGAGCTATATCTGTTCTTTTTTCGCATATTTTTCTTTTAAGTGTTTTGGCCGGCGTTTTATCATTACTTGGTTTTAATGTTCAAAAAAATAATTTGGTCGTTTTATGTTTGTTGGTGATTGTGGGGTTTGATTTATATAATAATTTGGTCAATTTGGAAAGACCTGTCGGAACATGGAAGGATATGTTTTCTTCAATAAAAGAAGGAATAAAACAATTACCAAAAGGCATTAAAAGCGCTTTGAATACCCCAAAAGAAAGATTAAAAAAGAAAAAAACAACTAAAAAGTTAAAAAGTAAAACGAAAGAAAAGGGGCGTAAAAAATGATTCCTCTTTATAATAAACCGGAATTGTTGGGGGACGCGGATTTTCATCTGGAGTCCCCTTTTTCACCCGCAGGTGATCAACCTCAGGCGATACAGGAATTGATAGACGGCCTAAAAAACAACGAACATAATCAGGTTTTACTGGGTATTACAGGTTCAGGAAAAACATTTACAATGGCCCATGTGATTAATGCCGTTAAACGTCCGACTTTAATTTTGGCGCACAACAAAACTTTGGCCGCTCAATTGTATGGCGAAATGAAATCTTTCTTTCCAAACAATGCTGTGGAATATTTCGTTTCCTATTATGATTATTATCAACCCGAAGCTTATATTCCCAAAACAGATACTTATATTGAAAAAGATTCGGCTATCAACGAACAAATTGACAGATTACGCCATTCGGCCACACGCCATTTGTTGGAAAGACGTGATGTGATTGTGGTGTCATCTGTATCCTGTATTTATGGTATCGGTGATGCCGAAAGTTATTCGTCCATGGCTTTTTCGTTAAAAAAAGGTGATACTGTTGATTTAACACAACTGACCCGAAACTTGACAGAATTGCAATACAAAAGAAATGATATCGCTTTTGAACGAGGTTCTTTTCGTTTAAATGGTGATGTTTTGGATATATTCCCCAGCCACTATGAAGATTTGGCATGGCGTGTTATGCTGTTCGGGGACGAAATAGAAGACATTTTTGAATTTGATCCTTTAACGGGAAAAAAGAAAATGCAGTTGCCTGAAATCACCGTCTTTCCGGCCAGTCACTATGTTACACCAAGACCGGCTCTTTCCCAAGCCATTAAAACGATTCGGCAGGAATTAAAGGAACGAATTAGTTATTATAATGAACACAATATGCCCTTGGAAGCCGAAAGAATATCCCAAAGAACGCGTTATGATTTGGAGATGATGGAAGCCACCGGCTCATGCAAAGGTATTGAGAACTATTCCAGACATTTAACAGGGCGAAAATCCGGTGAAGCCCCGCCCACATTGTTTGAATACCTGCCAAAAGACGCTTTGGTTTTTATTGATGAAAGTCATGTGACTATTCCCCAAATAGGTGCGATGTATAAAGGTGACCGTTCACGAAAAACAACTTTGGCAGAATATGGTTTTCGCCTGCCATCATGTATGGATAACAGACCTTTAAAGTTTGAAGAATGGGAAAAAATGCGACCTGATACCATCTTTGTTTCGGCAACCCCTGGACAATGGGAGTTGGAACAAACAAAGGGGGTTTTTACCGAACAAATTATTCGTCCCACAGGTTTATTGGATCCCGAATGTATTGTGCGTCCTGTATCCACACAAGTGGAAGATTTAATATCGGAATGTCAGTTGGAAACGGCCAAAGGCCACCGTGTTTTGGTAACAACTTTAACAAAAAAAATGGCCGAAGATTTAACGGATTACCTGAACGAAAACGGTGTTCGGGCTAAATATATGCACTCGGATATTGATACTTTGGAAAGAATTCAAATCATTCGTGAGTTACGATTGGGTGAATTTGATGTGTTGGTTGGGATCAACCTTTTGCGTGAAGGTTTGGACATTCCCGAGGTTGCCTTGGTGGCGGTTTTGGATGCCGATAAAGAGGGTTTTTTGCGTTCTTCCACTTCATTGATTCAAACGATAGGGCGGGCGGCCCGTAATGCCGAAGGACGTGTGATTTTATATGCCGATAAAATGACAGGTTCGTTGGAATATGCATTGAACGAAACGAATCGTCGTCGTGAAAAGCAAATCGCCTTTAATTTAGAAAATCATATTACGCCAAAAGGTATTCAAAAGTCTATTCCGGATTTAATTAAAGACTTTAATGATTTAACGGGAAATTCTCAAAGCAAAACGGTTAAAATTGAAGAATCTGTGGAAGAATTGAAAAAACAGATGTTGGCAGCGGCCGAAGACTTGGATTTTGAACGGGCAGCCGAACTACGTGATAAAATTAAAAAGTTGACAGATATTGAATTGATGGATGGGGAAACATTAATATGGAAAAAATGATTTATGGTCTGCTTATATTATTGGTTTTAATTGGGATATTTTTTTATTTAAGTATTCCTAAAACATTCCACTATAAAGACAGAAGTCAAAAAATTCAGTTTTTGGTGGTTCACAGTTTCGCTTTGCCTGTTGATGAAATGATAAAACGTTTAGATGAATTGGGGGTTAGCACGCATTATTTGATAGATGAAAACGGAAAAATCATTCAATTGGTTGATGATGATAAGGTGGCTTTTCATGCAGGGGTCAGCTATTGGAAAGGTCAGACAAGCTTAAATGAAACAAGCATTGGCATTGAATTACAAAGTAAGACATTGGGGCAAACACCATTTTCACCAAAACAATTGGAAGTATTTAAAAACTTGACAGAAAAATTGATAAAAAAATATGATATTCCAAGGGAAAATGTTGTGGGACACAGCGATATTGCCCCAACACGGAAAGTGGATCCCGGTAAAATGTTCCCATGGCGTGATTTACAAATTGGCCCCAAGGATATAGAGCAGGGGGATATTCGTCAAAAATTATCCCAAATCGGCTATGATACGACGAATTTAAAGGCGGCCGAAGTGGCGTATTATCGCCATTTTCATCCGGATTTGGTTGAAACAGATGAAGATATCATGCATATGGAAGAAAATTTGGCTCAATTAATTGATGATAAAAACAGCCCATTAGAGTAAATAATTCTTGATTTTTTTTACTTTTTTTTGTACAATTTCCCCTATTCAAAGAAGGAGTTTGGATATGCAAGAAAAATTGTCTGAAATTAAATCAACGGTATTACCGGCTGTTGAAAGTGCGAAAACTTTGGCAGAATTGGATGCCGTTCGTGTGGGCGTTGTCGGCAAAAACGGTTCTTTAACAGCCATGATGAAAGAAATGGGGGCTTTAAGCATTGAAGAAAAAAAGGTTTTCGGTGCTGCCATCAATGCTGTTAAAATGCAAGTAATGAAAGCGATTGAAGATAAAAAATCAGCACTGGAAGATGCTGAATTGAATCAAAAATTACAAGCCGAAAGTATTGATGTAACATTGCCGTGCCGTCCGCAAAATGTTGGCCGTATCCACCCGATTACTCAGGCCATTGAAGAATCTTTGACAATCTTTGCTCAAATGGGTTTTGATTTGGCAGAAGGCCCTGATATTGAAGATGATTGGCATAACTTTGAGGCTTTAAATTTACCAAAGGAACATCCGGCCCGTCAAATGCAGGCAACATTCTTCTTTGATAATAAAAATATGTTGCGTACCCAAACTTCGGGTGTTCAGATTCGTACGATGGAAAATCAAAGACCGCCTATTAAGATTGTATGTCCCGGTCGCACATATCGTCGTGATTACGATGCGACACATACACCGATGTTCCACCAAATTGAAGGTTTGGTTATTGATGAAAAAACAAATTTGGCCAACCTGCGTTCCGTGTTGATGGAATTTTTTAAGCTGTTTTTTGAAACAGATGATGTTGCTTTCCGTTTTAGAACTTCTTATTTCCCATTTACAGAACCATCTTATGAAATGGATTTGGGTGGAGTCATGGCCCGTAATATCGGTAAAGAATGGTTGGAAATGGGCGGATGCGGTATCGTTGACCCCAGAGTGTTAAAAAATTGCGGTATTGATCCCGACAAATATCAAGGTTTTGCTTTTGGTATCGGTTTGGACAGATTGGCCATGATGAAATATGGGATTAAGGATTTGCGTCCTATGTTTGAAGCTGATATGAAATGGATTAAACATTATGGCTTCTTGCCTTTGGATGTGCCGACAATTACCAGTGGTCTTTCCTTGAATGGAGGTAAAAAATGAGATTTTCTTTAGAACATTTAAAACGTTATTTGAAAACAGATAAATCGGTAAATGAGTTGGCCGAAAAATTAACGATGTTAGGTCTTGAAATTGAAGAAATTCAAGATTTGGCATCTTCTTTGGATGGTTTTGTGGTTGGTGAAATTATGGCTGTTGAACAACACCCCAATGCTGACAGATTGCATGTTTTACGTGTTTTTAACGGGCAAGACACTCTGCAAATCGTTTGCGGTGCCCCCAATGTACGGGTGGGGATGAAGTCTATTTTGGCTGTCCCTGGGTGCTTGATTCCGAAATTTCAGGAAAAATTACAGGCCGGTAAAATTCGTGGTGTTGAATCCAACGGTATGATGTGTGCCGAAGATGAACTTTTAATTGGTGAAGATCATACCGGTATTATTGATTTAAAAACAGATTTACCGGCAGGAACACCTGCCGCCAAGGCTTTGAATGCCGATGTCATTTTTGATATCAATGTAACTCCAAATCGTCCGGATTGTTTGGGCGTAAAAGGTATTGCCCGTGATTTGGCTGCCGCCGATATGGGTGAATTTGTGCAAGCTGATATTCAGGAGATTAAAGGCAGCTTTGAAAGCCTCATAAAAGTATCCATTCAAGATGAAACATGCCCAATTTATACGGGCCGTTATATTCGTAACGTCCAAAACGGTGAAAGTCCCGAATGGATGAAAAAAGCCTTGATTGCCGCAGGATTGCGTCCGATTTCGGCTTTGGTGGATATTACCAATTATTTAAATATCAGCGAATGTCGTCCTTTGCATGTTTTTGATGCCGATAAATTGACAGGAAATATCACTGTTCGATCGGCCAAAGAAGGAGAAAAGATTCAAGCTTTGGATGATAAAGAATATACTTTAACGTCAGATGTTTGTGTAATTGCCGATGATTCAAAAGCACTTTGTATGGCCGGTATTATGGGGGGTGTAGATACAGCCGTTTCAGCTGAAACCAAAAATGTCTTTTTGGAAAGCGCCTATTTTTTGCCGGCAAAAATCGCCAGAGCAGGGGGACTGACCAATGCTTTGTCCGATTCACGTTCACGCTATGAACGTGGTATTGATCCGGCCAGTTGCGAAGCCGATAATAATCGTGCCACCCAAATGATTTTGGATATATGTGGCGGTGAAGCAAGTGCTATTGAAATTGCGGGTGCTGTCCCAGATTGCGAAACACAAATTCAATTCAATTATGATGAAGTCAAACGTTTAACGGGAATGGAAGTTCCTAAAGAAAAAATGCAACAAATCTTGACAAAACTCGGTTTTAAAGTTGACGGTAACAGTATAACCGTTCCGTCCTGGCGTTGTCATGATGTTTCTTTACCGGCCGATTTAGTGGAAGAAATCGTGCGTGTTTATGGTTTGGAAACTTTACCTGAAGAACCTATGCGGGCTGATACTTTGCCTATTGGAACTTTGTTGCCCCAACAAAAAAGGGAAGTGGCCGTGCGTCGTGCTTTGGCATTCCAAGGTTTGAATCAAGTAATTACATGGTCGTTTATGGATTCTAAATTGGCTAAATACTTTGATTCAAAGGGGTTGAAATTATCAAATCCGATTTCATCTGATTTAGATGAAATGCGTCCGTCTTTGGTTGCCAATTTATTGTCTGCCGTTAAACGTAATCAAGATATGGGTTGTGGTGATGTTCAATTATTTGAAGTAGGTCCTGAATTTTTCAAGGATACACCTGATGGTCAACGGTTAGTTGCCTGTGCTGTTCGTGCGGGAAAATACTTACCAAAAACTTGGACGGAAACGAATCGTTTCGTGGATGTTTTTGACGCCAAGCAAGACGCCATAACGGCTTTAATGGCAGCTGATGCCCCCGAAAGTTTGACGGTTTATAAAAATGCACCATCTTGGTATCATCCCGGTCGAAGTGGTTCTTTACAGTTGGGGAAAAATGTTTTGGCTGTTTTTGGTGAAATTCATCCGAAAGTTTTAAAAGCATTTGATATTAAAACGCCTGTGGTGGCCTGCGAGGTTTATTTGGACACAATACCAATGCCAAAAAAACGTAATAATAAGATGATGAAAGAGTTCAAAAAATCACCATATCAGGCTGTTACACGTGATTTTGCTTTTGTGATGGACAAGGGGGTTGAGGCCCAAAAATTATTGGCCAGCATTCAAAATACAGATAAAAATTTGATTCAATCTGTTACTGTTTTTGACGTCTATCAAGGCGATAATTTACCGCAAGGCAAAAAACAAGTCGCTGTTCAGGTTGTTATCCAATCTATGGAAAAAACATTAACGGATGCCGAAATTGAAGGGGTTTCACAGCGTATTATAATAAATGCCCAAAAAAATGTCGGCGCTGAATTACGACAATAATGGAGGTAAAAGAACATGAAAATAGATTACAATAAATTAAGAGAAATTTTTCAAAGAGATAATGCAGCTAGAAAATTTTTACTCAATGCACCGGAAGAAGAGACTATTGCACTTTGGAACCAGATTGGAAATGGATTTTCAAAATTGGAAAGTAGGGCTGAATGTAATGAGTTTTTGGGAATAATTGCAAATGCAAATGGCGCTTTATCAATTAAAGAGCGTAAAGAAGTTTTAAAACGCTTTAGAGATACTTATCATCACTCTTTGGTCGGCTCAATAGCAGGAGGAAACCCTCTGCCGATTTCTTTGTCTTTTGATGATTATGATTTTATAAAAAGTGCTTTTTTACGTTCTCAAAAAGCTCAATTTACAAAGACTGCCCGTGAACAAACCGCCCAAAAATTGAAAGAACTTCATAAAGATGGTATGTCCTTAGAGGGTAGAAAAGCCTATCTTGTTGAAACAGCCAAAAACACTTATCCTTTAAAGAAAAAAGGCAAAGGAGATGCAATCATCCATCGGACATTAAAGGAAAGAAGTAAGCTACAAAAACTAAAAAAGTTTTTAACCCGAACAAAATAAAGAATAATAGCTCTGATAAATTGTCAGAGCTATATTTATTTTAAAATTAACCAAATATAAAGTATTTAAAAGTTATCAACAAAGTTATCCACATATTTTATAAGTATTTGTTTTTTAAAGAGAATAGCGCGTTTTTCTTAAATACAAAATGTCGCATAATTTATATTATGTATAGTATATGGCAATTTTAAGAAAGGAAAAAGAATATGACAAAGACATTGACCGAATTGATTTTTTATGATAAAATTATACAAAAGGAAAAAATAATGAAGAATTTACCAACAAACACTTATCAGCCAGCTGAACAGAAAATTTTTTCTAATTTATCTCTATCACCGCTTCAAATATCTTTATTGGACAGATTGAATAACTTTGCCACTTATCAGGCGCAAAACAATTCTGAAGTTCGTCGAATGGCCAATAAGACGGTCTATCAGACAAATTATGAGCTAAAATTGGCTTTGGTAGCCTTGCTGACGACATGCGCCTTACTGGATCCCACACGTGAAGGCCAAGAAACTGAGAAGTTTTTTAATTCCCAAATAAACATCATTCAAAAAACACCTCAGGAAAAAATGATTTATTTTGGCCCTATCCGTCCATTTTTACTTCAAAATTTTTTAATTCCTGAAATGGTTGATGATTGGATTACTTACCGTGATGCACATGGTGACGGCATTTATGCGTTGAAAGATAAAAAAACACGTTTGCAAGGCTTAAATTCGTTTTCTCCAGGCGGTTCACCTGTTATGGAATTTGCCCGTTTTTATCGTAAATTTATGGAAGAAAAGATAAAGAAAGAAAATGATTTTCGTCAACAATTTCAACAAACAGCTTTAAAAAGCCTGACGGACGAAATTGTACGCCAACAACTGCAAAATGGTCGTAATCCTGCTGAGATTTTATCACATATAATGTCTGCTGATTTATTGTCAAGTGATTGTAATGATCAGCAATTATCACTTCCAAAAAAATAATATCGTTGACAAAGTCTTATAAATGAAGTAAAACAATAAAAAAGAGGTGAAAAATGACAAAAAAAACACAAGAAAACAAAATTTTGTTGAATAGATTGGCTTATTTTTTCAAACATTTTAAGCCTGAGCAGAAAAAATTTATGTCCAAATCTATGGATGATTTTTTGAATGAATCAAAAAAAACGGCGCCGACATCTAAAAGTTTATATAAAATTTTGGATTTTATGACGGAAAAAGTTTTCAAACCCATCGGAAAAATCAAAAAATCAGTTCAAAATTTAAAAAAACGTCGTGAAAAAATGAAACCATCACTTTTGTTGTTGCACGATTCACCTGAACGTGTTCAACAAAGATATCGGGGCTATTTAAAACCACGTCGTGTGCGCAAAAGAAATACATCCAAAAACAGATGAAAGAAAAATTATTATTGGTTTCGTGTTGTGCCCCCTGCTCTGTAGCGGTTATTCAGGATTTAAAATCCAAAAACACTGACTTTACAGTGTTGTTTTACAATCCAAATATTCAACCAAAAGAAGAGTATTCCCGTCGTTTAGAGGAAAACAAAAGGATTTGTCAACTTTTTGATATCCCTTTCGTTGATTTGGAATACACACCTGAATTATGGCAAAAAAAGACAAAGGGATTAGAAAACGAACCCGAAAAAGGAAAACGTTGCGATATATGTTTTTATATGCGCTTAAAACGGGCGGCAGAATATGCAAAAACAAATGGTTTTACACGGATATCTTCTGTTCTTGGTATTTCCAGATGGAAAGATTTTGATCAAGTTTGCCGTGCCGGTAAAAAGGTTGAATCAGAAACAGGAGTTATTTATGATACAACCAATTGGCGCAAAGAAGGCCGTTTGGAAAAATCCGAAAAACTATCCAAAGAATTGGGATTATATCGCCAAAAATATTGTGGTTGTAAGCCTAAAAGCTAATTCAAAGTAAAAAAATTAAAAAAAATAAATTTTTTACTTGACTATTGTTTTAAAATAGGATAAAACTATCACTGTTTTGATGGCCGGTTGGCAGAATGGCTTATGCAGAGGACTGCAAATCCTTTTATACTGGTTCGATTCCGGTACCGGCCTCCAAAATTAGCAAAAAAAGTTCTTGCAATAAAAAATTTTTTTTGCTATAATAACCACTGTTTCCAGCGTAGCTCAGTGGTAGAGCAATCGGCTGTTAACCGATTGGTCGTAGGTTCGAGCCCTACCGCTGGAGCCATTAAAATAGAAAGGGGATTTCAGTTTATACTGATCCCCTTATTTCTATATGAAGGAGACAAAATGAAGAAACAAGGTCTTTCTGCCACGAATCGCGAAACGAACATTCGTTTTAATAAGGCTTTGATAGCTTTGAAAAGTTTTTCCATCAAGTGGAATGAAAATGCCAAACAAATATTGGTTTGCCAATTAGTTAAAGGCATTAGAGAAGCAAAATTTGGGGATAAAAAAGTGGCCGAAAATTATCTGAGAGAAGCTTTATCTGAACGTTTTTATAATGATAAAGATGATCAATTTTACTGGGGTCTTAAGGGACAACAGTATCTTGGGGAAGCTATCCAAGATTTCGTTCCGGTTGCTGTATTATGCCGACCAATACACATGCGCCAAATCCATCAATTTTGCCAAGAAGTGTACCCAGCGGAACTTGCTTATTGGCCAAAGGATACATTTACTAATCCTAGAAAGAAGGAGCCCTTAGCGCATCTTTATTCCATTTTTACGCAACGCCACAAGGAAATATAATGAGTTATAAAGATAAAATATTAAAAAAAAGATTGTTTTGCCAATCTTTAATGACTTTAAAGGATTTTGCTTGTTCTAAACCAGAACTATCATTAGAAAACAAACAAGCTATTATTGGTGCTATTGCATTAGGTGGAAGTTTGCAAACTCCCGGTCCTCGAAATAAAATACAAACCTATTATCATTTTAATTATCATTATACTCAACGTGGACTTATTCGGGCTTTCTCGGACAAACTTATCCAAACAGATTCTGAAGAAAAACAAAAAGTAAAAAAAGCAATTTGTATTATTTCGTCTTTATCATCTTGGGCAAATGAAAACCCTCAATTAACCTCGGATGCATTCCTAAATTTTTCAAATCAAGTTCTTGATAAAAACAATCAATTGGATGCAGTTGCACAAGCCCAAAGGAACTTAAAACAAAAATATGGACATGAAGTTTTGTTAGACTTGGTCACAATGTCCGGTAATCGTTTTTATAAAAAATATAATCAAAGATAAAAAATAATCTTGACAAGTTAAAAAAATTATTATAGAATAATATCCATTGAACTTGGGTGCGTAGCTCAGCGGGAGAGCATTACCTTCACACGGTAGGGGTCACAGGTTCAATCCCTGTCGCACCCACCATTTACTGACTGAGACCTTATATTTTAAGGTCTTTTTTTATAAAAATAAGGGGCTTTTAAGCCCCAAAATTATGATAAATAATATAGGTTTATCGTTTCAATTCTGTTCTGAATTTTTGGGAAAGATATGTCTCTTCCAACAAACCTTTGATTTTTCCTTTAAACCGTTTCAAATGTTTTGGGCAATGTTCTCCGTTAATATGGTGGAACAGCATTGTTTCATACATTCCTTCTGTTATATAATTCGGGTCGGCAGGATTAAAACTATACGATAATTTACCATCTTGGATGATTCTCATGGAAACTTCCGGATTTTGATGAGATTTTTTTCCTGTTAAAGCAGTAAAAATAGCATTCAATTCTTTTTGATTTGCCATCACAATAATATGTTTTAATCCTCTTTTTTCTAATGAATTAAAACTATTTTGAATAAGTTTCGTATGAAATCTGGTCAAATATTCTTCGGATAAAGCAGATTCTGATAATGATTTTAATTTTATAACAGGAACCTTAAATCCCAACCGGTATAGTTGTCTTCTTAAAATATGAGCTGATTTTAGTGAATTAGAATTTTCTCCACACAAAATAACGTCTGGTCTTGCTTGAGGATGTTCTTCAACAGAAATTTCCCAATTTTCACCATCTTTGTTGACAAACAAAGGTCTTTCTCCACAAGCATATGCCAATCTTAATGAAGATTTTGAAATATCTGTAATATGATTACTTGGTAAAAATTCAAAAGTTTTGCCGTTTTCCGTTTCTGTTTGACACAGTCCCTGACGAATTAATGTAATATCCATGATAATACCCCTTTCAGATAACTTTTCTATTTTATCATGAAAGTTGAATTTTGTCAATATTTTTTATTTTTAAGAAAAACAATCTATTTTAATATAACTTTTTCACCAGGTTTTGGAGTATTAAAAAGCTTGGAAGCCGAACCACCACGCAAACAAATTTCACAAAACTTATTATTCTGCCAACCGGACGAACCAGGAGCCAAAATCAAAGAACCGTCTTCTATATCAAAAATACCTTTTCCGACAGAAATATTCTTTTCAATTCCATTTATTTCAACAAATTGAATTGATGAATCAATTTTGATATTTGTTTTCAAATTACCATAGCCATCTATTCCCAATATTGTATTTTCGGGAATATTTGGAAGGTTTTCAACTAATTCCCCTAATAATTCCCAATCCGTTAATGGCTTTCCGGCGTGTTGAGCTAAACTGGCCACACAGGGCGGAAATACATCCCGTGATCGGAACTGAGAACCTTCTGCGGCACATTTGACACGATAAACAGGATGATTTAAAAGCGAAAAAGAAAATCCGCCATATACACCAATCACCCGCACGCCATTTTCCAATTCACAAACGGCCAAAAATTCACCGGCATTATTTTCTCTGGCTGATAATTCATCTTTTCTGGGGGCTGTATTATGATAGACAATATGATTTTTTCCCAAGCGTGAATTTTGTGCCAATTGCGCCACAACAAAACCGGTTTCCACAGTATTAAAGGGATGAACGGATAAATTTTTAATCATTGGAAAATCTAAATCCAATTTTGAAAATTCTTCACATAAACGTCTGTCAACTTCGGAAAAAGCCAAATCATCCTGACCGCTGATTAAACCGTAATCGGCAATAAAATCAATGTAAAACATTATGTCTCCTTTATAAAAAAACAAAAAGGCAGAGAAAATGATATTCCCCTGCCCTTTAAAAGTATATTATCTTAATTTGATATGTGTTTCACGCAATTGTTTTTCCGTTACCGGTGAAGGTGCATGCATCAAAAGATCCTGCGCCTGTTGATTGAACGGGAAGGCAATCACTTCACGAATGTAGTCTTCGTTTTCCAACATCATCACAATACGGTCAAAGCCAAAGGCTGCTCCTCCGTGAGGAGGCGCGCCGTATTTAAAAGCATTCAACATACCACCAAATTTGGCCTCAACAACTTCTGGGCCATAACCGGCGATTTCAAAGGCTTTGTACATAATATCGGGTCTGTGGTTACGAATAGCACCGGAGAGCATTTCCAAACCGTTGCCAACCATATCAAATTGATAAGCTTTGATTTCCAACGGATTCTTTGTCTGTAAAGCTTCCAATTCGCCTTGGGGCATAGAAAACGGATTATGGCTGAACATAGGCTTGCCTGTTTCCGGATCCATTTCATAGAATGGGAAATCCACCACCCAACAAAAACGGAAGGCGTTCTTTTCAAACAAATCCAATTCTTTACCAAACAAATTGCGAACTTTTCCGGCAAATAAGGCCGTTTTTTCACCTTGTCCACAAACGAAGAAAACGCTGTCGTTCACTTCTAAACCAGTCAAGTCAAACAATTTATTCAAACGGTTTTCATCCAATTTCTTAGCAATAGGACCTTTGTTCCCCTCTGCTGTACGAACGATATAGCCCAAACCGCCCATTTCATTTTCAACCGCAAAAGCATTTAATTTATCAAACCAACTGCGGGGTTTGTCAGCCGATTTCGGCGCACGAATGGCACGCACAAAACCACCGTTTGCCACAGTATTGGCAAAAATGCCAAATTCAGAACCGGCAAAAACTTCCGAAACATCCACAATTGTAAGCGGGTTTCTTAGATCTGGTTTATCTGTTCCATAGGTGAGCATTGCTTCATGGTAAGGGATGCGTTGAAACGGCGCTTCGGAACAAACGGAATTAGGGGCAAATTCTTTAAAAATAGCCGTAATTAAATCTTCCCCAACTTTTAAAATTTCATCCTGAGAAACAAAGGACATTTCCCAGTCAATCTGATAAAATTCACCTGGTGAACGATCGGCACGACTGTCTTCGTCACGAAAACACGGAGCCAACTGAAAATAACGATCAAAGCCAGCCACCATTAATAACTGCTTAAATTGTTGCGGTGATTGTGGTAAAGCATAAAATTCGCCTTTATGAACACGGCTGGGCACCAAATAGTCACGGGCGCCTTCGGGACTGGAAGATGTCAAAATAGGTGTTTGGAATTCCGTAAAACCCATATTCCACATAGCATCACGCACAAATTTATTTAAACGGTTACGCATTAAAATGTTGGCGTGCGGTTTGGCACGACGCAGATCCAAAAAGCGATAGGTTAAACGCTGTTCTTCGGATAATTCGGCAGAATCTGACGTGATTAAAAACGGCAGTACTTGGGCTTCACCCAACATATCCACCTTATCCACCACAACTTCAATTTCACCGGTGGGCATTTTGGGATTGATGGTCGCCCCGTCACGCAAAACAACCCTTCCTTCCACACGAATAACGGATTCAGGGCGTGCTTTTTCCAAATCCTTAAAGCACGGCGCATTGATATCAACCACACATTGGGTGATGCCGTCATTATCACGCAAATCAACAAATAAAAGATTTCCATGGTCGCGTTTTGTTTGAATCCAACCGGATAAAACGACTTCTTTGTCAGCATCGCAAGCACGCAACTGACCACATAATTTAGTTCTGTAAGTTTGCATATTTTTTACCTTTGTTTTTGTTAAGCGTCAGGGCGAATTTCGTCCGCTGTGCCACCTGACTTCAGGATCCAATGAATCCCCTTAATCACGCTGTATCGGGCGCAACCCGAGAGGTTCTAATAAGCCAAAAGCCGTTCTTCCCCTGCGCTCCCCTGTGTCGGCAGGATCATAGCAAAGTTCATTATATCAAATAAAAAAACAAAAATCAATCACTAATTTTTATTGCTTTTTATAAAAAGTTAATATAAACTTAAAAAAAAGGATTTATGATGCACATTTTAGTTATAGAAGATGACAAAATCACCAATCAAAACATCTGTCTTTTATTAAAAAAAGAAAAGATGATACCTGAATCTGCTTTTTGTGCCCATGACGGGTTAGAGTTGATAAAGTTATATGATTACGATTTAATCTTACTTGACTTAATGTTACCGGATAGACCTGGTCTGGAAGTTTTGAAACAAATTCGCTTGCTGGGAATTAAAACACCCGTTTTGGTGATATCCGGTTTACATCAAACGGAAAAGAAAGTGGATTGTTTAAATGCGGGGGCTGATGACTACCTGACTAAACCTTATGAACGAAGTGAGCTTTTAGCCCGTGTCAAGGCTTTAATTCGTCGCAGTTCAGGTTTGGCTGAATCAGTTATCAGAATCGGTAAAATGTCCATAGATATCAACAAAAAAAATGTTTCTATTGATAATAAGACAATTCCCCTCACCCCGAAAGAGTATGCTTTAATAGAATTACTCGCTCTTAAAAAAGGGGTAACTGTCAGTAAAGAAACTTTCCTTAATCAGCTTTATGGTATTATGGATGAACCGCCTGACAGCAAAATCATAGATGTCTTTTTATGTAAAATGCGCCGCAAAATTAAAAAGGTTACAAATGGCGAAGATTATATTCAAAATGTTTGGGGACACGGTTATATTTTAAAATCACCGGATAAAAAATAAACAGAGTTTATAAATACTCTGCTAATTCGTTTTTAATATCTATAATTTCGGCAATAAATTTATCGTGATGTTTTTGGGAATCTGATTCGTTTAAAATGGTTTGAGATTCTTCACCCAACGATAAACGTTTTTGAACACCTTTAATTGTTAAAAAATCTTTATACAATAAATCACGAATACGGGCCAATAAAACAACATCTTCAGCCTGATAATAGCGTCGTCCCATTCTTTTTAAAGGCTTTACCTGTTTAAATTGAGTTTCCCAAAACCGCAAAACAGATGGTTGAACCTGCAACAATTCGGAAACTTCGGCAATGGTACGATAGGCTTTTTCGGATTTCATGGCAAGACCTATTTTTTATTGTTTTTCAAAGCAGGAGACGGTTTAAAAGCCAAAACAGTACGTTGACAAATCGGATATTCTTTTCCTGTTTTGGGATTGCGACCAATACGTTCTTTTTTTAAGTACGGTTCTATTGTGGCAAAGCCTGAAATTTTAACACTGCGACGTGTGGCCAATTCGGCTGTTATAATAGAAAATGTCTTTTCAATCAACTTAAAAGCATCAGCACGAGAAAAACCTAATTCCTGATGAATGGCCTCAGCAATGTCTGAACGAACGAGTGTTTTTACTTTTTCTGTCATTTTTTCTCCTTTGTCCTGCATAAGAGTGCCATATTTTCAAAAATTATGCAAGCATTTTTTTTAAGGAGCCGTTGTATCGTCCAATGCTGACATATTTAAAACTGTGGCAATTTCTTCTTTCGTTTTTTCGCAAATATCATTTTGTGCCATTTTTATGGCGGATTCAATCGCACAAGAAAAACCATAAGCATCTGTGCCACCGTGGCTTTTAACCGAAATTCCCTTTAATCCCAAGAACATAGCACCATTGTAAATACGCGGATCAAATTTTTTCTTAAATTTTGACAAACTGGAATGAGCCATTAAAAAACCAAACATTGAAATCCAAGAACCTTTAACTTCTTGCTTTAATGCTTTGGCGATGAATTTAGCAGCCCCTTCAATTGTCTTTAAGGCAATATTACCCGAAAATCCATCCGAAACAACAACTTGAGTTTTGCCGGCCGAAATATCATTCCCTTCAACAAAACCTTGATAATTGACCTTTTCACCCATTTCACGCAAAATAGCGGCAGCCTCACGGATTTCTTCACGGCCTTTGGTGTCTTCCGAACCAATGTTTAACAACCCGATAGACGGTTTTTCTTCATTGAATAAAACGTGGTAAAGTACTTCCCCCATCAACGAAAATTCAACCAAATTCTGCGGATCACATTTGGCATTCGCCCCCAAATCCAACATAACGATAGGGCCGTTAGCCGAAGGTAAAATACCCGCAATAGCAGGACGATCAATCCCTGCCAACGTCCCCAGGCAAATTTTACTCATCGCCATTAAAGCGCCTGTGTTTCCAGCAGAAACAACAGCCTTTGCATAACCATTGCGCACAGCCATAATGGCCTTCCACATACTGGTTTCACGACCAGCACGCAAAATTTGGGCCGGTTTTGCATCAGCACGCACATAATCGGTTGTATGGTGAACTTTATAACACTTGGGATCCAAACCCACTTCCTGAATAATCGGATTCAGTTTTGCTTCATCCCCGAATAAAAAGAAAAACAATTCATTGGGATGATTTTGGGCCACAATTGAAACCCCTTCTATGACCGAACGAGGAGCATGATCGCCCCCCATCGCATCAATTGAAAGAATCAATGTTTCTTTCGTCAAGGGATATTTCCTTGTTAGGCCTTAACCAAGACTTCCTTTTTACGGTATGTACCGCAAGAAGGACAGACATGGTGAGGACGCATCATTTCGCCACATTTTGGGCATTCAACAACGGCGTTGGAAGCCAAAGCATCGTGTGAACGACGCATATCACGTTTAGATTTTGATGTTTTCTTTTTTGGTGTTGCCATTTTATTTTCTCACTTTCATTATAATATTTTTACATTATACACAGATTTTATTTCTTTTGCAAGGTTTTTTTGACTTTTGGTAAAAATTTTACCACCTCATCCCTTAATTCCATTGTTGTGGCCAAGAATGTACCTTCTGCTATAATATCTTTTAAATCTGTTTTTCCCGACCAACTTTGAATAATACCGCCAGCTTCTTTAACCAACAAATACCCTGTTACAATATCCCACAAATGGATTCGGCTGTCGGCAAATATATCAGATTGACCCGCTGCCACACCGGCCAAAGCTAAGGTTGTACTGCCATTGATTCGCAGCGAAAGATTTTTCTTTAAAAGTTCCGCCAACGTTTCAGGATAGGCCGATAAAAACGAACCATTTACCGAAAGAACCGTTGTTTCCAATGAACGACGGTTGGACACACGCAAACGTTCATCACCCGTTGGACGCATCACAAAAGCCCCCTGACCTTTTTCAGCATAATAAAGCTCGTTCAAAACCGGATTAAATATAACAGCATTCAAAACTTCATCCCCACGCATCAAAGCCAAAGAAATAGCAAATGTCGGATTGGCATGAATAAAATTTGTTGTCCCATCAATTGGATCAATAACCCAACGATACGGCGAATCGTTTTTTGGGGCAATAACGCCACATTCTTCCGAAATAACACCATAATCCGGTTTGGCTTCCTGTAAATAAGAAATCAATTTTTTTTCAGTCATTAAATCAGCACTGGAAACAAAATCTCCGGGGCCTTTTTTACTTAACTGCAAATGTGAAACTTCATGAAAATCGCGCAACAAAGACGAAGAAGCACGACGCACAGCTTTAACCATCAAATTCAATGTTGGCGACAAGCTGTTTATCATCTTTTCTTCACGGGTTTGTGGGCGTTTTTTCATGGCCGAAGCACGTGGTGTTATTTTCTGATGCATTACAACAGACATATATTTCCCTTTCGTTAAACGTACTATATCATATCAAAATATTGTTTAAAGTGCAAGGAAATTTTTAAAAATTATTTAATATCATCACCCAAGGATTTTAATCCCAGTATTATAAAAAGACCTATAATAAAGCTTTCCATTGTCATTGTCTTCCTTTCTGTAATGTGTATTTTATCATTAAAATTTATTTTTGTCAAGCTTTTATATTTACAACCAATCCATCATAAGCTGGTCTGATATATTTCGGTAATTTTTGACACAGCGTATCATAGTCCATATGGGTTCCAATATGGGTTAAAAACACCCGTTTGGGTTTTATTTTTTCAACCCAAGACATTGCCTCATCAAATGAGATATGTTTATTATTTTCTTTTCTGGTCCATCCGCCTAATACCCAAGTATGAATCCCCTGCAAAGCATCAAAGCCTTTTTTATCCATTTTTTTTAAATCTGTGGAATAGGCAAAATCCCCTATTCTGTACCCCACTGAAATCAAATTGTCGTGATATTGTTTGATGGGTAAAACCTCTAAATGATTGACCTGAAACGCTTTAAACATTTGAATTTTATGTAAATGATAATACGAATCTTTAAAAATATAAGCCTGATGATTTTTAAAATAATCCAAATCCTGTTGGCTGGCATAAACATCCAAATGACGCCCTTGATCCATCACCATTTTATTGACATCGTCGGCACCACCGGTATGGTCATAATGTAAGTGAGTGTATAAAAGAGCATCCAATTTTCTGTTTTTAACGCCCAATAATTGCAATCTGATTTCGGGCGGTGTATCAATCAAAATTTGAGTTCCTTTATCTGAAATCAACAAAGAACTGCGAAAACGGATATTTTTGGGATTGTTTGGATCGCATTCGCCAAATCCACGTGTCAAAGACGGCATACCGTATGATGGACCACATCCTAAAATCCTTACTTTCATTTATCCCCCTTGAAATACAAACGATTAAAGTTTTCGTCCGTTATCTTTTCCATTTGTTCAGCGGAAATCCGTTTAATTTCGGCCAATTTTTCCAATGTTTTTTGCACATATGCCGGTTGATTTTTTTTACCACGATAAGGTGTGGGGGCCAACCACGGGGCATCAGTTTCCACCAATAATCTATCCAAAGGAATTTGGGCAAATATATCTCTTAATTCATCTGCTTTTTTAAATGTAATAACACCAGATGCGGATATATAAAGTCCCACATCCAATGCTGATTTTGCCAATTTCAATGAACCCGTAAAACAATGAACAACACCACTGTTTTTTAACCATCCTTTTTGATGCGCTTCTTTTAAAATTTCAATTGTATCTTCTTCGGCATCACGGGTGTGAATCATAACCGGTTTATTTAATTTATGGGCAATTTCCAATTGTTTTTGAAATAATTGTTTTTGATTTTCAATTGTTTGCGGGGCCTCGTGATAATCCAAGCCCATTTCACCGACAGCAACCAATTTTGGATTTTGGGAAAACAAGTTTTCCAATTTATCCAAATCTTTTTGAAAATCATAATCGGCATATTCGGGATGTAATCCGATTGCACCATAAACCACTTTTTCTTTTTGAATTAAATCCAATAATTCAGCCCAATCTTTCGCCTCACAGGCAACCCCTAAAATTTTCCCCACACCATTTTCAACAGCGCTTTGAATTATTTCATTTAAAGGCAAATCATAATCTTGCGCACTTAAATGACAATGTGAATCAATCGTCATGATAAAGTCTCCGAAATTTTTAAAATAATATCTGTTATAACTTGCGCTTTATCCAAATAAAGTGAATCAGATTTTCTGGTCAAAGATTGTACCCAATCATAAAGTTTGGTATATTTTTGAGCCTCATTCAATGAATTTGAAAAAGCTTGCTCATTTAAAAACCTTTGAATAAAATGTATGGTTAAATCCCATTGAACTGAATCTTTTGATACTTCTTTTGAAAAAGAAAAAACCAATGACAGATTTAATTGATTTAAAGGAATTAAAAATCCCTTTAAACGTTCATATAACTGCACACCGTTATTTTGAATAATTTTATTGGCAATCCCAGGCATCCCATCTGATACTTCAGCAATCCATTGGGCGTTTTCTTCTTCGGGGTAATCTTGATTTATTTTTGTTGTTAGTTCTGAAACAGACATCGGATGCAAATAAATTTTTTGACAACGTGATAAAATTGTCGGCAACAATCGGGCCGGATTTTCCGTCAATAAAAAGATTAAAGTTTTATCAAAAGGTTCTTCCAAGGTTTTTAAAAAAGCATTTTGTGCATTGATATTCATCTGTTCGGCCAAAGATACGACCAAAATTTTGCAGGGCAAAGATGTTTTAAGCGACAAAAAGCCCATTGTTTGGCGGATATCTTCCACCGTTATTTCACTTTTTTTATCTTCATCTGATATTGATTCAACCGAACGACCTTCCAAAATTTCCTTTTGAATTTTCTTTTTGGCTTCTTCGGTTAAACCGCATTCCAAAACTTTAAAACCAGATGCCATTCCTTGTTGTCCCAATAATTTTTGGGCAATTAAACGCACTGTATCCATTTTGCCCATACCGGCACCACCCACAATCATCCAAGTCATCGCCCTTGGATTTTGCGTATATGAGTCACAAATACTTTGAATATAATCAGACATATTGTTTTACAATCTCCATTATATCCTGATGTATATCGTCCACCGAACGATTCGTTTGAATAACATGACAACGTTGACTATCCTGCTGGGCAATTTTTAAAAAGGCCTGACGTAAATTTTGATGAAATTGGATATCCATATCTTCAAATCGGCGTTCATTATTACCTAAGCGATCGCAACTGCGTTTCAGACCTATTTCAGGCTCTACATCCAAAATAAAAGTTAAATCAGGACGAAAATCCCCTGCAATCATTTGATATAAATCCATCAATTTTTGCTGTAATTCTTTATCATCTTTACGACCATAGCCCTGATAGGCCAAAGTGCTGTCAGCAAAACGATCACACAGAACAATCTTACCTTCTTTTAATGCGGGCCAGATTTTATTTACCAAATGATCACGGCGAGCGGCCGAAAACAGTAAAACTTCGGTCAAAGCGTCCCAATTAGCATTACCGCAAACCAATAAAGGACGAATCTTTTCGGCGCCTTCACTGCCACCGGGTTCACGTGTCAAAAGAACGGATTTTCCCATTGATTCAAGAGCCTGAGCCAACAAACGAATTTGTGTTGTTTTTCCCGACCCCTCTCCGCCTTCAAAAGTAATAAATAAGCCCGCCATCATTAACCACCAAATAATGCTTTGATTTTTCCGAAAAAGCCCACTTTTTCTACATTTTCAGCGGCCAATAAATCCGTTTCCACCAAAGTTTTATCCGGTAAAATCGTTGTTATTGTTCCTAATTTTTGTCCTTTTTTTATCGGAGCCAATACCGGTTGTTGATAGCGCACAACGGAAGAAGCCTGAATATCATCTGATATCAAATGGGTTTGGATTAAATTTTTGGCCGCAACCGCATTGACCGTTTTGGCCTCACCCAACCAAACATCCACAGAAGCCAACGGTTTTTGGGTATCCAATAAATTGGAATTTTGGAAATTCGCCAACCCCCAGCTCATCATCTTACGGGCTTCCTCGGCACGCTCATTCATACTTTTTAATCCGTTAATGACCATAATTAAACGGCGACCGTCCTTTGCTTTAACAGATGCTGTTAAACCATATCCGGACTTTTGTGTATGTCCTGTTTTTAAACCATCAGCACCGTCCAAAGAATATAATAACGGATTACGATTGCCTTGTTTAATTCCATTATATGTGAATTCTTTTTGTGAATAAATTTCATATTGTTCGGGATAATCACGAATGATATGTTGCGACAATAAGGCCAAATCCTTAGCGCTCATCAAATGTTCGGGATGTGGAATACCTGTGGCGTTTTTAAAAGTGGAATTTTTAAGTCCCATTTTTTTTGCTTTTTGGGTCATTTTGGCGGCAAAAGCCTCCTCAGTTCCTGCCATATTTTCGGCCACAACAATACAGGCATCATTTCCCGATTGAATAATAATTCCTTTTAATAAATCATCCAAACGAACTTTTTGTTTAGGTTCCAAAAACATTGTGGAACCACCCGTGGCAGCCCCGCCCTTTTTCCAAGCATTTTCAGAAACTTCAAATTCGTCATCCCATTTGTATTTTCCTGATTTGACAGCCTCATCAATCATATAAGCTGTCATCAATTTGCTCATAGAAGCGGGATGCATTGGCTCATCGGCTTTTTTATCAAACATAATATACCCTGTATCGGCATCCATCAACAGAGCATACTTTGCCTTTGTTTTTAAAGTCTCAGCCGAAAGCGGTGTTGCAAACACCGCCCCGACCAAAGCCAATATACATAATTTACTTTGTGATATACGCATCTTTATAGCCTTGTTGTTTTAATTGTTGCAAAATTTGTTTTGCCTGTTCTTTATCGGTGAACGGTCCAACTTTAACAATTGATAAAGTCCGATTATTGCGTTGAATTTGTTCAACCTGAACAGGATATTGTGATAATTTTTTCTGTAAATTCAAAGCATTTTGATGATTGGCAAAACTACCTAATTGAATTTTTGGCCCATTCAAAACGGCTGGGGTTGTATCAACAGATTTTACCATTTTATCTGTACCATCATAAAGCGGTGTTTCATTCATAGGTTGTATTGCAAATAAATCTTTTTCCTGAGCTGTTTTTCCGGCAGGAATTCCCTGTTGATAAACACGTCCTGCTTCAACCAATTGTTGTTTTAAAACGGCGCTTTCTTCCGGCATCAAATCCACTTGAACCAAAACAGTACCGGAAACAGGCATTCCCAATTCACGGGCAGCACTTTGTGATACATCAATCAAACGATTATTAACCATTGGACCTCGGTCATTGACACGGGCAATTATACTTTTATCGTTTTCCAAGTTTGTAATTTTAACAATACTTGGCAAAGGTAATGTTTTGTGACGTGCAGACGGAATATTGACATCATAAATTTCACCATTGGCTGTTAAAGCCGAATCACCGGCCGGCATATACCATGATGCCAATCCTCTTTCTGTGTATTCTTCTTGTTCGGCTGGTGTGTACCAAACACCTTTTATTTCATATGGTTCTTCCACACGATAAAGAGCGTTTTGGGTGTTGGTATCAGCATATTCCCCCCAAGAATGAACCAAAGGTCCGTTGGATGAACATCCGGCCAATAACATTGTACTTAAAATTGTTGTATATATATATTTATTCATATTTTTCCTCCTTGTTATGAATATTTAGTTTTGTTAAAACTTGTGAATTTGGATAACCGTCAACCATCATATTATTATCACGTTGGAACATGCGGATGGCTTTGCGCATATTTGTCCCCAACAATCCATCAACTGCATCGGCATAATAACCTTTATCCAATAAGATTTGTTGCAGTTTTTGAAATTCTTCTGTTTTCAGCGGTTCAAAATTTTCAGGGCGAACAGGGGCTGTTCTGCGCCCTGCTATCATATCTGCTAAAATTCCTGTTGTAAGGGCGTACAATTCCAACTTATTCCAACGATTTAGCAATTTAAAATTTGGATAGGTCAAAAAGAAAGGACCATCCGCCCCCAATGGCGCACGCAATTTTGCCAAAATAACAGATTCAGAATCAGAAAATTTCTTATTTCCAATTATTTTAACACCCATTTTTTGCCACTCATTCACATATTTTGATTCACCTATCAAGCTGTAATCAAAATTTACCGACAAAACCACTTCCCTGCCCCAAGGCTCTGACTCTTGCCAACCCATTTGGTGCAAATAATTGGCGGCCGAAGCCAAAGAATCGGGAATGCTGCCAGTCAAACTTTTTGTCCCATTTGAATCGGCATCCACAGCATAAGCCATAAAAGTTGTCGGCATAAATTGGAAATTTCCGATACCGCCATCCCAAGCACCCAAGATAGGTGGGTAAGGTTCGGATTCCAATATGCGAAAATAAGCCAACAATTCTTTTGTAAAAAATTCACGACGTCTGGGGTGATAGGCCAAAGTTCCCAAAGAATCCAACAATGGTGTTTTTCCCATAAATGAACCAAAATTTGTTTCCATACTCCAAAGCGCCAAGAGATATTCTTTTGGGACATGATAATTTTTTGAAACACGATTTAACCAAGTTGTATAAGTGTTTTTCATCTTTTGGGCGTTTTTGACTTTTTCTTGGGTCAAACGAGTGGCTATATAATCCCAAAAGTTGCGAATATACTCAGGCTTTTTCACATCTGTTGCAATAACACGTTCCTGTAAAACCATTTTAGGCATATAAAAATCCAAGGTTTTTTGTAAAATTCCTTCTTTCAGAGCCCGAATTTTAAACTCTTCCTGCCACTTTTTAAAATCTTCATCTTGTGCATGAGCAGAAACAGCACATAAAATTGCCCCTGCAAAAAAAACGCAACGCATTGATTTTAAAAGTTTTTTCATATTTTTCCCCGATTCGTTTATTTTATGATACCTTATTTTTCATAAAAAATCACTTGATTTTTTTATTTTTTTTGAATAAAATGCATCTGTCTGATAAATCCAAGACAAAATCCCATAGGAAGGGTGGTCGAGTGGTTTAAGGCACCGGTCTTGAAAACCGGCGTGGGGGCAACCCCACCGAGGGTTCGAATCCCTCCCCTTCCGCCAATTAGCATCTCGATTAACGAGATGTTTTTTTATTTAAGGGATGAGAACCCGAGCAGAGGGTTCGTTCACGAATGAAATGAGTGGACGCCTTTGGGCAGTCCTGAGCAAGGTGAAGGATGAGCGCTAGCGAACAATCCCTCCCCTTCCGCCAGTTAGCATCTCGATTAACGAGATGTTTTTTTTATTGACTTATTTGCAATTTTTTTTCTACAATAATCAAAAAGGATATATAATATGATAAAAACCAACAAAGACAACATTTCTTTTGATGAAATTGTAGAAAGTATTCCCTTTGAACAGTTTAAAGCGAGTTTTTTGTCGGCGGAAGAAAAAAAACTGAGTGATACATTGGAAAAAATAGCAAACAAAGAAACAACACCTTCAAAGATGGAAATAATATTAAGAGGGTTTCTTGAAAACATAAGAAAAAATCTTTCTGATTCAGACAAAGCAGCTGTTCAATCAAAAGCCTTTGATCCTTTGTACAACATTGCCTATTATGCCCGAGCCATATCACAAATGCATCCGGGATTCAGCCCAGAAGGACAAAAGGCAGGCTTTGAAACGGAAGATTTTAAATCAGAAGTCGTGAAACTGTATCAAAAATATCAGAGTGAAAATTTAAAACTAATAAATGAAGGCAAAGTCAATCAGTTACTGACAGACCTTTTAGGAATAGGTCTTACCACCTTACAGGACAATCATTTCAACATTAAAACGGCCCAAAATACACGGGTATATAAAAATGAAGCCGAAACTTTTTCAAAATGGACTCAGGAACGACCATTAAAAACGAAGCATCCCCAAAAAGGAAATGTTGGTCAAAATGTTGCATATTGTGCCGATAAGTTAACAAAAATCCTGATGCAAGAAAATCTTGGAGCAACAGAAAATCAAAGCCCCTTACTTGTTGCTGAACATAAAATAGCGGGAAAAACTTATGGGGTGGTCGCAATAAGTTCGGGTATTATTCATTGGGGAACACCCGCACAAGAAGAGGAAGAACAAAAATTTAAAAAACTGAGTGAAAATTTTGAAAAACATTATAAAAATTGGGATGGAGTTATTATCGATGTCCGTGGTAATGGCGGAGGAGACGGCACAATCAACAGAACAATTACACGAATGCTATCCGGGGAAGAACCACCTTACTGTTTAAAGGCAACAAAGCGAAAAACGAAAGAAGCCGCATTAAGAGAAGTAAGTTCACCTGCAGTTCCTGAACAAAAAGAATGGATCCCGAAAACCTTTCATGGGGCCCATAAAGTCTTTGTTCTGACAGATTCACTAACAAGTTCTGCCTCAGAAAGTTTTGTACCCATGTTAAAACATTATGAAAAGGCAACTTTTATTGGAGAAAACACGAATGGTTGTTGCCAATATGGTGCAATAAAACCCGTTCATTTACCCTGTGGTGGGATTATGAATATAGGGACACTTTTCAGAACATATGAAGACGGAATGGTGGAATGTGTTGGACATAAACCAGATATCAATTGTCAGGGACGAGATGCTCTGCAAGTTGCCTTTGAAGAAATTCAAAAGGAAGGAAAAGGAAAAAAATCATAAAATGATACTCTTTCAAATTTATCCCTAAAAGGTGGTCATTTTAAGAAATGGTTGCATTCTCTTCGTCATAAAAACAAACAAAAATAACTTACTCCTTTATTTCACTTTCATTTTTTAAACGTTCGTAATCAGGCGAAACCTTGGTTAAATCTTGTGCCTCTGGGAAAAGCTGGTGCAAAGCTTTTTCCAACCAATATACCGCTTGCAACTTATCAGGGCGCTCATTTTGATAATAATCAGCCAAATAAAGCTGTGCCTGAACCTCACCACTTTGGGCGGCATAAGTATACCATTGTAGGGATTTTTCCAAATCTTGATGAGCTTTATTATCCGAAAAAATCTGCCCCAATTTCAACATAGAGGGAAAATGTTCTTGTTGAGCCGATAATTGATAATAATATATGGCCCTTGAAATATCCTGAGGCACACCGATACCCTTTTCAAAAATTTGACCTAATTCGTATTGGCTGAGAGCATCGCCCATCTGAGCCATTTTTCCTGTCCATGCCAAATCCCAATTTAAATCGTTTGAAAAGTTTTCAGCTTTTAACGGAAAAACAAGCACCAAACAAAGAAAAAAACAAGCAAGGGATTTTAATAATTTTTGGGCTATTTTATTTTCAGGATAACTTTTCACCCAACCTTTGGCAAATTTTTTGGCCAATTTTTTATTGGTTATGAATAATTTTTCTATGCAATTTTTAATTTTTAAATTTAAACCCTTACAATTTAGTGTTTGTAAGCGAAAGTAGAGCCCCAAAGCCTCATCATATTGTCCCAAAGTTTCTTGAATAACGGCTAAGGCCAACAACGCCTGAACATCCTGATTGTCATACTTTAAAACGATTTGGTAATAATCCAAGGCCAATGGTAATTTCCCTTGTTTCATCATTAAACGCCCCATTGATTTATGCGCATCCAGATTATTTTTATCCAAAGAGAGCAATTTATTATAGTAATATTCGGCTGTTTCTAAATCATTTAAATTTTCCGCACAAACGCCAGCCATCAAAAACGCATTCAATTCATAAGGATTTTTCTGAATGTATTTTTTTAAAACATCCAATGCTTGATTATAATCTTTTTTTTCTATTAAACATTTTGACAATAATAAATCATCATCAATAAAATCCAAATATTTTTCAATTTCATCCAGTTGCCTTTTTTCCAACAAATAAACAACAATATCTTTTGCCACAATCGGATTCGTTTTTAATTGAAAAGAGGTCGTTAAATTTTTAAGTTTATTTTTTTTACCCGAGCAAAATGCCAATCCGTGATAACCAAGATAAGCGTAATCGGTTGAGACTAGTTTTTCAAAAATATTTTTAGCCATATCCTTTTTATTCTGCGCCAAAGCAATCCATCCCAACTGCGCCTGAACATTCGGCATATCGCAAAAAGGTTGATAGGTTTTTATTGCTTTATCATATTGACCGCTGTGTTGATAAACTTCCCCCAAAGCCAATTGATAATTTTTTTGATTAGGATAAGCTTTCACCGCCAGATTTAAAAGGTCTATCGCTTGGACATAAATACCTTTTTTATAGGCAATCAATCCCAATAAATAAAAACAATCACCATGTGTCGGCGCCCAAACCAATACATCTCTTGCTTTTTGTTCGGCCTGATTTAAACGACCATTATTATAATCGTCAAAAGCCAAATCCAAAAGGTTGTCAATGTCATTCATCATCTATGGACCCCAATCTGCCAATCACCATTTCCTGATTTATTTTAACGCATTCCATCAAACCGAAACTGATAAACAATGTCATCATAGCTGTTCCACCATAGCTCATCATCGGTAAAGGCACTCCAACAACCGGCATCAATCCCATCACCATTCCCAAATTGATAAAGACATAAAGGGCTAAATTGATGGTTAAACCGGCGGCCAAAACCTTGCCAAAAAAATTATGAGATTTTAAAACAATCCAAAAACCGTAACCGATTAAAAACATATACAGGCCAACCAATAAACATGAACCCAACCAACCAAACTCTTCGGCAAAAACGGTGAAAACAAAATCCGTGTGTTTTTCGGGAATAAAATTTAGCTGACTTTGTGTTCCCTGCATAAAACCTTTTCCGAAAAAACCACCCGAACCCAAAGTAATTTTAGATTGCGAAATATGATATCCAGACCCCAAAGGATCCTGTTCCGGATTTAAAAAGATTAGAACACGTCTTTTTTGGTAATCATGCAATAAAGACCAAATAATCGGAAAAGCGCCCAAAGCCCCTAAACCTAAAATAATGAATTTCCAAATTTGAACACCAACCAAAAAGAAAACAGCCAAACTCATAAAAACCAACATCATGGCCGTACCCAAATCAGGCTGTTTCAAAATCAACAAAACAGGCATTCCCACCATCAAAACGGGAGGTATCATTCCTTTTATAGAACGAATAACCGATAAATCCGTTGCATGAAAATAACGGGCCAATGCCAAAACCAACGCAATTTTCATTACTTCTGATGGTTGAACGTTCATAAAGCCCAAATTTAACCATCGTTGAGCCCCCATTCCCGTATGCCCAAACAATTCAACCGCCACCAACATCAACAAGGAAATACCGTAAATCCAGTAAGCATATTTCATCCATAATCTCAAGTTTGAAAAAGCAATGATGAATAACACCCCCAAACTTAAAACAAAACGAAAAGCCTGACGTCCTCCCCATGGGGAAAAATTCCCCTTACCTGCCGAATATAAAACCCCCAGACCGATAAAGACGATTAAAGAAATAAAAAATAAATACACATAATCAAACCCTCGGATTTTTTCCATCAGGCTGAGATTATAATTTTTCATATAACAGTTTCTGTCTTTAAAAAAGCTCATTTTCTATCCTCTATTTCTAAACGCAATGCTTCTTGCAATATCTTTGATGCAATCGGTGCTGCCACACGTGAACCGCCACCACCGTGTTCCACCACAACAACAATGGCATAGCGAGGTTTATCGGTTGGGGCATAAGCTGCAAACAAAGCATGATCTCTGTATTCCCAAGGAATATCATCTTCTTTCCATCCTTTTTCACGTTGTTCTTTTGTAATACGCCTTACTTGAGTTGTAGCGGTTTTTCCGGCCATTTTCATGCCGTTTAAATTAAATCTGGAACCATAGGCAGTAGCCCCTTGTTCATTGACAACCTGAAACATTCCGTCACGTATAATATCCAAATTTTTGGGATTAAATTTTAAATCCGTAACTGTCGGTTTTGTTGAGCGTAATAAATGTGGCTGAATCAATTTTCCGTTGTTGGCAATAGCCGAAACGGCACGCACGATTTGTAAAGGCGTTACATTTAAAAAACCTTGCCCTATACTTAAATTTAAAGTATCACCCATACGCCAAGAATCTTTGTATTTTTTCTTTTTCCATTCAAATGACGG
This sequence comes from Alphaproteobacteria bacterium, assembly GCA_015062245.1. Taxonomy (GTDB): domain Bacteria; phylum Pseudomonadota; class Alphaproteobacteria; order CAAHEQ01; family UBA3637; genus UBA3637. The sequence goes on from SUVA01000003.1 coordinate 79,790, forward strand.
AACCAATCCCTGTTTTTCACCCTCTATTTCTATTCCTGTTTGTTGTCCAAAACCCAATTTTCGTGCCGTTGATAAAATATCCTCAGCCCCAATTCGTTGTGCAGTTTCATAAAAATATACGTCACAGGAAGAGGCCAAAGCCCCAATCAAATCCAAAGGACCATGCCCTTCGTGTTTCCAACAATGAAAGCGTTGTTGGCCTAGATTTGTATAACCACCACAATCAATTGTTGTTGAATGCTTTATTGATTTGTTTTCCAAACCGGCCAATCCCACAACCAACTTAAAAATTGACCCTGGTGAATAAGTCCCCTGTAAAGTTTTATTTTGAAGTGGCGCCCTTTTGTCATCCCGTAATTTTGACCAATTTTTTACACTGATAGGCGCCAAAAACAAAGAAGGATCAAAAGCCGGTGCCGATACCATCGCCAAAATTTCACCTGTATTTACATCCATTACAATTGCACTGGCCCCATGATTTGACAAAGCCGAAAGAGCATAGCTTTGCAATCTGTTATCAATGGTTAAATGAATATCCTGCCCTGGAACAGGTTGGGTTTTATCCAACAATTGGACCGAACGCCCGGCTGCATTAACTTCTGTTTTTAATACCCCTGGAATACCTTTTAAAGTGTCATTTAATGTTTTTTCAATACCTGTTTTTCCAATACGATAACCGGCTAAATTTAAAAGCGGATCATCCTTATCTTTGGCATCTGCATCCGTAAATAAGGAAACATACCCGATTGTATGGGCGTATAATTTTTGTTCGGGATAAACACGAATTTTTCCCTGCTCTATCTGAATCCCGGGTAAATCAGGTGCATTTAAATGAAGCAATGCCATCTCTTTATCCGTCAGATTGTCTTTTATGCGAACCGGCATAAAGGCACGCTTATATTTCACTATTTTTTCAATATGTTCTTTATCTTCTTCATCCATTGGAATTATTTTATAAAAACGTTCCAATGTTTTTTTATAGTCTTTGGTCTGCTCTTTAATCAAAACAGCCTGAAATGTATTTTTATTATCGGCCAAAATAACGCCGTTTCTATCATAAATTTTACCTCTGTCGGGCATTGTCAAACGAATTGACAAACGATTTTTTTCGGCCAGCAAAAAGTATTTATCCCCCAAAATAATTTGCAAATAAAATAACCGTATAACTAAAATCAGAGCCAATATCAGAAAAAATCCGGATAGCACCAATAATCTTTTTGATAAAATATGATCTTTTTCATAACGCCATACAGCCATCACGACCCCCTGATATAATAATTTAATTTTGCCGTGAACCACGTTATAATCGGATAACATAAACAGGTAAATACATATTGGACAAACCAAAATGAAGGGCTAACCCAAATTCCCGTTGTCAAACGCCCCAACCATGCCCATGCGATATCCGTTATCAACATTAAAACACAAAAAAATAGCCATAAATATTTAAATGAAAAATTTTGAATATAGGGTTGTAAAAGATTGGCCATAAAAAACATCAATACATAAATAAAAGCATTTAATCCCAAAGCCCCCATAGACAAAAAATCAGCAAATAATCCCAAAAGAAAAACAACCAAAACATTTAATTTTTTATAATTAAATAAAGCATAATAAAAAATAACGATCAAAACCAATGGCAAATTTTGATGATAATTTTGCCATAAACGAACGGGAGAAAAAGAAACGCACACCAAAAGAAATGCCCATAAAAAAGGCATCAAAAAAAAGAAAAAATGTTTTAAGCGTTTTAATTTCACGATTATTCATCCAATTTTAAAAGATTTTCTGTAATGCCTAAATTCAGCAATCGTACATAAGTTAAAGAATTGGTGTCTTCAAACAGTGCAACCCGAATTGTTTCTTGATTATCATCAAACACAACCCCTATCGGCAAATTAGATGGAAAAACCCCCAAATAACCCGAGCTCATTACAATATCCCCTTTTTTGGCAATATAACCTTCATTTGGAAATTGCAAATAAGGCTTATCTGTATTATCCCCGATTAAAAAAGCCGTCTTTTTATCATCCCCAACAAAAACAGGCACTCGGGACATATAATCTGTCAAAGGCATCAAACGACTGTAATTGTCATCTACTTGAACTATTCTGCCAAACAAAGCTTTGGGGCCAAATCCCAGCATTCCTTTTACAACGCCTTGATTTTTGCCGGAATTTACCACAAAAGAACGGGAAAAAGCTCCCCCTTCATCTAAAACAATTTCTGCCAACAAGTGATTTGATTTTTGGGGCGGAACAAATTTTAAATGTTCTTTCAGTTCTTTATTTTCCGTTTCCAATTGTAAAGCATATAAACGCCACTGCTTTAATTCATTATTTTGTTGTTTTAAGGCCTTGTTTTCATCATAAGCAAAAAACCAATTTTTAACACCATCAAAACCGCCCTTTACCCAATACAGAGGCTGACGCACAACCGTTATAACAGGCGAAAAACATGAATGCATAAAAGAACGAACAGAAACAACATTCGGATTGTCCGAACGCACCAAAATCATAATTAACAGAGCAAACAATAAAAACAAAAGGGGCAAAAACCGACGAATCTGTGCTTTTATTCGCTTTAAACGAAAAATTTTGCACTCCATGGGTGCCCCCTTTGATACTAATACATACTGGTTAAGATATTTTCAAACTTGGCAATTTCTTCAACGGTTTTCCCTGTCCCCAAGACAACGCATTGAAGGGCATTTTCACCAACAGAAACAGGCAATCCTGTTGCCTTGCGCAACACTTCATCCAAACGTTTTAAAAGCGCGCCACCACCTGTTAAAACAATCCCTTTATCCACAATGTCAGCGGCCAATTCAGGATCTGTGTGTTCCAGAGTTTCTTTAACAGCATCTACGATTTGAGCAATCGGAGAAGCAAGCGCTTCAGCAATCTGACGCTCTGTGATTTTAATTTCTTTCGGAACACCATACATCAAATCACGCCCTTTTACAGGAATTGTTTCACCATCACCTTTGTGCGGTGGCATAGCGGAACCAACTGATTTTTTGATTCTTTCGGCAGTGGATTCACCAATTAACAAGTTGTGGTTACGGCGGATATAAGAAACAATCGCTTCATCCATTTTGTCACCACCGACACGAACCGATAAAGAATAGACAATACCACCCAAACTCATCACAGCCACTTCGGTAGTACCACCACCGATATCCACAACCATACTGCCCGACGCTTCATGAACGGGTAATCCGGCACCAATAGCAGCAGCCATCGGTTCTTCAATCAAATAAACTTTTCTGGCATGACTGTTTTCTGCGGCTTCTTGAATCGCACGACGTTCAACAGCCGTTGAACCCGACGGCACACAAACAACAATCATCGGACGGGACAAACCACGATGTTCCAAAGCCTTTGCAATAAAGCGACGAATCATTTCTTCGGCCACATCAAAGTCGGCAATCACACCGTCACGCAAAGGACGAATGGCCTGAATTTGCCCTGGTGTTTTTCCCAACATTTGTTTTGCTTCATTACCAACCGCAATCACTTGTTTTTTACCACGGGATTCAGCAATCGCCACAACAGATGGTTCGCTTAAAACCACACCACGACCACGAACATACACCAACGTGTTGGCTGTTCCCAAATCAATTGCCAAATCCGATGAAAACAAAGTCATCAGCTTTTTAATACGTGTAATTGCGTTCATAATAAATTCCTTTCAATAAGTTTTCCTATTGTAATACACGAATTTTAATGAAAAAACAAGTCTTTTTTGTGTTTTTTTAATTTTTTCTTTCACATAACTTCTTAACCATTCGATAAAGAGTTTTGATTTCAGAAGAAGTTAGTTCATTTCGCGTAAAAATATTGCGCATATTTTGAAGCATCCTTAACCTTTTTTCAGGCCATTGAAAATACCCGCTTTTATCAAGTTCTTTTTCAAAGAATATCAAAAAGTTATCAAGCTCTTTTTGAGTAGCAATTGAACTTATTTTTTTGTCCTTTTCTGTCCTGTTTTTACTTTGCCACCACGACCAACCAATCAACAAAACAGCCTGAGCCAAGTTTAATGAAGAATGAACAGGGTTTAAATCAACCGAAATAATGGCATTTGCCAATATAAGGTCTTCATTTTCCAAACCGGTTCTTTCCGGCCCAAAAACAAAAGCAACTTTTTTATCTTTTTTTAAAAAAGATTTTGTCTTTAATGAAGCCTTTTCTGGATTCAAAACCGGCTTTTGCATATCTCTGACTCTGGCCGTTGTTGCAAAAGAATAATGGATATCAGCCAAAGCATCTTCCAACGTGTTAAATATTTCAGCCTGTTTTAAAATCATTTGAGCGCCAGAAGATGCCGAAACAGCCTCATCAGATAAATGAGATTGTTTTGGTTTTACCAATCGCAACTCAGATAAGCCACAATTCATCATTGAACGGGCAACCATCCCTATGTTTTGCGCCAACTGTGGTCGCACTAAAATAACAACAGGGGCTTTTGTATGTATGTTATCTTTACACTTCATTCTATGTTATTTGTATAGACAGCCGGAACCGTACCCGCACCAATATCAGGACCTGCCTCTGTTGCCATAATTAAAAAGTCCGAAATGGCTCTATTATTTATATTGCCTATCGCTTGCATATCCGAACGTGTCATTTTTGGAATTTTATAATTTTCCACAAATGTCATAAAAGCTTCAAACGGGTCAGCATCAATTTGTGCTTCCAATTCTTCCCAATTCATTTCATCCAAATTATTAACTTTTTTATCAAGAATTTTATCTTTTAAGATAGCCGTATCTTCTTCAGAAAAAATCACACTATAATCTACATCATCTGACGAATATGTATTATCCCGCATCATACGGATGGCATTTTTTACGAATGCAGCATCGTGATACATTTTGGTATCAAACAACTCACGTAATCTTTCCACTCCTTCTTTTGACGGTTTTCTATTTTCAAAATCAGCAGTTTGGGCCTGAAGCAGAAACGGTGTTAAGCAAACCAATGTTAAAAGTATTTTTTTCATAATAATCCCCCTTTTGTTTTTATGAAATTGATTTTCTTTTGCTTTTTAAAAAAGCAATGATACCAACAGGTATTGATAAAATATACACCAATCCAAGCAAACTCAAAACACCCCAAGTATGAGTTATTAAACCGGCAATAAATAACAACAAGGCAATCACCAAAACCGAGGCATAATCTTTTTTTACATGAATATGCTTTAAACAAACTGTCGGAATTTTACTGGCCATCATTACACCGGCAAAAACAACAAAGAATCCGGCAAACCAAGGTGTACGTAAAAAATGCACTCTACCGTCGGTTGCCAACCACATAATCAAAGGCAACATAGCCAAAGTTCCACCGGCCGGTGCGGGAACGCCCATAAAAAAATGTTTCCAATAATCAGGTTGTTTTTCATCCAACATTGTGTTAAAGCGTGCCAATCTGGCCGCACAGCACATCGCCAAAAACAAAATAAAACACCAGGCAATTCCAACAGCCATCGGTTTATAATTGATATCATGCATGGCAAGCAAGCGCAAACGTTCATCCATTGTCCATTGATACATCAAAAGCCCCGGCGCCACACCAAAGCTGACAAAATCAGATAAAGAATCTAACTCAGCCCCAAATTTAGAAGAAACCCCTAACATACGGGCAACTTTACCATCCAAAAAGTCAAACAATCCAGACAAAAGAATAAACAGCACCGCCATTTTCCAATTGCCCCATAACGCCATATTGATCGAAGATACACCGCATGCCAGTGCCAACATTGTAACAGCATTTGGAAAAAATATCTTTGGATTGATTTCTTTTTCTGTCATTTCATTCTCCCTATATTTATTTTAAATGAGCCAATACGGTTTCGCCAGCCACCATTGTTTGACCAACTAAGACTTCCGGTTCAACACCTTTGGGTAAATATACATCCAAACGTGAGCCAAAACGAATCATACCAAACACCTGCCCCGCATTCAACTCATCACCTTCTTTTAAAGGACAATAAATACGGCGTGCCACCAAGCCGGCAATTTGTGTGAAAGCCAACTGAGTGCCGTTTTCCATACGCAACAAAATCTCCTGACGTTCATTTTCTTCGCTGTCTTTATCAGCCACACTGACAAATTTACCAGGATGATAATTCAAAGCCTCCACCTTGCCTTTCACGGGCGCACGATTCACATGCACATTAAACACACTCATAAAAATACTGATTCGTGTCAATTTTTCATCCACCATCTTAAAGGCTTTAGGCGTATCAACTTCTTCAATTTTACACACAATACCATCAGCCGGTGAAATAATTAAATTATCACCTTGGGGAACGATTCGTTCGGGATTTCTGAAAAAATAATAAGAAAAAAGGCATAAGGGCCCAAAAATCAACCACAACCACCCACAAAACAATCCTAAAAGAATTGAAACAACAACAATTACAGCAAAAATCTTGACACCTTCCGGATGTATGGGGGGCAACAAATAACGTTGCCAAGATAAATCGGGAAATTGTTTTTCTTTTTTAGTCATAATAACTCCTTTTTTTGACAGGCTAGCCTATTTTTTCACAAAAAGCAATTATTTTTTTATAAAAAAGTTATTTTAAATATTGGGTATAATTATACCACACAAAAAATTACTTGACTTTATTGATTTTATCATATATAATAGCCACGTTTTATAAACAAAAGGAAATTAAAATGACAACAAAACAAACACAAAACATCAAGCCGGCCGATGCTGATATCAAATGGTATTTGATTGATGCGACCGATTTGGTTTTGGGTCGTTTGGCCAGTCAGATTGCCACCATTTTACGTGGTAAAAACAAGGCTTGCTATACCCCCAACCAAGATTGCGGTGATTATGTCGTTGTTATCAACGCCGAAAAAATCGCTGTTACCGGTAAAAAAGAAGAACAAAAACATTATTATCACCATACAGGTTACGTGGGCGGAATCAAAGACATTTCTTTGAAAGCTCAATTGGAAAAACATCCTGAACGCGTCTTAACTGCCGCTGTCAAAAGAATGATTTCCCGCAATAAGTTGGGCCGTCAACAAATGAAAAAATTGCGTGTTTTTGTGGGACCTGAACATACTCATGTCGCCCAAAACCCAATTGTTTTAGATATTGCCGCTAAAAATCCAAAGAACAAGAGAGGTGAATAATGGTCGCAAAAAAAGAAACAAAGAAAACAACAAAAAAGACAGCCGATAAAGAAGCCGTCAAAACAGTTGTTGAAAAGAAAGTGTCCAAAGTTGCCAAAAAATCTTTGGAAGATTTAAAAGTGGTTGCCCAAGAAAACACAGTTGTTGAAACACCTGTGCTCGAAACAAAGGCTGAAACCCCCGCCAAACGTGAACCCAAAAAGGATAAATTTGGTCGTTCTCAGGCTGTCGGTAAAAAGAAAAACGCCATTGCCCGTGTTTTTGTTAAATTGGGTAAAGGAAAAATTACAGTCAACGGTCGTGATATGAAGGATTACTTCCCCCGCCCTGTGTTGCAAATGATTATCAACCAACCTTTTGCTGTTACAAACCGTGAAGGTGAATTTGATGTTGTTTGCACAGCCACCGGTGGCGGATTGTCCGGTCAAGCTTATGCTTTGCGCCATGGTATCAGCCGTGCCTTAGATTTGTTTGAACCTGAATTACATACAGCTTTGAAAAAAGCCGGCTTCTTAACCCGTGATTCCCGTGTGGTTGAACGTAAGAAACCAGGTCTTTCAAAAGCCCGTAAGAGATTCCAATTCTCTAAGAGATAAAAAAAGATTTTACTTTTTACGGGGCATCTTCGGATGCCCTATTTTTTTATTGACATTTTAGAATTGATTTGCTAGATTTACCAATGCATACGATGACAACGTATGTGAAGGACTAGAAAACCTTCAACAACAAGTATCCCTGTTTTTTGGGGATAGTTTCCAATCCTGTTGGGTTGGAAGACGATAGAATAAAGGTCTTTTGACCTGAATATATCGTGCTATTCTTGTTGATAGTTTTTCTAGCTTCCAACCGCTGTTCGTCACAGCGATTTTTCTTTTAAAAAGGAGTTAGAAGATGAATAAAAATTATAAAAGAAATGAACGTGGCCGTTCTATGGTTGAAATACTGGGCATGCTGGCGATTATCGGCGTCTTATCAGTGGGTGGTATATCGGCCTATTCCACCGCCATGGAAAAACACAAAGCCAATGAATTGATGGCTGCCATAATGCAAGAGGCTGTTTTAATCTCGGCCCAATTGGCCACAGGTAAAACAAACCCAACTTTAAGCAGTATCAACAATTCTTTATTTACATCTGCTTCAACAGTTGCCAATTCGGATAACTTTAAAATTACCTTAAATACCATTGATGCAGATATTTGTGAAAAAATGAAGTCTATGTTGGGTGTTTCATCCATAGTGCATGCAATCAGTGATAATTGTGGCGAAATGACCTTTCATAAAAACCTGACCCCGAAAGTGGTTGTTCAATCGGGCGGAAATAGTGGTAATTCAGGTGGCAACTCAGGCGAAGGCGGAACAACAGAACCCGTTGACCCCTGTGCAGGTTTTGAACCAACCATTTGTACAACGGCCTGTACTAATAATAATGGAACCGCTGTTTACACATATGCCGAAGAAGGAACCACTTGCGATTTATATTTAAATAGTACTTCTGCTTGTGATGGTCAAGGAAACTGTAATGATTGCACAGTTCTTTGGAATAGCGGACAACAAAGCGCTTGCGCATGTTCTTCTACTTCCAGTTCGGTTACAACACATATTAAAGGTTGTTGTTGTTTGGAAGGTGCTGAATGGGATGGTGCTCATTGTATTCAAAGACAAGGAGGACATTCAGGCGGAATTTACAATTAAAATTTAAATCAGCCTCTCGTACGAGGGACTGATGATTTTTTAATAAAAAATCGAACATTTCAATAATCTTTTTCCTTGACAATGTTCCTGTTTTGTTCTAAAATGCGAACAAAACAGGAACAAAGGAGCTCAAATGACACCGAAACAACATATTTTATGGGAATATATTCGTGATTATACCCAAAAAAACGGCTATGCCCCCAGCTTTGATGAAATGAAAAGCTTTATGAATTTAAAGTCTAAATCCAGTATTCATCGCCTTATTAAAGGGTTGGAAGAACAACGAATTTTAACACGCACCCCTCATCAAACAAGGGGATTGACCCTGCCCCAAGCCAAAGAAATTGCCAACAATGAATGTTCCTATTTGCCGTTATACGGTAAAATTGCGGCCGGTTTGCCCATAGAGGCCATCGCCGATGAATCCGAAAAAATTGCTGTTCCAAATGATATGATTGGACAAGGCGATTATTATGCACTGACGGTGGAAGGTGATTCAATGATTAATGCCGGCATAATGAACGGCGATACTGTTATTATTAAACACGCCAAAAACGCCAATAATGGTCAGATTGTGGTGGCCTTAGTGGACGAATACGAAGTGACTTTGAAAAAATTCCACAAACGTGGACATTCTGTGGCTTTGGAACCGGCCAACCCCGCTTATGAAACACGTATTTTTACCGAAGATCGTGTGGAAGTCCAAGGTATCTTGGTTGGTTTAATGCGCCGTTATGAAGGGAATTAAAAATGAACGCTGATGAATTGATTGAAAATTTTTCCTATTTACTGGATTGGGAAGACAAATATCGTTATCTGATTGAACTGGGCGAAAAAATGGAATCCTTACCTGAAAATGAAAGAACCGAAGATTTGAAAGTTGACGGTTGTCAATCTCAGGTATGGATTAAAGGAGAAAAAAAAGAGGATAAATTTTATTTCCAAGCCGCCAGTGATGCAATTATCGTCCAAGGATTAGAGGCTGTCTTGTTGAGCTTTGTCAACGGCAAAACCGCCCAAGAAATTCAAAATCTGGATTTACTTGGCTTATTCAAAAATCTGGGATTGGAAGAAAATATATCCCCCACCCGCCGAAATGGTTTTGCCTCTATGGTGCAACGCATTTATGATTTGACAAAAACGCCAAACCTTTAAGGGCTAAATTTTTTTCACACACTATCTTCACCAATGTTTTTTGGTGATACAGGGGATATTTTTTGTTGTAAAATTCAGATAAGAAATCTTTTTTATCTTTTTCGTTTTTGGGAACCAAACCACCCCACAAATAAAGTTCATCAATTAAATGTGCCACCGATATATTGGCGGCTGTTTTACCCCACAATTTATAAAATTCGGTATAAGCCTGACGGGCATTTTTATTATCTGCACGCATTTCATCCAACATTTTGGCCGAATTTATTTTTTTATCTGAACTTATTTTTTGATACAAACGCACAACACCTTTGCCCGACAAATAGTGTTCTTTTTTTTGATTATCATTATCCAGGGTTAAACCAAATTCACAAGGAAACACCGAACCATCCAAAATAATACACGCCCCTAATCCTGTCCCCACATTCATTAAAAGCATCTTTTTTGTTTTATCAATCTTTAAACCATAACCTTGTGCCACCATATCATTGAATAATTTTGCTTTTTTTATTTTATATCTTTTTTTTAATTCATCTTCGGATAAAGACCAATCCAAACGATTCGTCCATTGAACGAAACCTTTTTTCACGGGACCGGCCACCGAAAAAAGAATACCCGTTAATTTTTCATGGCTTTTATCCAAAACAAAATCAATTAAATCAAAAGGCGTTTTAAAATCATCGCAATCAAATTTTAAAACCTTTGTCATTTTGCTGTTTTTTAACCATGAAAAACGGGCATGTGTTCCACCAATATCCGCCAATAATATTGCCATTTTATCTCCTTTTAAAAAAGAACACCATGATCACGCAAATAGGATTGCAACTGCGTACGAACCGACAAATGCTCTGTTTTTAACAAGCGTTCCAGATAATTTTGAAATTCTACTTTGTCAATACCACGCAAAGCTGTTTTAACCCTTAATAAAGAACGTGGATTCATGGATAAAGAAGTATACCCCAATCCAATCAAAGCCAAAGCCTCAATCGGACGACCGGCCATTTCACCACAAACCGAACATGGCACATGGGCTGTTCTGCAAACTTGTTGGATATAATTTAAGGCCTTTAAAAAAGAAACGTTCAAAGTATCATATCGGGCCGAAGCATTTAAGTTTGACCTGTCGGCTGCAAACATAAACTGCATTAAATCATTTGTACCAACGGAAATAAAATCAAATAAATGTATAAAACTTTTTAATCCGAAAATCAAAGACGGAATTTCCAACATACTGCCCACATGGACTTCACTGGGCAAAGTTTCGCCCCGTTTTTCGGCATTCTTTAATTCCAATTCTAATGTCTTTTTGGATGCCAAAAACTCACCGACTTCGGCAATCATCGGAAACATCACCCATAAAGGACGACCATCCACAGCGCGTATCAAAGCACGCAATTGTGTTCTGAGTAAAGACCGCCTATCCAAAGTCATCCGTGTGGAGCGCCACCCCATGGCCGGATTTTCCTCCACCTGATGATGTACATAGGGCAAAACCTTATCTGAACCGATATCCAATGTCCTGAAAATAACAGGTTTTCCTTTGGCATGGGCCAAAACTTTTTGATAGGTTTTCACTTGTTCAGCACATGTCGGCAAAGCCTTAGCCAACATAAAGGGCAATTCTGTTCTGTATAAGCCCACTTTATCAAAGTTTGGTGCATTGGCCAACAATAAATCATCGGCCAACCCTAAATTGACCCCCAATTCAATTTTTTCACCATCCAAGGTAAGCGAAGGGGTTTCTTTATTTTTATTTTCCAATTGAGTTCTTTTTCTGTCACGTTCTTGTAAATGATTGACTTCATCAATCACATCATCTGATGGATTTTGATACAAGCGCCCGTTTTGACAATCTAAAATCAATAAATCACCCGATTTAATATGCTGACAAACATCATCAATTCCGCCCAACAAAGGAATACCATAGGCCCGTGCCACAATCGTTACATGCATTGTCTGACTGCCTTCGGCCAAAACAATTCCTTTGATTTTGGATAAATCATAATCCAACAATTCGGCCGGCCCCAAACTTTTGGCCACCAAAATAACTTTATTGGGTAATTTTTGCAACTTTGTTCCTGATTTATTTAACCGTTCCAAAGTATGCAAAACACGCATCGCCAAATCTTTAAAATCATTTAAACGTTCACGCAAATAAACATCTTCTATTTGACCGATGCGGTCAACAATTTGTTCTGTGGCCTGATGCACAGCGGTTTCGGCCGTCACCCCTTGATTGATAATTTGCACAATCTGACGATTCCAACCCCGATCCATCAACAACATCAATGTCGTTTGCAACAAAGCCTTTTGTTCATCGGCAATTTTTGTATTTAAGATTTGATTTAATTCATCCTGCAAACTTGAACAAGCCTCACGAAAGCGTTCCTGTTCTGTTTCAGGATGATTGGTGTGTTCAGGGACATACTGTTCCAAAGGGCGCAAGACCAAAGCCTGTGCCTTGGCAAAACCATCCACCAAAGAAACACCATCAAATCGTTGTCGTAACAAAGTCGTCTTTTCCATTTTATCCCCCGTTTTGTTTCCAGTTTAACGCCTTTATTTACCAAAGTCAAGGATAAAAAAGATTTTTAAAATTTTTTACACTAAAAAAACAAAAAGCCCCTTGGAATTCAAGGGGCTGAGTTTTTAAAAGCCGAATACTCACTCCTGACACAAAGCGGAGAAGTCGTTGAGGTCGCGATCAAAGTCGTAGACGTACTCGTAGCCAGAGTTAGCGTAAACGCCCCACGCGGTACAGGAATCGCCAGAGTCATCATGTCCCGTCCAAAATTCAATTTTCTCTCCAAAGTATTGATAAAGGGGTCCATTATCATCAAAGCTTTCATAAAAACTGTTTAACGGTATACTGGCTTTTGTTCCCGTTACCGGTTCCATGCCGTTCCCTTTACACCAACTGTATGCACTCCACCAATCCATAGTACTGGGACCCTTTAAATAAGTCCCACCTTTGATGGATGTACCACTGCCAACGGCTGTACAAACACCATCGCCACGGTATCTATCTTCACAACCCAATGGATCAAACTGACAATAATATCCCAATCCACATTGATTCGCTGTGTGGTCATCACAGGTATCAGATGTTCTTACTTCACATCCGTTGGAAGTATAAACAGCATTTTCATCATCACATTGACATAATACGCCATCAATTTTAATACCTGTACTACCGCCCGTACCTTCGGTTGAACTGCCAGTCGGACAGGTAGTAGGGGGTGTATCACCGCCTTCACCACTTCCCCCTGTTGGGCTTTTTTCGCCTTCGGCCTCTGTGGTCGCCAGGTTTTTATAATACGTTAAAGTGGCGGTTTTGGCTGTTTCATTACATTCCACTTTTTGAACCATACCGCCCTCTTTTAATTGAGA
>SUVA01000021.1 GCA_015062245.1 Alphaproteobacteria bacterium
CTTCTTTTTATCTTCCGTTTGGCTTACTGATGTGGAAAATGTTCCATAGTTTGTTGAACCAAAGTCTGTGATTTTTTCGGGTAAATCGCCACCTAAGGATTCAATTTGCGCCGACACAGTAGTGGCCAACATTGAGGCCTGATGTAATAACTCATTCGCTTTGTGTTTTTTCATGGCGACACCATAGCCGTAAAGTCCGCCCACGGACAAGACACCGATGACAGCCAACACGCCCAGCATTTCAACCATAGAACGCCCACGCTCACCCTTTCTTGTCATGCCCGACTTGATCGGGCATCCATTGGAATTTGATTCTATGGATCTTCGTGTCAAGCACGAAGATGACAATAAGAGTGTGGATTCTTCGGTCATTGCATTTCCCTCACAATGACGATTGAAATTGGTTTTTACTTTATTTTTATGCATTTTTTTCTCCTTTTCAAACATTTAAAAAATCCACTTTTTAAAAGTGGACGGATGTTGAAAAGCTGTACAAACACAGTACTGCCTATTTGTTATATTGAGCAGTCATCCGCCCAATACAGGGACGGACATCGTTTGTACGGACCTTTCAAATCCGATTTGCACGCAATGGTGCAAACATTATCCTTTTAAATAATTTTAAGGAAAAAGTCAATCTAAAAAAAGTTTTTGATAATTTAGTGGTGTTTTTTTCGGATAAGATAGCTTGATAAAAATCTTTATTGACAAACACGCAAAAGTATTTTAAAATCCGCTTTATGAAAGTCCAAAATCTAAAACTTTTTGAACGCACAAGAGTTTCAAAAGCTGTGCTGATTTTAGCAATCCCCACCGTTTTAAGCCAATTGATGGGGGTTATTTATAATATGGCCGATACCTTTTTTATCGGTCAATTAAACGATCCGAATCAGGTGGCGGCCTCCACTTTGGCTTTGCCGTTATTTATATTGACTGTCAGCATTTCCAACTTGTTCGGTATTGGTGGGGCCAGTTTTATATCCCGATGTTTGGGTAAAAAACATCTGAAAAAAGCCCGTGCGGGTTCGGCTTTTTGTATATGGACATCTATGGTTTTGGCCCTTTTTTATGGTTTGTTGATTTGGGCATTCAGACAAAGCATTTTGCCATGGATTGGTGCCAATCATGAAACATATGCTTTGACTTCGGATTATTTATTTTGGACCATTGCCGTTGGTTCGGTTCCTGTTATGTTAAATCCCATGTTTGCTAATCTGATTCGTTCGGAAGGTTTTGCCAAACAAGCCAGTTTTGGCATGGCTATGGGGGCCGTTTTAAATGTGATATTGGACCCGATTTTTATCTTTGGATTTAATTTAAAAATAGAAGGTGCTGCCATTGCAACGTTGATATCCATCTGTTTTTCAACTTGCTATTTTTTATTCTTTTTATACAAAAGACGCCACCAAACGGTTATTACTCTCAATCCCCGTTATTACAGGGCCAAAAAAGGTATTGCCAAAGAAATTATTTCGGTCGGGTTGCCCAGCTGTATTTTCAATTGGACGGCTACCGCTTCCATCATTGTTTTGAATATTTTATTGGCCGGTTATTCCAATATTGCCGTAGCCGGTATGGGCATTGCCAAACGTGTGGATGTGATTGCCTTTTCCGTTGCCAACGGTTTGGCACAAGGGGTTTTGCCTTTGGTGGCTTATAACTATGCGGCCCAAAAATATAATCGGATGAAAGGCGCCATTAAAGTTACACTGTTTTACAGTTTGATTTTATCGGGTCTGACAACATTTTATTTATTCTTTTTTGCACCTGAAATTACCCACTTTTTCATCAATGATACACAAACAGTTCGTTTTGGTCAGTTCTTTTTAAAAACAATGTGTATCACTTGCCCTTGTGTTTCAATCAGCGTGATTGTGATTACGATTTTTCAGGCCGTCGGTTATAAAATCACACCGATTATTTTGTCTCTTTTACGAAAAGGCGGATTGGATATTCCGTTGATGTTGATTATGAATCACTTATACAAACTGGACGGGTTGGTTTGGGCTTTGCCGATTGCTGATTTTTTGGCCATGACGATTGCTGTTATTGCCCTGCAACCGTTTTTAAGAAAATATAAAGAGGCTGTTTCATGAGGTTTATTTTATTTTTTGTCCCTTTGTTTTTGTTGGGCTGTGTTCATCAAGCAACGCCCGATGTCACATGGAATCAGCCTTTAATGGATGCAAGTTTGTTATATGGTAAGCTGTCGCCCAATACACAAATTTTTATTCAAAACGAAAGCAAAAATAACGCCACCACGGGATTGACCGAGATTTCAACCCACCAAGGTCGCTTTGTTATCGGTGTACCACAAGATGCCAAAAAACTAACCTTAAAAATCAAAAAGGACGGACAAATTCAGGATGTTTCTTTTCCTATTCAAAAACGTAAATGGCAAGAAGATTATGTCAATGGTTTGCCCCCCAAAAAAGTCAGTCCGCCTGAATTAGAACAAAAACGCATTCAATCTGAATTTAAAGCGATGCGTGATAAACGACAAATATCCGAATATCCGAATTTTCCCCAAAAATGGCATTTTCCTTTAGCTAAATATAAAAGAATTTCCAGCCCCTTCGGTTCACGGCGAATCTTAAACGGAAAAGTTTCCCAAGGCCATAGTGGAACGGATTATGCCGCCGATATGGGAACGGCTGTTTTATCGGCCAATGACGGACGGGTTGTTTTGACACACCCTGATATGTTTTATTCGGGCGCCACTATTTTAATTGACCACGGTTATGGTGTTTATACCAGTTATTCTCATTTATCCGAAATTGATGTAAAACAAGGGCAGGTCGTTCAGGCGGGTGATAAAATCGGCGAAGTTGGGATGTCTGGTCGTGCCACAGGGCCACATTTGCACTTTGGACTCAGCTGGTATGGCGTGCGTTTGAATCCCGAAGATTTATATTAAACATAAGTTTATATGTTATTTGTAAAAACATTGACTTTTATGTTTGACATAGTATATAATGTCAAACAGGTATCCAATGCCTGTTATGTATAAACAATTCACAAAAAGGAATGACATGAAATATTCAAAAACAACATTGATGGAATTATCTCACAGATATTCCAAAATCTTAAAAAAATGTGCTTTATTAAATGCCACCATTTTAATGGGCGCGATGGTTGCCTCCCTTCCAACGATGGCTGGCGTTCCGAACACAACGGGCAATGCGTGGGTTTTTGGTGATATTAGTTTGGCAAACGCTCCAGTGTCTCAAGCTGCAATAGGTGGTCGTCGTATGGCGTGGAACGCAACGGGGACAAAATATAAAAATGATATGCCAAAATATAATATGCTTGGACGTTCTCTTTTTGTGACAAATAGTGAAATGTATGTTGGGCCAGTAACATTGACATTACGTGAATTAACGCATAACGATGCTTTTGCGTATAATTATCAGTGGGATACAGATAATGATGGTGTGAATGATGATGTTGATATGGCTCAATGGGCGGAAATTACCTGGAGTGATGCCGCTGGTGAAAATGGATTAACGAATGTAAACAACAAAGTCACAGCCAAGATTGGAGAAGGTAATGCCACATATATAGCGCCAGGCGTATATATGTTTGCCCAGCGTGACAATTCTAAAAATGCAGGTTCGATGAACTTCAATGGTTCGATTCTGACCGTAAATGGTTCGACGGTGAATGCCGATAGTATTTCGATGATAAATTCAACAATGACAGTTGTTAAGCAAAATGAGTTGAAATTGGATGCCTTTGATGGTGGTGATATTGATTCTGACGGGATCACAACATTAAATGCCAATAATATAAATATTTCTGGTTCAGAAATAACTGTAAATAGTGGTGCAGAATTATCATTTAACGGAAATTTAAGATTGAACAGCTCTATTACAAATAATGGAATTGTTAACTTTGTGAATGGCTCCACATTAAAAACCGAATTAAACGGTTCAACTATTATTGCAGGAAGTAGCGGGGAAATTAGGGGTGAGACGGCATTGGTTCTGACTGATTTTTTTGAAGGGGCTTCTATTAAATTTGAAGGTGATAAAACAGAATTTAAATTTTCAGAAAATGCGTTGTATGATATTATATTGGATGGCGATGAATATAAAATCACCAAAAAATCCACAGAAAAGATTGTTGAAAATTTGACATCTGCCGGTGCAACGGTACAAGAAGCTGCGACTATTTCAGCGATTGCCAGTTCAATATCCGATAATGCGATTTTAAAGGCCATTTCAACAGCCGTTCAAACAGGTAATGTGGCCCAAGCGGCTCAAGCAGCCAAAGAATTGGCGCCGACCACTTCGCAACAGGTGATGGGTGTGGCCCAAGGCGTGAACAATATCTTGTCCAATGTGACAGGTAATCGTATGTCCGCCATGGGACGTGCCGGTGGTGATGCCTTTATCGGTGGCGCTTTGTGGGTGCAAGGGTTGTATAATCACACCAAACAAGATGCCAATGCATCCTCAGACGGCTTTACGGCCAATACACGTGGTATTGCCTTTGGTATTGACGGCAAAGTGAATGAGGCCATCACTTTAGGTTTGGGCTACGGTTATACCAACACCAATGCCGATGCCGGTAATAATGATGTGGATGTGGACGGACACAACGTGTTTGCCTATGCCCAATATCAACCCAATGCATGGTATGTCAATGGTATGATCAGTTATGGTTTGTCCAAATATACCGAAGAAAAAACACCGATGGGTATTGCTATGAAATCCAAATATGATGTGGATACTTATTCGGCCAACCTGACCACAGGTTATGATTTTGAAAACGGCTTTACACCCTACGGTGGTTTGCGCTATATTTTGGCCAAACAAGACGGTTATAATGATGGCGCCCAATACATTAAATCTGATGATAATGATGTGTTGACGGCTGTGGCCGGTGTCAAATATGGCAAAGATTTCAAAGCCGATACATGGACCGTAAAACCCAACATTCGTTTGGCGGCCACCTATGATATGATCAGCGATAATTCTGTTGCCAATGTCAACATTATCGGTGGTAGTAATTACCAAATCACAGGTGAACGTTTAAAACGTTTTGGTGTTGAAACAGGCGTTGGTGTGGAAGCCACTTGGGGCGATTGGAATTTGTCCGTTGATTATAATGGTTCATTCAAAAAAGATTTCCAAAGCCATACCGGTATGTTGAAAGCCAAATACAACTTTTAACATTTTTAGTTAAAACAAAAGCCCCGAAAAATCGGGGCTTTTTTTATGATGATTTTAGGTTTGCTTTTTTTTGAAATGATTGGATATTTATTATAAAACGTTTATGAATGGCTTTGCCAATAATGCCGGCCGAATCACAAGCTTGGATTTCAAAGGTTAGTTGTTTTTCCTGAATATCAATCAATGCACAGGTGCATTTAACCGTTTGGCCGATTGGGGTGGGGGATAAATGCTTCATTTCAATGAAAGTCCCGACCGTATCTGTTCCTTTTTCCAAAAACGGTAAGACACTTTGCCAGGCACATTTTTCCATCCATGAAATTAAAACAGGGCTGGCCAAAACATCCAAGCCACCGCTTTGAACGTTTTTTGCCGTGTGTTCTTTTAAAACTGGGAAACTTTCTTGATATTTAAGATTTTCTTTTAACATATTTTTATCCTTTTAGAATTTTCAAAATCATACCCAAAATAATGGTAAAAAACAACAAAAATCTGCCCCGCCAAAGGAATGTTTTTTATTGAAAAGGAAGTTTTTGACGCCTATGTCCCCTATAAAAGGGGGAAGTGTGAAAAAATATCTTGTAATAATGACATTTGCTTTGGTTTTGTTTGGCGGAACTTTTTATTGGCAACAACTTTCCCATAAAAATTCAGAACTACCCCCCAAAAAAGATGAGATACGTTTGCCAATTCAAACTTTAAAAAATACATCCTTTACCTATGTCAAAAGTTATATTGGTACCGTTCAGGCCATTCAATCGGTCAATATCGTGCCGTATTTATCGGGTTTTTTAAAAGAAGTTTTGGTGCAATCCGGCCAAGAAGTTAAAAAAGGCGAAACTTTATTTATGTTGGATCAGCGTATTCCTTTGGCTGATTTAAATCAGGCAAAGGAAGCTTCCCAACAGGCCAAGGCCACCCGTGAAAACGCTTTGACTTTTTATGAAAGGATGAAAAACACCCAAGAAAAAGCTATTTCCCCAACAGAATTAGAGCAGGCCAAAGCCAAATTTCAAGAAGCCGATGCCGCCTATCAAAGGGCTTTGGCAGCGCAAAATCAAGCACAAACATTATACGATTATACCACCATTTTGGCCCCCATCAGCGGTTGGGTCGGTAATATTACCGCCACCATTGGGGAATATCTGTCCCCCGAAGGAAAAGTATTAGCAACCATTATTGGCTTTTCTCCCATTCGTTTGACCTTTTCGGTACCTTTGGCCAGCTATCATACCGAACTGCCTTTTACTTCGGCCACCTTACAAATTGTTTTGGCCAATGGGAAAACAGTCAATTTTGAAAATTTTAAAGTTCTAAATGATAATCAGGCCGATAAATCAACGGATTCCATGACCTTTTTTGTGGATGTACCCAATGATGAAAAAGAATTTATTCCTGGGGCTTATATTGAAATACGTTTTTTGTTTCAACAAAACGGTATCTTGGTTGATAAAAATTGGCTGACATTAAATCCCGATGGGGCGCAAGCTTATATTTTAAACAATCAAATCATTGAAAAAAGAAAGGTCCAAATCAAAGGCAGTGTGAAAAATCAATACTGGATTGAAGGATTAAATGAAGGACAAGAAATAATAACAGTTGCCGTTTCGCCCTATCAAATCGGGCAAAAGGCCGAAGGGGTCAAGCCATGAACTTTTCGTCCTTTTTTATCACACGTCCCCGTTTTGCCGGTGTTATTGCCTTGGTTATGATTTTGGCGGGCATAATTGCCGGTTTTGTTTTGCCGATTTCACAATACCCTGATATTACACCCCCACAAATTGTCGTGTCGGCCAACTATCCCGGTGCCAATGCGTCTGTTTTGTCCGATACGGTGGCCACCCCCATTGAAAACCAAATCAACGGTGTGGAAGGGATGTTATATATGTCATCCACCTCAACCGATACCGGGCAATATACCCTGACCATTACCTTTGATGTGGGAACGGATCCGGATATTGCCCAAGTAAAAGTGGAAAACAGATTGGACAAAGCCAAGCCTTTTTTGCCCGAAATAGTGGTTCAGGAAGGCCTAAACGTTATTCAACAATCCGCCAACATTTTGGCTTTTATTGCATTGACTTCACCCAATGCCACTTACAGTCCGCTTTATTTAAGCAACTTTGCCTTTACACAAATTCAAAATCCGTTTAAACGGATTGCCGGCATGGGGGATGTCAATATCTATGGTCCGCAACACAGTATTCGGATTTGGTTAGATGTGAAAAAAATGAATGGTTTGCAATTGACTTCCAATCAGGTTATTCAGGCCATAGAATCGCAAAATCAGGTAGCAGGCGTTGGATCGTTGGCATCTTCTCCGGCCCCTCAGGGAACGAATCAGGTTTTATCTTTAACCACCAAAGGACTTTTAAAAGATGTTGAAGATTTTGAACAAATCGTTATCAGGGGTAATTTAAACGGTGGATTGATCCGGTTAAAAGATATTGCCCGTGTTGAATTGGGTGCCGATAATTATCAATTAAATGCCAGCTTTGATAATCAACCGTCTGTGGTGATGGCTTTGACACAATTGCCCAATTCAAATTCGTTGCAAATAATGAAAGATTTAAAACAACAGATGGCTCATTTAAAAAAGACCTTTCCAAAGGATATGGAATTTGAAATTGTTTATGATTCCACCACCTATGTACGGGCCAGTATTACTGCTATTTTAATGACTTTGTTTTTAACCTTTTTATTGGTGATGGCGGTCGTTTATGTTTTTTTACAGGATATTAAGGCCACCTTGATTCCCATGATAACGATACCTGTTTCTTTGATTGCCACTTTTGTGGTGATTTATGTGTTGGGTTTTGATATCAACATTTTAACTTTGTTTGCCATGATTTTGGCCATCGGTTTGGTTGTGGATGATGCCATTGTGGTGGTGGAACGTGTTCAGTATTTAATTAAATATGATAAACTGTCCGCTTTACAGGCATCACAACAGGCCATGAAAGATATTACTTCTTCGGTGATTGCAACCACATTGGTTTTGATGGCAATTTTTATTCCGGTGGGTTTAATGGCGGGTATGACGGGAAAAATATATCAACAATTTGCGGTCACTTTATCAACGGCCGTTTTCTTTTCTTCGGTCAATGCGTTGACTTTAAGTCCGGCCCTGTGCGCCATCTTTTTAAATCAAAAAGAAGATAGACCTTTTAAATGGAAATTATGGTTTGATAAGATTTTGAATAAAGGGGAAAATACGTATGTCAAAGTGGTTGCTTTTTTATGTTATCATATTAAAACCAGCCTGATAATCACCTTTGGCGGGATTGCCTTATTGAGTTGGTTATTTATGCGTATTCCCCAAGAATTTATCCCCCAAGAAGACCAAGGTATCATCTTGGCCAATATTCAATTGCCGTCCACTGCCAGCATTAATCAAACCCAGCAATTGTTATATCAAATGTCTGAACAATCCCGAAAAATGTCAGGTGTTCAATCTTTTATTGGAATTTCGGGCAACAGTATGTTATCGGCCAGCGGTGAAAATATCGCCATGGCAGCCATTGTTTTAACATCATGGGATGAACGGGATAAGGCAGGACTTTCTATGGAAAAAATTTTGGCGGATTTAAATCAAAAATTTTCATCTGTTCCCAATGCTGAAATAAACTTTTTTGCCATGCCGTCCATCCCCGGTGTCGGTAATGCAGACGGTGTCAGTTTTCAATTAAATGCCATCAATCAAAACATCACGCCCGAAGAATTGGAAAAAACATTAAATAAGGTTTTATCTTTTATCAATGAAAATAAACTTTTTGCCTTTGGCTTTTCCCCTTTTACATCCGATACGCCTCATGTTTATTTGGATATCAACCGCACGAAATTGTCGGCTTATCAGGTTTCTTTGGCTGATTTATTTTCTGTTTTACAAAATAACTTGGGTTCACGCTATATCAATAACATCACTTTGGATGGTCAAATCAACAAAGTGATTATTCAGGCCGATTTTGATGCCCGACAAGACATATCCGATATTGAAAAATTGTATGTTGCCAATGCAACCGGAAAGTTGATTCAAATTAAAAACTTTTTAAGTGAAAAAATTGTTTTAATGCCCAAAATCATTTACCGTTTTAATCAATACCCCAGTGCCGGTATCACCGCCCAAACAGCACGCCATATCAGTTCCGGAACCGCCATAAAAACATTGCAAAATTTTGAAAATACATTGGGTAAAGAATTTTCTTTTGCCTGGACAGGGCTTACCTTACAGGAAGTTGAAACGGCCGGTTTGGCTTTGATTTTAATTACCTTGGCGTTGATTTTTTCCTATTTGTTTTTGGTGGCGTTATATGAAAGTTGGTGGATTGCCTTTGCGGTTATTTTAACCAATGTCTTTGCCATATTGGGCGCTTTAATCGGCTTGGAACTTTGGGGCTTATCGTTAAGTATTTATGCCCAACTGGGGATTGTTATGTTGATCGGATTGGCCAGCAAAAACGCCATCTTAATTGTGCAATTTACCACCACCTATCAACGATCGGGTATGGATACTGTTCAGGCTGCCATCAAAGGTTCAGGTGAAAGATTTCGGGCGGTTGTGATGACGGCATTGACTTTTATTTTGGGAACATTTCCGATGGTGGTTGCCACCGGTGCCGGTGCGGCCAGCCAACGTTCCATCGGAATTACGGTTTTTTGCGGTATGATTATGGCCACGTTGGTGGGGATTTTATTTGTGCCGGTCTTCTTTGCATTTTTTGATAAAATTTCATTAAAATTCAGCCCCAAAAAACATATGAAAAAAATGGCAGTTGTCTTTTTGTTGACAGGTGCTTTAACGGCCTGTATGGTGGGACCCGATTATGAAAGACCCCAATTTTTTTCTGATTCACAACTTGAACAGGCATTGGATGCCCCATCATCTCAGGCCGTCAGTTTCAGCCCCAAAGATTTTAAAGATAAAACTTTGGATGCTTTAATTGAAAAAGCCCACCAAAACAGCCCGACCTTAAAAACGGCTCTGTGGCGCTTACATCAATCACGGGCATCATTGAATGTGATTCGGTCTGATTTATTGCCCACTTTGGATGCTTTGGGCCAATACAACTTTATCAAAGACAGCAAAAATATGGGCTTGATTTTACAGGACAGTTATTATCAGGCCGGATTGGATGTATCTTGGGAATTGGATTTGTTCGGTGGCAAACGCCGTCGCTTACAGGCTGAACGGGCCAATTTAAAATCAGCCCTTTATGCCGTTCAAAATACCATGCTTTCTTTGACGGCCGAAGTTACCCGTTTATACATTCAATCCCGCACGATTGAAGAATTGATTAAACAGACCAAAGAAAATATCCGTTTGCAAACACAAATGACCGAATTGGTTCGTGATAAGCAAAAAACAGGGTTGGCCAGTGAACTTTCCTTGCAACAAGCGCTTTATTTATTGAAAAATACATCGGCCACTCTTTCTGATTTGGAATATCAACAAATTGAAACAAACAATGCTTTGGCATTGGCGCTGGGTGAATTACCGGGCAGTGTGGAAAAAATAATGGCGCAGGAAAAAAAATCACTGATTACCAAAGATTTTGACTTTGATTTAAATAAAATTACCGCTATTTCTGCCCAAGTTTTACAAAATCGTCCGGATGTGAAAATGGCCGAAGAAAACTTAATTGCACAAAATGAATTGGTGGGTGTCGCCTTGGCCGATATGTTCCCCAAAATCAGCTTATCGGCTTTGTTCGGTTTTGAATCATTAAATTGGAATAAATTATTCAATAATGACAGTTTTATGCGCACCATATCCCCAAATATCAGCGCACCGATTTTCCATTTTGGGGCCTTAAAAGAAAATGTTAAAATTCAAAAAGCCGTAAAAGAAGAACAAATTTTGGCCTATCAACAAACACTGTTGCAATCGGCCGGCGAAATTAAAAACGCCATGGTGGCCTTATTTAAAGAAAGAAAACGTTATCAGGATTTGAGGGAAACTTTTCAACATGCCGATAATGTCGCTCAATTGATGCAAAGCAAATATAAAAACGGCTTGATTGATTATACCGATGTTTTACAGGCTGAACAAAACCGGTTGCAATCACAAATGCAAATGATTAAATCATCGGGCGCCCTTTATACTGATTTAATCCGCTTTTATAAAGCCATCGGCGGTAGGCAAAATTCTGATAAATGAATTTAAAAAAGGCGCCCGTTTTGTTGATAAGTCGTATTAAAATTCCAATTCTTTTTGGGACTTTGAAAGATGTTTTTTTGTCAATTCATCTAACGCCTTTAAGTGCGATAAAACAGCTTCCATTTGATTCAGTGGAATCATATTGGGGCCATCGCTGGGCGCTTTGTCGGGATTGGCATGTGTTTCAATAAAAACACCGGCAATACCTGTTGCTATGGCCGCATTTGCCAAAACGGGGGCAAATTCACGTTGACCGCCACTGGCACCACCCAAACCACCGGGTTGTTGAACCGAATGTGTCGCGTCAAAAACGACAGGATAGCCTGTTTGCTTCATTTGGGGCAAGGAACGCATATCCACCACCAAAGTGTTATAGCCAAAGCTGGTGCCACGTTCAGTCAGGATAATATTCTGATTACCAGTACTGGCCACCTTTTGTGCCACATTTTTCATATCCCAAGGTGCCAAAAATTGCCCTTTTTTGATATTGATGGCGCGTCCTGTTTTGCCGGCCGCCAACAACAAATCCGTTTGGCGACATAAAAAAGCCGGAATTTGCAAAACATCCACCACTTGACCTGCCACAGGACATTGATAAGGTTCATGGATATCCGTTAAACAGGGAATGCCTAACTTAGATTTAATATCGGCAAAAGCCTGAATTCCTGCCGTTAAACCCATGCCACGGATGCCATTCACGCTGGTGCGATTGGCTTTATCAAAGGATGCTTTAAAAATAAAAGGAATACCTAATTTTGTTGTCAATTCCTTTAAGGCTGTGGCCATTTCCATACCATGTATTGCGCTTTCCATTTGACAAGGGCCGGCAATCAATACAAAAGGCAAATCATTGTCAAAAGTGATATTTGCGACTTGAACTTTTGTCATGGGTTACTCCTGAACAGGATTTTCCACAGGGGCTTTCAATGGATTTTCGGTTTGTTGTGTCGGCAACAAATCAACAGGTTGGACTTTGTTGGCATTTTTGGCCATAATGACTAAGGTCAAGCTGGTGCAAATAAAACCGATGAAAAAGTATTTCGTCAATTTACTGAGCAACGTGCTTGTTTGACGGGATGTTAAAAAGTTGGCAGCGCTGTTTGAACCGCCTAAGCCACCCAATCCGCCTTCGCCACGTTGTAATAACACCAAACAGGTGATACCGACTGCTAATAAAATATGAATTGCTAAAATAAATGAGTACATGTTTTGTTCCTTTCAGTTTAAGTTGTTTTTATATCTTCAGGTTCTTTGTTTTTTCATTTGAACATGATGTGCAAGTTCTAACTTTGTTAGCTTTAAACCGACCTTTGTTTTTAATGCGAGTTGATTTATTTCATCCTGCCATGCCAATTGTCTGTCCGAAAATTTTTGTCCTGCTTTTTTGTTCCTCACCCATTGAGCATAAGAGTCATCATCTGGATCAGGTTGGCGAGAATATTTTTCAAATTCTTGCATCCCATGACAAGGATCGTTATACATTGCAATACATTTGGTAATAAAATCTTTATCCCGAGAAAAAGCCGGATTTTCCCCCGTTTTAAAGGAAGGAAAACTATTTTCCGGAACACGTTTTCCCCGCATAAAAAAGCCATGAATATCTTTAGAAAAGGCTTGAGGTGATGCAGCATATTTTGCCTTAAATAGTACTGGGTAATGTTTAAAAATCCACGCAGCTTGTTCTAATAAATCCTGTCCTATAAGAAGAAGGGTTTGCAGAACCTGCAAACTTTGAACCTGCATTTTTTGGGAAGGCATTCCTTTTTTCAAATGACAAGCCAACCCGTCCACACTAATGGGACGTATCTGACTGTGCCACATTCCTTTCACATAATCTTCATCAGGAACCCCTGCTATATAATCCAACAGAGCGTCTGCTTTATTAAAAATACGACGTTGTTCCAACGGCTTCCATCCCTTCTTTGTCAGGGATTCAGAATTTCCGCGCAAAAGAGCATCAGTCAGTGGTCGCATATTTTTCCTTATTTAACAGCTTCTGCAATGGCCCAAAACGAATCAGCCTTTAAACTGGCACCACCAATCAAAGCCCCATCCACATTTTCAACATTGAGCAATTCTTTGGCATTTTCAGGTTTGACAGAGCCACCGTATAAAATGCGCATTTTGTCGGCAATTTCCGAACCCAAAACTTTTGCCAATTCGTCACGAACGGCAGCATGAATTTCGGCCACATCAGCCGTTGTCGGCACTTTACCTGTTCCAATGGCCCATACGGGTTCATAGGCGATAACACAATTTTCAGCATTTGCCAAAGCGCTTACACATTCACGTGTTTGGTTGCGCACAACTTCAACGGCTTTTCCGGCTTCACGCTCATTCAAAGTTTCACCAATGCAAATGACAACGGTTAAACCCGCATTGATGGCATTTTCGGCCTTTTGTTTAACAATAGCATTTGTTTCGCCATGATATTGACGGCGTTCGGAATGTCCGACCAAAGTCCAATCAGCCCCCAAATCCTTTACCATTTGAGCAGAAATATCACCTGTGAAAGCACCGCTGGCTTTTTGCGTTTCGGCCACATCTTGTGCGCCAATAAAAACACCATCATGCGGTAATTCGGCCACAAATCCCAAAACATTCATGGGTGGACAAACCAACATGTCAAAGGGCATATCTGTTTTTGCCTTTGAAAATACAGCTTCGGCCAAAGCTTTGGCTTCGGATTTCAAAGAATTCATTTTCCAATTTCCGGCTATCAATTTTTTGCGCATAAAAACTCCTTTTATTAGATATGGTGTTTTTTTAGCATATTTTTCCCCAAAAATCAAGCTTTTTATTAAATGAATTCAAAATCCGAATAAACCGCTTGACAAGGGCGTGAAAGTATGCTAGTGTGGGGATAAGTAAAGAAAACGGGAGGCTATTCAAAATGTGTTTAAACCACGGTAAAGGTATAAATAGATGGACCTTGTACACACACACACACACATTTAGTTTTGAATATTAAGTTGTGCCTTGGCACAACCGACCCACTGTATGATTACAGTGGGTTAAACTGTGTTTGTCATTTTGAAATGGGCTCGCCCATTCAGAATGACAATTTTAATTACTGTCTGAACAAATAAAAGAAAGGAACTAAAATTTAAAAATTATATTAATGATGAGCGTTGTTAGCGAAGAATTTAGATAATTTAAATTTTAATGCCTGAACAACAAAAACAATTTTTACAAATAACTTAAATAGAAAGGAG
>SUVA01000004.1:0-72500 GCA_015062245.1 Alphaproteobacteria bacterium
GTCTTGGCGTTTTCATCACAAACAATATCTCGAACCATTCCACCCATAGATGATTTCATTTGTTCACAAACATTATCGTCAATATTTGAAATTTTTAACTTGAATGTATTATCGCCGTCCGTATATGTTTCCAATGTAAACGTTCCCAAATCGGAATTGGCAAAACTATCCAATGTGGTCGGATTTTTACCAGTCATAATTTGCGCCGATACAGTGGATGCTAACATGCTGGCACGGTGTAATAACTCATTGGCTTTGTGTTTTTTCATGGCGACGCCATAGCCGTACACACCGCCCACGGACAAGACACCCATAATAGCCAACACCCCCAGCATTTCCACCATTGAGCGACCGGTTTCGTTTGTTTTTCTTAAATTTTGCATTTTCATTTTCCTTTCACTTTTTTTGCTGACAGTTAGTTAAACAAATAAACCCCACTGTATAGCACATACAGTGGGTCGGTTGTGCTGGCGCACAACTTAATATTCAAAACTAAATGTGTGTGTGTGTGTGTACAAGATCCATCTATTTATACCTTTACCGTGGTTTAAACACATTTTAAATAGCCTCCCGTTTTCTTCTCTTATCCCCACACTAGCATAAATTATCACACCTTGTCAAGCGATTTTTCCAAACATCAGAAAATAGTTCTTGATTTTTTGGGGCAAAAATGATATGCTAAAAGAATAAAATTGAACGAAAGGACACAAGATGACTTTACCTTTAATGCCCAAAGCAACGGCCGTATGGTTGGTGGAAAATACAGCTTTAACTTTTAAACAAATCGGTGAATTTTGCGGTATGCATTCTTTGGAAATTCAGGCCATTGCCGATGGTGATGTGGCCAGCCATATTATGGGATTAGACCCCATCGCAAACGGCCAATTGACTTGGGAAGAAATCAAACGTTGTGAAGCCGATGAAAACGCCTGTTTAACGATGGCCGTTCATCCGGAAATTGAAAAGTTATTATCCAAAGGTTCCAAGTTTTTGTCTATGTCAAAACGTTTGGTGCGTCCGGCGGCTATTTTGTGGCTGATTAAAAATCATCCCCAATTGTCCAACGCCCAAATTATCAAGTTGGTTCGTTCCACAAAGGTGACTGTTTCGGCCATCCGTGATAAGACATACAAAAAATTAAATCAGATTCAGGCACAAAATCCCGTTACTTTGGGTTTATGCACCGAAGCCGATTTAAATCAAGCTGTCGCAATTGCAAACAAAAACAAATAATTTAACAAGGGGGAGAAAATGACAGAAAATATTACATCCGATGCCGGTCAACTCAATAAGTTTGTAGAACGCATTGAACGATTGGAAGAAGAACGCCGTGAATTGGGCGCCGATGTGCGTGAAGTTTACGCCGAAGCCAAAGGCGCCGGTTTTGACGTTAAAGTTTTGCGTCAAATTATTCGCTTGCGTAAAATGGATCCGGCCGATCGCCAAGAAACCGAATTTTTGCGTGATGAGTATAAAAAATTATTGGGCATTGCCGAATAATAAACTTGAAAAACAAAAAATAACAAACCAGATATTTTTCAGGAGGAATCATGAAATATCTGGTTTTTATTATATCTTTATTTTTGACTTTTCATTCATACGCCGAAACTTTGCACGGGAAAGTAGCTCAAATACGGAACAATGTTGTTTATTTACAAACAAGCGATAGAAAGAAAATTCCTTTAATCACAGATAAAAATACCATCTATCAAAAAGTAAAAATCTTAAACAAAAGCAAAATAAACATCAACCCAACAGAAATATACCTGCCCTTAATTCAAAAAAACGATCAAGTTCAAGTTACCTATTATCCCGATACATCAGCCAATCAAAACAGCGCCATCACCGCTTCAAAAATCACCGTCATAACCGATTAATAACACTTATAAAAAGCAACAGACGGTAACATCAAGGAACACGAAAAATGTTTTTTAGAATCAAACCGAGCTTGACGTTTTGTCTTTTGACACGCCAATTCGGCCAACTTTTGAACATCTTTTTCATCTGACCACAAAGGATTATAGCAAATGGCCGGCATATCCTGCGTGGATATTCCTACTGTTTCTTTCTGACCGGCCTCACGACGCATATCCTCAAAAGGACGCAATTGAGCGCACCCAGATAGAACCAAGAAGATCAAAACAAAAAATATCTTTTTCATTTTTTCATATGTACCACTTGTTGCGGAAAAGGAATCTCAATGCCGTTTTCCTGTAAAGCATTCCAAACCGCAAACATCAAAGCACTGCGAACAGACAATGTATTATTCACATCCTTAATATAAGCACGAATTTCAAAAACAACAGCACTGTCCGCAAAATCATTCATCAAAATCATCGCAGCTGGTGATTGTAATACCCCATCTGTTTTTTGCACACAATCCTTCAAAATTTGATGCACCTTATTCATATCCGAATCATATGAAACGCCAACGCGAAAAACAATCCGACCTGACTTATTCGGCTTGGTTATATTCAGCACATTGCCCGACAAAATACTGGAATTCGGAATCAAAACACTGGACTTATCAAATGTTTCCAATTCGGTTGCACGAATTCTAATATTTTTCACAACACCTTCTTGACCATCCACCTGAATCCAATCACCAACAGCTATCGGGCGTTCAAACAACAACAACAAACCCGAAACAAAATTATTGATGATATTTTGCATACCAAAACCAACACCAACGGATAAAGCTCCCAAAACAATTGCCAAATTTTGCAATTTTAATCCAAAAAATGACAACATTCCCCACAAAGCGATAATCCACCCAATATAACCAATCAATTTCACCAAAGAATAAAAAACACTTTTATCTTCTTGCGGATGTTTGTCCACCCAACGAATAATCATTCGTTTGAAAAAACGAAAAACATACAAAACCAATGATACAAATATCAACGCTTGTAAAATATTGGCCAAACTGACTTTAGGCAAATCTAATTCAGGGAATATACGCTTAACCATCTCGGGATATTTCCATGTGTACAACATGGAAAAAATCACGACTCCCCAAATACCAACATGAACCAAAAAGTTAAAAATTTTACGCGCTCTTGAATCCGGCTTTAAAAAAACAACATGCTTCTCTTTCACTTTATCCCCCTTTTAAAATTTAAGCCATCGCTTGTTTTTCGCCAACCGATTGCAAAATAGCTTCCAATTGGACAACGGCTTCATTTTCGGAAATCTTTTGCACAACGGCATATTCGGGCGCCAAGCGTGAAAAAGCCTTTTCATACAATTGTTTTTCGCTGTAATTTGACGTCATCACCGATGGATCATGATATAATTCACGCACCACCTCGGCCAAAGCAATCGGATCGCCCGAGCTGATTTTAGAAACATATTCAGCCGAACGTTTCGCCCAAGGCAAACGTTTTGCTTTAACTTGACTTTTTAATGTGGACACAACCGTTTCCATCACAGCCGGAGAAACCACAGAACGCAATCCTTTGCTGACCGCATTTTCGGACGGAATTCGCATTGTAAATTTATCTTTTTCAAAATGAATTGCAAGCAAATCCACTTGTTTGCCTTCAATGGACGCACTTTGTCGCTCACTCACTTGCCCCACCCCATGCGCAGGATAAACAACAAAATCGCCAGGATTAAACGTAAAATCTTTGGACATTTTTTTCCTTTCGTTTTGTTTTTCAAAAGACAGGAGCATTGTATCATATTTTTATTTATTTTTCCAGTAAAAAACGCCCAAAAAAAATTTATTTTTAAAAGGGCAAAAAAGGCTTGATTTTTTATTCTTTTTTTGCTAGAATACAGGGTTGTTTGGGGCCTGTAGCTCAGTTGGTTAGAGCTGTCCGCTCATAACGGATAGGTCGTGGGTTCAAGTCCTACCGGGCCCACCAGAATAAAAAGCCACTCCTTTCGGGGTGGCTTTTTTCATATTTTGCAAGCCATTCGGTGAGTTCGATTTTTCATCCTTCAAAAATCGCTAAAATCCGTAACTTATCGAACTTTTGTAAACCTCCCCCTTATAAAACAAAAAGTTATAAAATCCTAACTGCTATTTTAGCTTGTTATAAAGCTGAGTATTATTAACCAAAACAGGATTATTCCTAGGATTCCTACGTGCATAGATTAATGGTATATTACCTCTTCTATTTGCCAAATGAGGATCAGCTCCATTTTCCAACAGGACATCTACAATTTCCTCAATCACAGGATTGTCATTATAAAGCGCAGATATTAAAGGACTTTCATCATTGCCATTAATAAGATTTACATCTGCTCCTTTTTCAATTAATAGCTTTACCATTCGAGAGTCTCTACTAATAAAGCAAGCATGAGTCAGTGGTGTCCACCCATCTTTTATTTTTTTATTAACATCAAATCCTCGATTTAACACCCATAAAAGCTTTTCCGTATCACCAAGAGAAATAGCTGTCTTTAATAACTCTTCCTCATCAATTTTTACTCCTTTTTTTAATAAGAACTCAATCCCATCAAGACTACCTAAAGCCGCTTCCATCGGTGTTAACGAAAAATCATCTGATGAAGGATAATTTAAATCAGCTCCATGTTTCAGCAAAACATCAATTATATCTGGATTAATTTCGCCAGGTTGAAGAGCAGAAAGCAAAAGAGAACTTAACTCTCCTTTGTTTTTGGATTTTTTGCTATGGTTAAGCAATATCTCCAAAATTTCAGGATTCTTGGTATACATTATAGATAAAACAGAAGGATTCATATCCGATAATGCACCAGGAATCACTTCGTCGGGATCAGCTCCTTCTTTTAATAACTCCTTTACTAATTCTACATCAGCATCAGATGACATGAGAGCAAAACTCCAAATTGATTGACCATTACACCCTGCTTTCAAAGAGGCGCCCTGATTTAAAGATTGTCTCAATAATGTAAGATCATTAGCCATCGCCGCATAACAAAGCTGTGCTTGCTTTGTTAAGTCTGTAGCATTAACGATATTACAAAATAGACAAGACATTATCAATATACAAAAAAATCTTTTCATGACATACTCCTTTTTTTCAATTTTATCCGGTAGAAGAAAATATTGCAAGAGTTTTTTCCCCTGGGTGATAAACTTAAAACAGGTTTTGGATTTTGAAAGCTAATTCTTTTAAATCAACCGAATGGGTTGCTCGATAAGCGCTAATTGTTCCCCACCATAATCCCCCGATTCGTTCGGGGGTTTTTATATCCGCCCATCGGACTTTACAATTCCGACATCAATTCGCCTGCATTTCCATTTGGCTCATTGTGTCTCATTGGCTGCGCTACAAAACATCCGAACTCAACGGATGTTTTGCTGACGCTTGCTCTACCGGGCCCACCAAGATTAAAAGCCACTCCTTTCGGGGTGGCTTTTTTCATATTTTGCAAGCATTGTGGAAAGTTCGATGTTTCCCCTTCCCAAAATCGCTAAAATCCGTAACTTATCGAACTATTAAACTTTATTTATAATTCAACGACTTATTTAAATTCAACCCAAGTCGGGACAAAATCTAAGTAATGGGCTTTGTTTTATATTTTGCTAAAAAAGGATTTTCTAACCAAGGATTTCCAAAGCAGTTATCACTGGACGCCTTACACCCACCTTGGCATTTTTTAACCAATTTACATTTATCACAAAATTTGGGGTGTGCTTGAATGAAATTTTTTGCTGCTTCTGTTTTAAACATCTGAGACAAAGTCATATCTTTGATATTACCAACAATAGTTGGTGAAAAAGGACACAACCTAACATTACCTAAATAATCCAATACAATAATGCTTTGATGAAATCCAACTCCACATAAAGTAAAAGAAATATGTTTATATTTTTTTGTATCAATAATACATGGTGGAATATTAATGGGTGAATGAAAGGCCATATCAGGGTGTTCAATGGCAAATTTTTCACAAATTTCTAATCCTTTCATTAACTCTAGGGGCGATAATTGTAATTCTTCCAAATATTTTTTACCATTACCACAAGGGTTAAATCGATTAAAAGAAAAATTTCGTACCCCCAGTGCATAAGATAAATTGAGTGTATTCAACAAAGTGTGTATATTTTTCTTTGTCGCCACAAAAATATGGGAAACTAATATTTTTTGTTTGACAATTTCTTGTGTAGCAAACACAGCGTTATCAAAAGCAGAAAAATTTTGGGCCTGTGTTTCGGTATCAAAAATTTTCTTATCTGCTGAAATAAAGGATATTTCAAATAACCGAACTTGATGTGCTTTCGCAAAAGCAATTTTTTCAGCATCTAAACAGGCTCCATTTGTCATAATATGGATACTTTTAACACCACTTTGTTCTGCGGCTAAAATAATTTCATTTGTATCTGGGCGGGTATAAAATTCCCCACCTGTCAGAATTAAATCAGTGCATTTTATTTGTTGAAGCGTCTTTTTTAACAAAAATATAGTATCATTTGTATTCAAGATTTTTTGTGAATAAGCATTTGTTATTTTTTGTATATTATAGCAATGGCGACAATTCAAACAACACTGTGGGGTTGTTTCAAAAATCAATTGATGAATAAAATGTTTTGACATCATTCAAATTACTGCTGATAAAAAGGATCATTAGGATCAACCGTCAGATAATCCCCCATAGTTAAGGGTTCATAATAATCCTCAACGAAATAAGATAAAGGTAGTATCGGAATCACCGTAAATAAAATGACTTTTACCCAAACTTTACGATAACCATCCTTTGATTTTCTGTAAAAATAATGTAAATACCAAAAAAATAAAAAGGACCATAGCCACGCAGTAAAGCATATTATGTTCAACTCTAATAGGTTACCAGAAGCAATTAGTTCAAGGAGAAACGTAAAAATAAAGAACATTGATAATATAATCTTGCGACATTTATTCGATAACGGATACTTTGATTTCCAAATGTTTACAGCAGTAATTATAACTCCTACGAATATAATAATCAAATTGATAATTCCAGAATCCAATAAAGGAAAAGCTAAATTTAAAGAAGAGGAAAAGTAAAATAGATTACAAAGAAAAACAATAAGGGGAAAGACAATGGTTAAAGCCCATCCAATATAAGACAACCATCCCCAAATTCCTTCTTTCTGTTTAAAAAGTGGTTTTTGATTTGACTGAACAGGGTTCTTTAAAATCTCTTGAACATTTGCTGTTTTTCTTTCTGGTGGTGCCATTTTAAACTCCTTTTTTGGTTTTAAAGGCATTCTACATGAAAAATTTATTAATTGCAACTTTTTTCCCCTGGGTGATAAACTTAAAACAGGTTTTGGATTTTGAAGGCTAATTCTTTTAAATCAACCGAATGGGTTGTACGATATCCGCTAATTGCACTCCACCATAATCCCCCCGATTCGTTCGGGGGGTTTCATATCCGCCCATCGGACTTTACAATTCCGACATCAATTCGCCTGCATTTCCATTTGGCTCATTGTGTCTCATTGGCTGCGCTACAAAACATCCGAACTCAACGGATGTTTTGCTGACGCTTGCTCTACCGGGCCCACCAAGATTAAAAGCCATCGCGCAAACGGTGGCTTTTTTCATATTTTGCAAGCATTGTGGAAAGTTCGATTGTGAAAGGGCAAAAAATCGCAAATTTCCGTAACTTATCGAACCCTTAAAGTAAAATTCAGAGAAATCTCCCCATTATCCAAAAAATTTATCAAAGACTAACATGCGGATATTCTTTTATTTTTTGTTTCAATTTTTCAGTATCTACCGTCACTTCATCTTCAAAAATCAATTCATCAATCGCACATTTTTCTATTGATTGGTAGGTAGAACCCATTTTATAAAAAGCAATCCTTTTTCCCAATTCCATCGCATACTCTATCTCAAAAATGCAACCGTCAGCAATTTCACCAAAAAACCATACTTCATCTGAACGAGCAATCAAATTATTATTTCCATTACGAACCAAATCTCTGTCCACAAGTTCATATAGAAAATATCCAAATACATTAAAAGGGTTAAGAGGTATACCTCCATGTTCAAAAACATATTTACAAACAAGCATCCTCATAAAAAAATTCTTTTTTGATTGCGCTGTAAAAACAACTGATTTCTTTTCAATTAAGTTCATATTTTATCCTCAAAATAGTCAAACAATTCTATCATATTTTCTTTATTAAAGTCAACAATTTTATCGCTCTTTTCTTCGCTGAAAAAAAGTTAAAACAGGTTGTAGATTTTGAAGGCCAATTCTTTGAAATCATCTGAATGGGTTGCCCGATAAGTGCTAATTGCACTCCACCATAATCCCCCCGATTCGTTCGGGGGTTTTTATATCCGCCCGTCGGACTTTACAATTCCGACATCAGTTTTCCTTTCACGCACGTTTCAGGTATTCTTGAACAATCTGATCTGTATCGGAAAGTTCACGTTGTAATTTTTCGGCCAATAAAACGTTTTTATTACCTGATGAATAAATCTTTAAATACGGCCCCAAGCCCGATAAATCCACATCCAAAATCACCGATTCATGGATGGCGGGGCGGGACACCAAAATAGCATATTTACGGTCGGTAAATTCTTTACCCAAAATAAAGTTCATTTCACGGGGCGAAAGGTTCCATGTGGCATAATCCGACTCGTTGGCCTGAGGGTTACGGAAAAAGATAACCGTTTGACATTGACCACGAATCACATCACCCAAGCCGTTTTCATCCAAAAACTTGGGTTGCTGGAACGCACACAAATAGGCCTGACGTTTTTTACGACCTTCCCGCAAACCCACGATAAAGCTGTCTTTAAACATGGGGTGTTCCAACATCGGGGCCGTTTCGTCAATCATAATCATGCTGGGTGTGCCTTTGATGGTGGAAAGCGTTTGAATACGGTGCATCACATAGCTGATAACCGCAGGGGCCAAAATGGGATCTTGAAATATCGTGGTAAAATCAAAGCACATATAACGGCTGTCAATGTCCAAGTTATCCGAAGGCGAGTTAAAAATACGCCCGTATTGGTCCGTATCAATCCAACGGTTGAGTTCACGGCGCATAAAACTGTTTGGTGCAAAGCAGGATTTATACAGATTTTTAAGCAAACGCTCCTTTTGGGGCAGATATTCAAAGGCCGTGGTTACCGCACGGGCGATTTCGGCTTCTGATACGGCATCATTACCGCCGGTAATATCACGCACCCACGTTCTTAAAAAAGCACGGTTATCCGGTGTATCGGGAATGGCAAAAGGATTTAATGAAACAGAATCTTCGCCACCGTCAAAACGCACATAGGGCGCTCCATTCATAATGGCAAAAACTTTGGCACCATTATTGCGATCAAAAAAGTATGTATTTAAATCAGGAATACGCAAAGCCTGACCGGCCATAAAGCTGAAAAAAGTGGTTTTACCTTGACCGGTCGGACCAATCAATGCCGTATGCGCCACCGCATAAGGTTCTTCCGACACATGGAATTGAAAGGCGTAAGGGGTGCCGGTGATGGTTCTGAACCAACTGATGGGAACAGGCCCCCAATCGGATTTTGTGCGTCCTGTCGGGGCTTTATCAATCATCGTGGCACAGGCCACAACACGTGATAAATACTGATAAGTTCTGGGATAAATGTCAAAGGTGGGGAATTGGCTGAAAAACACGGCCTGAGCCGCCCAACCATCACGAACAGGCGTCACATTATACATTCGGCAAATGCGTTCTACTTCTTCTTGACCGAATTTTAATTCTTCCAAACTTTCGCCATACAAAATAATCGTAAGGGCATATTCATTCCAACTTTGGGCATTGGCATCATTGGCATCCAAGGCCTGCTTGGCTTCTTCAAACTGTTCTACAACGTTTTGCGAAAAGGTTGTAAAATAGGCCATTTTTTGTTGTTGCATCACAATGGGCATAATTTTAAAACTGGGAACACCTTTTATGTTATGCATCAACGTCAATTCAATATCCAAACTTAAAAAATCGGCAATCATTTGTTCATCCATAAAATCACCGGGTTTGCGAATGCCCATTGTGATGGATAGTTTTTCACGTTCACCGTTAAAATAACGCACCAAGCCTTCATCTTTGGTAAAATGAACATAATCGCCCGTCAATAAATCATTTAAGCGATCTTTTTTTTCAAAATGAACCATCGGTTTTGGGCGGGACAAAGGACTGGCCATTTTGGCAAACAACCAAAACGGGCTTTTATCATCATTGTTGATATTATTTTTTTCACTGAGCAATTTCGGTTCATAAACATCCATAATACTGGTCAAAGCACCGGTGGCCTGATCCAAATCTTTCATGGCATCTTTGCGATCGTTGATGGATAAAATAATGTAATGTTTATTATTAAATATGCGGTTTAAATTTTCCATCCATAATTCGGCCACACCTTTTAAAAGTTTATTGTCTTTATAGGCCTCAGGTTCTTTTAATTCCACTTTTTCACGCAATGTTACAACACGGGCAATCACCTGTAATTCAACCATTGAATCAATCCAACGTTTGCGTGTTTCCATTAAAACTTCACGGTCTTCGGGCAATACCAAAGTTGTATCGGCACCTTTAACCTCAAAAACACGGGCCAGACCACCGTTATGTAAATGAATCGTGGCACCGTCTTCATCCAAATAATCAAAGGGTAAAAAGTTGGCCAAACGTGTTTCAACCGGCTTTGGCAAAACCAATTCGCCCAATTTTGAAATAAAAACAAAAATCAAAAACAAGGCCGCCAAAACACCGAAAATAACCACAACCATAGAAGGGGCTGAGGCTGTTGTTATAATGTAATCAAAAATTCCGGCATCTAGATTCATATTATTCCTTTATGGTGCAAATTTTGTTCCACGACAACGATAAACATTTTTGGTGGATGTTGGGCCTGAACGCCCCCACGAAACCAACATTTTTGACAAATGCGGATCCTTTGATCCCCACGCCACAATGGCCGCATGCGCAATAGGAATGCTGATAATAAACGGCATCAACGACCTGCCCGTTAAACCAACCCACATCAACATCAATGAAAATTGAACAATCAGGTTTGCCCCGGCCACAATGGCCGGCGCCCAAAACAATCTGGGTGGCATACAAACAGCCTTTAAAACGGGTTCCCGCATGTTTTCATCTCCCTTTTTTTTATATATTAGCCCAATTAAATTAAAAAGAAAAGTAAAAAATGCATTTTTTTAATTTAATTTTATTTGCAATCCTATCGGCGCATGGTCTGATGTTTTTTGCCATCCACGCACTTCACGGTAAATAACGGCATTTTCAACACTTCCTTCCAAATCAGGCGACACAAAGAAAAAATCCAATAAAATACCCAAATTCCGTGGCCATGCCCCCATTTGAAAATCCCAAAACGAATATGTTTTTTCAGTTGGGTTAAATTGACGAATCATATTTTTAAGTCCCGTCTGATTCAATCGTTCAAACGCTTGGCGCACAAGCGGAACAATCAAAGCACTGCCATCAAAAGATTTGGCATTATAAACATCTGTATCACGTTCTATCACATTAAAATCACCACCCAAAATAATTTGACGCCCTGATTGAAGCAAATTTTGAATATGGTTTGTTAAAGCGTTAAACCACAAAAGTTTATAATCCAAACGTGAAGTATCAGTCGGATTATTCATTGGTGGCGCACCGTTTGGCGCATAAACACAAATAATAATTTTACCATCGGGCAAAGTGGCCTGAATAAATCGGGCCTGAGTTGGATCGGATTTAGGGCCGTTTGGCAATTCTCTTATCACATCCGTCAAAGGAAACTTTGATAAAAAAGCCACGCCGTTATAGGCTTTTTGTCCCGAAATAACCGCATCATAGCCCAAACCTTTAAAATCCACAAATGGGAAATTTTCTTCGGTGGCTTTTATTTCCTGTAAAAACACAATATCCGGTTGATATTCTTTTAAAAATTTTTCCAACACAGGCATTCTGGATCGAACAGAAGCAACATTCCATGAAATTATTCTTTGCATTTTATTTTCCTTTGTGCTAATATCAAAATCATGACAAACAAAAAAGCTTTATTTTTAGCGATATTATCGCTGTTTTTATCCCAAAATGCAAGCGCATTTTGCGATAAAATTGCCACACGGGTTCAAATCACAACAAATCCCGGAAACGTTCAATATATCACCACATTGTCCAGATCCGATTTTATCCAAGGAAAAAAGCATAAAGTATCACCCAATACTTTGGGATTGACCGTGGCTGATTTAAGTATTTCCATTTCCGGAAAAACTCAGCCCAAAATAGAAAGACAGGGCAAACAAATCTGCGTCAGTTTGGATACACTGGCATTTAAAATGGGTTATGAAAAAGGCGGATTAAAAGTTTATATTGATAAAAAATATAAACCCGGTTCATGCGAATACGAAGTCATTCGTGAACACGAAAATTATCATGTTGCCGTTGCACAACAGGCGATGCTTTTCTTTAAACCGGATATTGAGGCAAAAATCCATGAAATTATTTCCAATATGCGTCCGCAAATTGTTACCTCGGAAAAAGATATTGATAAAGTAATTCAGGAACAAACAAAGCATGTTATCACGGAACTAACACCCCTTTTAACCCATATCAATCAAACGATTGCCAAAAAGAACGCCCAAATTGATACACCTGAATCTTATGAAAAAACACAGGCTTTATGTAAAAATTGGTAATTAAAACCATTTGATGCGTTTAATTAAATACAGCTGAAACGCAACCATACACAACAGTATCACGCAAATAAAAGCAAAGCCGTAAGGATTATCATTAAAAGGAATACCACCGATATTGGCCCCCAACAGCCCTGTTACAAAAGTAAGCGGGGTAAAAATAACCATCACCAAGCTCATCAAATACATCGTTCGGCTGATATTGATATTTGTTTGCGAATCCAATTCTTCTTGTGTCAACTTTGAATGGTCTTTGGCAAATTCCAATCCGTCCACAACGGCCGTTAAATCTCGGGCATTTTCACTGAAACGGGCCAAATTTGCTTCGGAAAAAAAGGTAAAATCCGTTTTTTCCAACAAACGCATCACATCCCTTTGGGGCAAAATATAACGCTTTAAACCAACAACCATATAACGAAGATTACTGAGTGTTTCACGAAGACTTTCATCTTGGCGAATTCCATTGCCACGAATCACATTTTCTTCCAAATCATCCAAAGAATCATTGATGGTGAAAAAGGATTCTTCTATTTGTTTGGTCATTTGCGATAACAAAAGCGACAAACAATCCCCCAGTGTTTCAGGTCCTTTTTTACGACGCAGTTTTTCCAAAATCTTGCTGATGGAAGCAACGGGACGGTGTGACAGGGTCAACAATCGGTTTTGGGTCATCCAAATACGCACGGCAATCATATCGTCATCTTCACCTTTTCGGGGATTCACACCACGCACCACCAACAGCAGGCCTTTTTTATGACGAAAGCATCGGGGGGTTGTATCCGCATCAATCAGGTTTTCAAAAACCGTTTCATCAAACTTTAAACTTTTCAACCATTGTAAATTATCTTCATCGGCATAGTCAATATGAATCCAAACCGGTGATTTTAAGCGTGGCTTAACATCCGACAGGCGAATATTTTTGGCACTGCCATTACCATCCAATACTTTGCAAAATTGAGGCGTGCTCATGTGATTTCTCCCCCTTTTTCACAGAACAACTTTAAACAAAGTTTATTCAATACAACAATCAACGGCTTTACGCACAACCGCTTTTAATTTGCCGAAAATACCAGTGGCAGGCACAGTTTCAACCTCGGCTTTTTTTTCCGTTTTTTGAGCGACCGATTTTGTCAATTCAGCAACTTCTTTTTGAACGTCTTCCAAATTATCGGGCTTCCATGCGATATCTTTGGTATCCACCAAGTTCATATTCAAACCCCAAAACAAACAGTATAAATCATAGGCCTGAGTGAACAATTGATTAGCCTTTTCTTTATGTCCCATGGATTGTTGTTTTGTCCCCACTTCCATCAAACGCATAGAGGTGGCCAACAAATGTTTGGAAATACACCATACTTCGCCTTCATAGGACGGAATAATTTGCAACATTAAATTTTTGCGCAATTCACGCACATCCTGAACCAAATCATAAAAGCTGTCTTTACCCGTTTTAGCACCGGAAAAAATCAGATGTTCTTCAATGGAAATAAGGTTCATGATGGCAATTGTTAAATCCTGATCTGATGACAAATCTTTGGGATTTTTCTTTTTGGTGGCATCCACACGTTCCACAAATTCTTTAACTGATTCTGCTTTTTTAATCATTTTTTTACTCCTTTAATTTAAAATAAAGACTTCCTTGCATTCGCACAAGTTTGTGCCGCCAAAAATCCAGCACACAAACAAATCCAAAGCGATGGGAATTAAAACTTTTTCAAACGGAAAATGGGCATGCCCCCCGTTTTTTTCCTTTAACCAACCATACAAATGAACCCCTGAAATATGGGCAATCGCCCCCCATAAAGTGGCCCACAAAAATGAATCAATATAAAACAAATTCCAATGCAACATCGGTTTATAGGTCAAAGTATTGATATAAACAAAACCCACCGTTGACAAAGATAAAGCCATTAAAATAAAATTACGACCTTTGAAATTCCAATTTCTTTTTTCAAAAAAGCGAATAAACCAATATCCCAAAATGGCCAACAAAGCACCAAATAAAACACCGACCACTTCGTCTTTTACACCCAATTTACGGGCAATTCCCAAAGACGCCCCCAACACCAACGGACACAATGTTGTGCAAGCCGGATTGGCACGCAACGATGTTGCAAACATTGTCAAAATCCCAAGAATCCCTAACTTTTTCATACTTGACTCCTTTAATATGCCAAAACTTATTGTTGTTTAGCATAGTTTTAATTCAATTGCAAGCAAAAAAATCAAAAAGAAAAACTATTGACTCACCCAAATAACACGGGCCATCCACTTGATATCAGCAGGCTTTAACAAAACGTCATCACAATCCGGATTTAATGATTTTAATTCAACTTGATTCATGGAACGGCGAATAAATTCTTTGACCATCACTTCACCCGACACTGTTTTGGTTATCACACGATCACCTTTGCGGATTTCAGAATCGGGCGCTACAATCAATTTATCACCATCACGATAGACAGGCTCCATACTGTTACCGGAAACTTCCAAAGCATAAACTTTTTTATCTATCGTCAAAGGAAATTCAACCGAATCCCAATCATCCGATAGAATCGGCCATCCGTCCGAATCAAAATAACCCGAACGCCCCGCTTTGGCCAAACCGATAAGCGGTATCATATTCTTTGGCATCGGACAGGGTTGCCCCGCAAACGCCATAAACTCAAAAACAGTTGTATTGGTCGCCTTTAAAACTTTATTCATACTTTCGGTGGATGGCCAACGTTTGCGCCCATCAGCACCAATACGTTTGGATTTATTAAAACTGGTGGGATCCAAACCAGCCTTTTGTGCCAAAGCCGACAAAGACAGACCTTTATTTTGCGCCAATCTTTCCAAACCAAGCCATATTTCATTATAGGATAAGTGCATCTTGTTCCTTTCTCTTATTAGTTGTAAATAACCTTAGCATATTTTCAGATGTTTGTCAATAGGATTTTTTTCTTATTTTTATCTTGACATTCATAAAAAAATATGTTAGTTCTCGTTTTGTTCTTTTTTTATTAACCGAGGAGAAAAATATGAAGAATAAATATCTATCATCTGTTGATACCAGACAAACAACACCTTTTTCTTCCAGTGAAGAGGCGTGGTTTTGGTACTGTTTATGTGAAAATTTAAAACACGAAAGAAGCCATGGGGGAGAATCCAAAATTGCACGCCCGTGCGAATCGGCCGACATCGCCATTGCCGTAAAAAGATTGATGAAAAACGGCACATTAAAATCAGAACATTTAAAAGTATTAGCCAAATATGGTTACGCCCAAATTCCCCCACACGAACATTTTGGGGACACACCGAAAATTTGCCGTCTGTGGCAAGAAGGTTTAAAGTTTTTGGAAAATCTTTTAAAACAAAAAGGAATCGTTTATGCCACATAAAATAAGGAGTTTCACATGATAAAGACACCTCAAATAAACGCTTATCGTTTTCCTTTTGCCTATGTGGCCTTTGGTGGAAATCCAACACATTGGTGGACACGTTTTTTAAAAAAGGGATTTTATCATTGTGTCCTTTTAATCGGAAACGGCTTTGAATGGATTTTAATTGATCCCGTTATGCATTATACGGATTTAATTTTAATGCACCAACGCTATGCACCTGAGATTTTAAAGCACAAAGGTTACCGTTTAATTCGCACAACGCTTACCTTGCCACAAACGGTTTCTTTTCATTTAAGACCCATGACATGCGTTGAAACGGTCAAGCGTTTTTTAGGGATCAGCAATCCCAAAATTTGGACACCATATCAACTGTTTTTATATCTTAAATCACAAAAAAGGA
Source organism: Alphaproteobacteria bacterium (assembly GCA_015062245.1). Classification (GTDB taxonomy): domain Bacteria; phylum Pseudomonadota; class Alphaproteobacteria; order CAAHEQ01; family UBA3637; genus UBA3637. Next base: position 16,390 of record SUVA01000004.1, read on the forward strand.
AAATTTTCCTTGACAAATGAAAAATTTTATGCTATAATGCGAATCAATTAAAAGATAGAAGTGTATCCAAAAGAACTTTTCACATTGTGAAAGGTTCTTTTTTCTATTTTTAGTTGCAATCAACCAAAAGGAGAAAAAATGTCCGATATCAAAAAATTGTATCAAATGTATCAACAAAGCGTTCAACAACGATCTGATTGGGAATCTGTTTGGCAGGAATGTTATGCCTATGCCCTGCCAAGTCGACAAACAACATTTTCACCCAATGCCGGCAAAATTTCCGATTTATATGATGCCACCGCTTTGGATGCCACAGACCAATTGGCCGCTTTAATCTTATCCGAATTGACACCGCCTTGGATTCAATGGTTTCAATTAAATGCCGGGGAAGAATTATCCTCAGGTGAAAAAATCCAAATCGCACCGACCTTAAATAAAATTTCAAATACCTTGCAATCTCATTTGGACAGATCCAACTTTGCGACCGAAATCCATCAATGTTATTTGGATTTAATCACGGTCGGAACAGCCTGTTTATTATTTGAACAAAACGATATCGGTTCGTCATCGGCTTTTAAATTCACCGCCATACCGTTAAACGAAATATGTTTGGCCGAAGGCAAAAACGGCAGATTAGATAAAGTTTTCAGAAGTTTTTCCTTAGACGAAGAAAGTTTCGTTTCCAAATTCGGCATTCATAAACTGCCCAAACGTGATAAAAATGACAAAACACCTTTGCGCATTATAGAAGCTTTAATTCCCTGTGCCAAAGGCGGATATACACTCACTTGCTTTTTAGATCCCAATTGCCAGTCTTTCTCAGGCGATAATCAGGAGTCACCTTTCCTCCTGAGCGAAACACATTACACCACTTCGCCGTTTATCGCTTTCCGCTGGCTGAAAGCACCGGGGGAAATTTACGGGCGTTCCCCTGTCATGAAAGCTTTACCCGATATTAAAACAGCCAACAAAGTCGTGGAATTGATTTTGAAAAACGCCACGATTGCCGTGACAGGTATCTGGTTAGCCGAAGATGATGGTGTGCTCAACCCCGCCACCATCAATCTGACCCCCGGTGCGATTATTCCAAAAGCCGTCGGCTCCAAAGGTTTAACGCCTTTGGAAGCCCCCGGCAAGTTTGATGTTTCGCAATTGGTCATCAAGGATTTGCGTGAACGTATTCGTCATGCATTATTGGGCGATAAATTAGGAACGGTTTGTGATGAAATGAAAATGACCGCCACCGAAGTTTTGGAACGAAGCGAAGAAATGATTCGCATTTTGGGTGCCACCTATGGTCGTTTACAATCGGAACTTTTAACACCATTGATTGAAAGGGCTATTTGTATTTTACGCAAACGTGGCGAAATTCCCGAAATCTTTTTGGACGGCCATTTATTAAACGTCAGCTATAAATCACCACGGGCCGAAAATCAGGCCAAAAAAGAAGCGCAAAATGCTTTTGCTTGGCTATCGGCTGTATCAGGTTTAGGAAATGAAGTTTTAAGCAAAATGAACACTGATGAAATTTTAAAATGGCTGACCGAAAAAATGGGATTGCCCGCCAATTTTGTTCAATTACAACCAACCGAAGGCACACCATGATTCGCTTTGCCCGTGCTTTTACCAGATTGGCCTCAACAACGGACGGCAAAACCGCCTTGGATTATTTGCGTCAAAAAATATCAAACCGCATTTTGCCCCCTCAGGCATCCAATCAGGAACTGTGGTATTTGGAAGGTCAACGTGCCTTGATTGCCACAATGGAACGTTTAATTCAAAAAGGAAAACAACCTTAAACAAAGGAAATTATATGAACCAACAAGAAAACAAAATCACCAAAACAAATGATACCCCCGCTATTCCCGAAAAATTTTTAACCAAAGAGGGAGTGTTAAATTCAGATGAATTATTAAAATCATATTTAGCTTTGGAAAAAAAGATGAGTGCCCCCAAACAAACACCAAACGGCACTTTGCCCAACAAAGCCGATGATTATAAAATCACCCCAAAAGACCCATTGTTGGTATCTGATTCAATCATCAACAAACGATTGTTTGAATTAGGATTGACCAACGAACAAGTGCAAGGTGTTTATGATATAGCGGCCGATTTTATTTTACCCCAATTGGAAAACTTTGCCCGTCAGGTTGGGTGCGACAAAGAATTAAAAGCTTTGGAAGATGAATTTGGCGGTGCTGATTGTTTTAACAATGTCGCCCGTGAATTGTCCGCATGGGGCGAAAAAAATTTAGATCAAAAAACTTTTGAAATTTTATCATCCACAAAAGACGGTGTTTTAACACTTTACCGCATGATGCAATCACAACAAGAATCACCCGTCATCAAAGGCAAAAGCCGTTTAAACCCGATGGATGACGAAAAAACTTTGCGCCGATTGATGCAAGATCCCAAATATTGGAAAGATCAGGATCCCGAATTGGTCGGCCGAATTGAAAAAGGATTTAAACGTTTATACGGTTAAATCTTTTTTTTGACGGATAAGCCCAGCGCCCCGTTTTTTTCACAGCCCTGAATAAAGGCGAAGATTTTCTTCACAACCTTTGATAAGGATTTTTTAAACTTATAATATGGAGAAAATAATGACAACTTCAAACACAATTGACGCTTCATTTGTTAAACACTTTGAAGCCGATGTCCACACTGCCTATCAACAACAAGGTTCTAAATTACGCAACACCGTCCGTTTTAAAGGCGGTATTACCGGTTCCAGCACAACCTTTCAGGTTATCGGCACACAAACAGCCAACCAAAAATCATCCCGCAACGCCCAATTGACACCGGCCGCCATCACGCACGCACCGGTGGAATGCACTTTGTCCGATTGGTATGCCGGTCAATGGATTGATAAATTGGATGAATTAAAGGTCGGCCATGACGAACGCAAAGTTTTGGCCACAGCCGGTGCCTATGCTTTGGGACGCAAAACAGACGAATTGATTATTTCCGTATTGGAAAATGCCACCCAAACAATCGGGGACGGTTCAACCGCTTTGACAAAAGAAAACATTTTGCAGGCCTTTCAAAAACTCAACGCCGCCAATGTCCCCGATGATGGCGAACGTTATGCCTTGGTGGGACCGGCACAATGGAATCAATTGTTGAGCTTGGATGAATTTTCAAACGCCAACTATGTGGGGGATGCGCATCCTTTATTGACAGGTTCCGAAACACGCAAATGGATGGGAATCAATTGGATTATGCACACCGGATTGCCCACAGAAGGTGCCGGTGATTCAGCCGCCACAACCTGTTTTATTTATCATAAATCCGCTGTTGGTTTGGCCGCCGGTCAGGATATCACAACCGATATCACATGGCATGGCGATTATGCCGCCCATTATGTCAATAATATGATGAGCCAAGGCGCCACTTTGATTGATGATAACGGTGTTGTCAAAATTGTTTGTCAGGATAAATTCAGCGCCTGATTTTTTTAAACACTTTCCCCCCTTTGTTTTTTTTTTCAAAGGGGGATTTTTCATACAAAAGGAACAATATGTCATACACAAACATTGATTTATGCTCACGGGCTTTGGTTGAATTGGGTGCCAACAGTATCTCTTCTTTTGATGAAGCGTCCGCAGAAGCCAAAGTAGCCGCCCAACTTTATCAACCGACTTTGGAAAATTTGTTGGCATCTTATCCATGGCGTTTTGCATTAAAACAAAAATCATTGGGCCAATTACAAACAAAACCCATCAGCGATTATCAATACGCCTTTCAATTACCCAATAATTGTTTGCGTATCTTATCGGCCGGCCAAAATGTCAAAAGTTCAGGATTACAGTATAAAATTGTCGGGTCTTGTTTATATACCAACGCACCGTCAGTTGTTTTAAGCTATATTGAAAAACCGGATGAAAGCAGTTTTCCGGCTTTTTTTGTGAAAGCCTTTATTTCTGCATTAGCCGGCGAATTCTGTCTGCCATTGACCGAAAGCACCACACGCACGGATTATATGCGCAAAATTGCCGATACGGAATTAAAACAGGCCCGATTGGTGGATTCACAACAATCCGTCAATCCTTGTTTTCAGGATTTTTCTTTAATTGAGGTGCGCACATGACAAATATGTTCACTGCCAAAACGAATTTTACGGCCGGTGAATTATCCCCTGATTTGTTGGGGCGGGTGGATTTAACCAGCTATCACAACGGCGCACAAGTTCTGGAAAATGTTTTTATTGAACCCACCGGTGGCGTTCATCGCAGACCTGGGTTAAAATTTATTTATGAATTACAAACGAAGGGAAGATTAATCGGCTATGAACAAGATAGTGGGCATACTTATTTATTGGTTATACAAAATTACCAAACGAAGATTTTTCAAAACGATATCTTGATTGAAACATTATCAAGCCCGTGGTCAGACGAACAAATCAATCAAATTCGGTGGTGTTGTCTGTCGGACGGTATTATTGTGGTGCATCCGGATATTGCCCCGCAACATATCAGGTTGGAAAATGAAAAATGGAATATTCAAGCGTTTGAATTTTTAACCACCAACGGATACCAACAAATCCCCTATCACCGATTCAATAATAAAAATACATCTTTATCGGCCAGCGGTTGCACCGGAAATGTTTCTTTAACATCCAGCGCACCTTTATTTGAAACAAAACACATTGACCAAGTTTTTAAATTAGCCTCAGGTTATGTTAAAATCACACAAATTTCAGATGCTCAACATGCCAATGCAACTGTTTTAAAAAAGCTGATTGATGACAAAGATGCCACCAACGAAACAAAATTAGAACCAACACGTTATTGGGGCGAAGTGGCATGGAATGATGAACACGGTTGGCCCATCAATGTTACCACTTATCAATCCAGATTGGTTTTCGGCGGTTCCAAAAGCCTGCCCAACACTTTGTGGTTCAGCCAAAGTAATGATTTAGGAAACTTTGAAGAAGGTGATGCCTTGGATAATCAAGCCATTTGTTTTTCGTTGATGTCCGATCAGGGCAATAAAATAGTCGCCTTGTTTTCGGGTCGGCATTTACAGGTTTTTACCACCGGTAGTGAATGGATGGTATCGGGCAATCCTTTAACACCTGAATCCATTCAGGTGCATCGTCAAACGCAGGTTGGTTCGCCCGATGAAAGTTATGTACCGCCCGTTGGTATTGACGGCGCCACCATTTTTGCCAGTGCCAACGGAAAAGAAATTCGTGAGTTTTTGTTTTCGGATTTGGAAGGCATCTATCAGGCCACCGATTTATCTTTGTTGGCCCACCACCTTATCAACCATCCGATTGATATGGCCTATGATAAATATCAACGTCAGGCCTATATCATCATGCAGGACGGTTCTATGAGTGCTTTGACCAGCTTTCGTGGAGAAAACATTCAAAGTTGGACACGCCATAAAACACAAGGGAAATTTTTAAATGTGGCCGTATTGGGTAAAAACACCTATTTCATCATTCAACGAAAAGACAAAACTTATTTGGAAAAAATGGATGATGAAATGTATATGGATTTTGCCCAAATTCAAACCAGCGAAAATGCCAAAACAAATTGGGACGGCTGGGATTATCTGAACGGATGGAACGTTCAATTGTTGGCCGATGGTCGTGTTCAGGAAAATCAAGATATTTCAAACGGAACAATTCAATTGAACATCAACGCACAAAATTTACAATCCGGTTTAGCCTTTACGCATAAGGTTGCCCCATTGCCCCCCGGCGCCCCAGCCAATAACGGTTCGGCACCTGTGGTCAATTGTCGCTTTGTGCGGGGTGTGTTTCGCCTGATAAACACCAAAAGCTTTGAAATAGATACAGGCTGTGGCGTACATCAGGAAATAAATGAAAATCTGACCAATTATGTTTTGGACAGCGCCCCCACCACAAAAACAACAGACATTGTTGTGCGGGGGTTGGGTTGGAAAAGAAAACCAACTGAACCATTATGGATGATTCAAGGCAATAAACCCTTACCATTTCAATTGGTTTCAGTTACCTGCGATATTAAAATAGGAGGATAATATGGAAGCAGCAGTCATTGCAACGGCCGTTTCAATTTTGGGATCGGCCTATTACACAAAAGCCAACGCAGATCGGCAAAAAAAAGCCATTAAACGATCCAATGCCTATATGGCAGAATCAGCCGCCTTACAGGATCAACAGGCAAAATTAGCCTTGGCCGAACGTCAAAGAAAAAACAAAAACCTGTTGGCACAACAACAGGCCCGTTATAAGGCCAAACTGGGGTCCATCGGATTGGACGGTAAATCAGGCACGGGTCAGACCTATTTAAACGCCATGCAAAAAGAATATGATATGGAAGATAAATACTTGGTCAATCAGGCCAAAATTTCATCAGATGCCCTGTTAAACAGCTTGAATCATTCAACCGGTACAAATTTATTAAAATTAAACAGTATCAATCAGGCCAGTCAAAATAATATGTATGGCACCTTGGGTAATTTGGTTTCCGGTATCAGCCGAACAATGATCAAGTAGGTTATGATGAAAGGGGAACTGGAAAATCTGAAACCTTTTTTGGAAAAAGCCGTTCAAGCATATCAAGCTTTTGCCCAATCCGATTGCCCCATGCAGGCCAAAGATTTTAACGCCTATCACAGCGCATGTAAATCAGCATTGTTGCATATCGCTTTGCTGGTGAAAATTTTGGATTTACCCAAAGATAAAAACGAAACACAACAAAATGATTTATTGGATTTAATTCATCAGGCCAAAAAGGATTTAAAAGATGAAAACGACTTTTCTGGAATTTGTATGGATTTGGGATAAGATGCAAAATCTGATGGTGCCGAATCACCACAAAATAATGGGGCGTTTTTTGTCTGAACTTTATTTTTCAAAAGGGCGCAGACAGGCTGTCTTGATGGCCTTTCGCAATTCAGGAAAATCAACCATTGTCGGATTGTTTTGCGCTTGGCTTTTAACACAAAATCCAAATTTAAGATTATTGGTTTTATCGGCCGATCATGCTTTGGCACAAAAGATGGTCCGGCATATCAAACATATTTTGGAACAACATCCTTTATGCGATGGTTTAAAACCAAACCATGCCGAAGAATGGGCCGGTGATAAATTGACCGTTCAACGCCCTGTCAAAGGGCGTGATCCATCTGTGTTGGCCCGTGGTTTAAACGCCAATATCACAGGGTGCCGAGCCGATATTATTTTGTGTGATGATGTGGAAGTTCCCAAAACATGCAATACCGCATCCAAACGACAGGATTTAATACAAAAACTGGATGAATTGGATTACATATTATCGCCTGACGGATTGATTTTATATATTGGGACACCCCATACACGCCAAACAATTTACCACAAACCCGATTGGAAAATTTTAAAATTGCCGATTATGGATAAAAACGGACAATCCGTTTGGCCCGAAAGATTTTCTTTGGATAAGATAAACCAAATCAAAAAAACAACACCCCGCTTTAAATTTTTAAGCCAAATGATGTTAGAAGCGGTGGCCTTGGATAATCAACGGCTGGATGATAAAAAATTAAAAATTTATTCGCAAGGTTTGGATTATACCGAAGCCAATGGAAAAGCCGTTTTAAAATTAAACGGGCATAGGTTGGTTTCAGGTTGCGCCTGGTGGGATCCGGCCTTTGGTAAAGTCGGTGGTGATAAAAGCGTTGTCGCATGCGTTTTTTCGGACGCAAACGGTTTTCATTACATCCATCAATTATTATATTTAACCGTTCCAGAAAACGAAGAAGCAACCTCTTATCAATGTCAAAAAGTTGTTCAGTTTTTAAAAGAATTGATGTTGCCGGCCATTCATTTGGAAACAAACGGTATCGGGCGATTTTTACCGGCCCTGTTGCGTCAGGAATTATCCCGCCAACGATTGGCGGTGGCCGTGTTGGAAGAAACCGCCCGACAAAATAAAACCGAACGCATTTTGGGCGCCATAGAACCACCGCTTTTAAACGGCAACCTATACGCCCACGAAAGTGTTTTAAAAACACCTTTTATTTATGAAATGCAAGACTTTAATACATCGGGAAATACCCATGATGACGGCTTGGATGCCGTGGCGGGATGTTTGTTGAGCGAACCTGTTCGTTTGAAAACTTTACCGTTTTTTTATAAACAACGCCCCCTGTGGCGATAAGGAGAAAAAATGACAGAAGAAGAAATCTTTTCAAAAACAATTTACGGTGAAGCCCGTGGCGAATCTTTGGCCGGTCAAGAGGCGGTGGCCAATGTGATACTCAATCGGGTTAAAATGAATCTGATTCAACCGATGTGGTGGGGCAAAAATATCCGTGAAGTATGTTTAAAGCCCAAACAATTTTCGTGTTGGAATCATAATGATGTCAATTACAAAATTTTAAAAAGCGATTTATCCCAAAATCCCGTTTATCAGATTTGCCAAAGAATTGTCAAACGTGCTTTGGCCGGTGTATTGACAGATAACACAAACGGTGCCACACACTATCACACCATTGAATGTCATCCCCTGTGGGCCAGACATTTGATTCCGTGCGCCCAAATCGGCAATCATTTGTTTTATAAAAATGTTTAAGGAGAATTTTATGCCAGCCCCTAACCTATCCATAGAAATCGGAAAATTGATGGCGTCTGTTTCATTGTTGCAACAACAACTGGGCGAAATCAAACAACAAGTTGATACGCTGTATGTCAATTTAAAGCAAGAATTTGTTTTAAAAAATGAAATTACACCGATTAAAAATTTAATCACAATTATTGTGGCCACAACAGGCACTGCCTTGATTATGGCTTTGTTAAACCTTGTTTTAAAATAGGAGAATAAAATGTTAAACTTTATTATCAATCACTTTTATGATTTTATCACAGCATTGACATCTATCGTTACGGGGGCCAGCGTTTTAACCGCCATTACCCCCAATTCAAAGGACGACAAAATTGTATCAAAAATCAAAAACGTTTTGGATGTTTGCGCCCTAAACGTGGCCAATGCCAAGCCGGCCTAACCGCCCAAGCCCATACCGCTGACCATTTGATCCTGCATGGCAAAGGTTCCCCAAACCACCCAACCGATAACACCGGCAATGGACAAAATAGCAATTGAGTTTAAAATTTCCGCCTGCTTTCCGATGGTGCGAACGGATGATTCCAACCAACCGTTGGCCAAATTTTCCAATGCTTCGGCAAAGGTATCCAATTCCGAATAAATCCGCAAATCGCCAATCACTTCATCATCGGGAAAACCATATCGGCTATGATACAACGCTTCACCCAAGTTATCACCGTTACTGATAAACATCAAAGCTCGATTTAAACGGCTTTTTAAATAGGGACTGGAATCATCACCAATCAAAGAACGAACCGCCTTTGATACCGGCATACCCGCACGCACCAAAGCCGATAAAGCCAGCAACCAGCTGACCCCAACAAAACCACGATAAATGGACCAAGGCGGAAATTTATCAAAAGCCGCCCGCCCCCAACCTTTCCAATAAGGAAATGTAATCATCACACAAATACTGATTGTCGGCACAATGGCAAACAATAATATCGGGTGTTGGTCCACAAAGTTAGATAAATCAATCAAACTTTTGGCCACACCTTTCCATTGTAAATTTGGCACGGCTTCTTTCATCGGTGGCACCATAAATTTGGCCACACCCCAAATCAACAAAGCAACCATGCACAGCAAAAACAAAGGATAGGCCACAGCGCCCCATACCAAAGCGCGCATTTTGTTCATACCTTCCACCACACGCACCGTATGTTCCAAGGCCAATTCCAAATTCGCCACATCACCCACAGACAGCAACAGCAATTCATTTTGTGGCGCCCATCCACGCAAAGATTCAGAAAACGTTTGACCGTTTCGGATTTTTGTCATCCAGTTAGCAACGGCCATCGCCATTGTATCTGTTGGACTTTTACCGTCTTTTGAAGCAATTTGATACAACCGTTCCAAAGCATCCATCAAAGAGAATCTGTTTTTCAAAAGGGCCGACAATTTACGATACATTTCCAACCGATCTTCGGCGTGTAAGCGCACCATAAATTGCGCATAGGCCATATTGATAGATTCCAATGTACCGCCTTTTAATCTTATTTCTTCTTTTTTTTGTGCCATGTTACACCATCCTTAAATCAGGTTCGGTTGATTGAGCTGACCACACCAACGTTCCACTTCTTCAATATCAAACTCACCTTTAAACATATGTTCTATGGCCCCTTCTTTCAAGGTACGGCCATGTAAATCCGTTACCCAATAATTTAAAGCCTTTTGTGTTTCACCTTTTAACATCAAATCCAAAAAGGTTGTATCGGGCAAAATAAATTCCGCCACGGCCGAACGACCGCTGACACCACGAAAATCACATTCTTCACACCCTGCCCCACGCAAATAGGTGTTTTCCAATCCGATATCCCCATAGGCTTCACGCAAACGTTGAACGGCCGGATGATTCAATTGTGTTTTGGTTGCCACACGACAAAACGGACAAACTTTACGGAACAAACGTTGCGCCAACATACCACGCATAATGGACGGATCCTGTAATTTAAAATCTTCCACACCGATATCCTTTAAACGCAACAAAACCGCCGAAGCCGTATTGGCGTGCAAAGTTGTCCACACGTTATGACCTGACAAAGCACCACGGAAAGCCAAATCGGCCGCAGAAAGTGTACGAATTTCACCGATCATCAATGAATCAGGGTCAGAACGCAACGCCGCCGACAAAGCCTTGGTAAATTCACGGTCTTTGGCTTCTTCTATGCCGGCATTTGTCACCGGCATCTGACGGGCCCCAGGGATGGGATATTCGGGCGGATCTTCCACCGTAATCAAGTTGGTTTCATAATTACGTTCTTTTAGCATGGAAATCATATTACGTTGCAAGGTTGTGGATTTTCCCGAACCGGTCGGCCCCGACACAACCACAATTCCCGTGGGTAATGACCGCAAATATCTGAATTTTTCAATATCATAATCCGAAAAACCCAAACTTTCAAGTGCTTGATCGCCGGTGGCCGCATTTTCATCCGCATACAATAAACGGATAATCACATAACGTGTACCAAAGGCAATCGGGTTAAATTGCAAACGCAAACCCAAAACAGATTTCGGCAATACCAAACGCCCACCCGAACCACGCAAGGGCGTACGCCCCAATTTTTGGGCCGCCTGATATTCATTTTGGGCATAGTTGGAATCCGAAACGTCCGCCGAAGCAAAGGCTGCACGCACAAAACTTTCGCCCCAATCTTTATTGTATTCCATTTCTGTTTGCATCAAACCGTTGACACGGAATAAAACCGTTGTATGATCGGCCACTACGATATGAATATCGGACACGTGATTGATGGCGGCACGGGAAATCACCGTCACAAAGTCCCGTTGCATACGTGTTTGACGTTGTGCCTCTTCGGCACTGATGGTATCCGTGGCAGTACGAATTTGATCGGCGTATGTATAAATCGCCAACAATTCAGAAGGTGTCACATATTCGGGATCTGAAATTTGCAAACGCCTTTTTTTGGCCAAATATTCAAACCCCAAAACACGACCGTCATATTTACTTTCTTCTACCACAAAAAAACGGCCGTTTGAAAACAAAGCCAACAACTTGCGTGTTTCTTCATTGACGGGAAAGGATCCTGTTTCCGATGTCATACATTCGTTTGAATTATCATATAAATCCTTTAAAAAACGAACAGAACTATGATCGTTCGGATCCACTTCATATGAGTAAAGTTCTTTTTTATTGTCTTCTTCGGCGTGCGGATCTTCTTCAACGGTCAATTTTGTTTGAGCCGTAATTTCCTCAGGCACAACCTCTTGTTGTGGTTGTTGAGGGGGTGTATCTGAAAATTCCTTTAACGTATCCAATGATTCCGATAAATTTTGACGGGGTGCCAAAATATCGGATGATGAAAACCCCTGATTATCACCTGTTTGCGGTTGCTGTGATGATTGTTGAATATCCGAAGAAACGGCTTGCCCCGGTAATACCGGGGACGAAAAAACACCATCGGATTTTTCAATACCGTTGTTTTCAGATACAGTTTCAGAAATGATTTTTTGATCTTCTCCCACCATCTTAAAATCCAATCAAACTAAAACGTAATCACATATTCGGCATTATCACGCAATAAAATAACACTGTCTGGTGTAACGGCTGTTACAATTTCGCCCAGCAAATTTTCACCCGTACGAACAGTGGTAATTTGATTAGAGGCTGTATTTTTGACACGGGCCTGTAAATTACCACGGGTTCCTTTAACATCCACCAAAACATAAGACGGATGTGTAACGATGGGTTCCAAATCGGCATCTGTTGTTTCGTCAACAACAACGGCTTCCGGCACCAACTGAACCTGTTGTTGAGCCTGGGCTTGTGCCTGCGCTTGGGCCTCTTGAACAGCCCGTTGCGCCTCAGCTAATTGTTCTTTTAAGGCCTCGGCTTCCTGACGTTGAGCTTTTAATTCTTCGGCTTCCTGACGTTGTTTTTCGGCTTCCAAACGCAATTTTTCCTGTTCTTGCCACCATTGAATACGCGTCCGAATCACATCTTCACGTTTGGCAATTTCATCCAAGCGATTTTGACGATAGGTTGCCCGCAAGTTTTCCAAATCATTTGTCATCTGAGCCTTTTGAATTTGTAATTTCAAAAAGGCATTATCTCTTTCCAATTCGGCCATTTCTTCAAAAACATCCGGATTTAAACGACCCAATAATTGTTCACTGGGATAATCATTATCACCCACAGATTCCGAAAAAGGCGCCGGCCCCGTGATATTTGTTTCACCAACACCGGGTAAGGTTGTCAGTTCCAATTCGTCCATAGAAGTACGGGCAGAAAAATCAACCGTTTTTTTATTGCTTAAATCAATATCCGTCAATCCCAACGATTTTGAAACATCCGGTTGAGGTGCTTCGGTTTTGGGCGGGACAGTTGTATCAATCGTCATTGCCCAAGCGGGTACGGTTAAAAAAGAAATCACGAACAATGTTTTTAAAAATGTTTTATTTTGCATAGATTCTTCCCTCATACTTCCATTTGTTTGTTGCATCGCCGGACGGCGTATATTCCAGTTTTGTTATTTCCAAACCGGAAAACTTTTCAAAAAACGACAACCATTCCATCGGGGCATACGGTGATAAAACCACAAAAGAATAGTATGTGTATGTTTTTTGATTGGGTGGACGTGTTCCATCGGCCCGATTGGGCGGATCCAACAGCGTTTGACGGTTAAATTGAAAACTTAAACCAGTTGCCTGTTGAATTTCACGAATGTCTTCTTCTAATTCTATCGGGGTCATTTTGGGTTCAGATGAAACAGTGGACAGCTTTGTATCAAAAGTGACCATACCGGTGGCCGATGTTCCATCAGATTTAATATCAATTTTAAAATTCGGATTTAATTGATATTCATTGACACCATATCGCATCCAAGACAAACGCCCCAATTTGGGATCGGACAATCGCCAATTGGTCATCACTTCGCCCGGGGTACATTGGATTGTTCCCATGGTCCACCCCGGCACAATAACCGAACGCACCTGATAAGCGGTATCCCAACAACGATCAAAAAATTGCTTCATATCCGGCAAAACTTCCCATGGCTTATGGGTGGCAGTTGGCGGTGGTGCCTGAACCCCTATTCCCGTTGTACCGGTAGGTTTGCGAATCACATCTGTATCATCGGTGAAAACTTCACTTAAAACCTGAACCAACATCCAAATTAAATAGCCCAACCCTAAAACAATCAAAAGCGCAATTGCCAACAAAAACTTTGTTCTTTTTTGGGCATTGATGGATTGCAAACGAACCTTGCGGGTACCATGAACAAGCTTGGTTAAATCTTCCTGTTGAACGCCTTCAATATTCCATTCGGGCGGTACAATACGAATTCCCCAATCCGGCACCGCCATCATAGAGGCATAAGCCTTTTGTGCTTCCACTTCGGTGGCAAAAACAATATCCTCTTCGGCCAAAATTAAATCGTTACGAATGGCAATCAACCACCATCCTTCATCCACACGGAAAACAGCACAAACAGAACTGTATTCGGTTAAAACAGACGCCACGGCGGCCGCCAAAGACGGCATACCGTCACGATGCCCTAAATCGCTGTACCCCATACCGTATTGCGGGGTTGCCGCCGGACGCAAACAGTATAAATCGGCCCCTGTTTCGCTGTCGGCAGATTCGCGAATTTCAACAATCGGATCGTCCAGATTTTGAACCGGTTGCCATACCAAGCCAACCGCATATTTTTGACCGTCAACGGTCACAACACCGGTTGAGGAACGTTTGACGACCTCTTCCCGTGTTGTTTCCAATTGGTCAATTAAATTTGCCGGTTGTTCTTCTTTTTCCATACGGACTCCTTTAATAATCCCGCATTAAGGCTTCTTGCGACAAGGGGGATTGCAACACCTCGGGTGTCATCAAAATTACCAAAACATTTCGGCTACCTTCATTTTTAGCATTGCCACCCAATAATCCCATTTTGGCTTTTCCGACACCTGATGTTTCGGTTGATTCATCAATATCTTCAAAACCGGTTAAGACCAAGGTTTGACCTGAGCGCATGGCAATTTCTTGCACAAAACCACGCATTTTCAACCAAGGCAATTGCAAACTTGTTGTGGATGCTTCTTCTTCTGAATCATCCTCAGAATCACCTTCGGAAGAAGAGCTTTCTTCGCTGGAACCGGAAGTGACTGTAAAGTTTTCCAATTCCACCAAAGAGGTGATTGACAAATTAAACAACAAAATCAAACGGCCATGATCCAAAATACGGGGCAACACTTCCATCGTAAAACCATAGTTTAAAGTATCCACTTCATAATCGGTATCGGTGGATTTATCCTCACCACTGCCCGATGTTGTAACAGTAATTTCCTTTAAATAGTTTCTGGAATCAGAAATCTGCACCGGTGCCACTTTGTTATTCAAAGTTGTGACCGTAGAACTGGTTACCAATTGCGTTTTACCTTGCTTTGAAAAGGCCTGAATAAAGGCATTAGAACCGCTAAATTTGCTGCTGGGTCTAATCAAGGTCATCGCCAAAGAACCAGCCGTTGCAACAGCGCCACCCCCTGTCAATGTTGAGCCCAAACCAGACGGTGATAAATATGATGTTTTGATATTATTATTGCCAAAAATCAATCCCAAATCCAAACCATAGTTATCGGAATTGGTCAGAGTTACCTGTAAAATACGCACAGTTACCGCCACCTGACGGGATAATTTTTCGTTCCAATTGGCGATATAAGCTGCCACCTTACGCACGATAAAGGGGCTGGCCGTTACGGTTACGGTTCCCGCCACACGGGAAAAGGACAACTGACCGTTTTCACCGACAACTTGTTTGACACCTTCTTCAATACTTTCCCAAACTTTTAAATCGGAATTGACCGACAAGCTGGACGAAGCATTACCGCCCCCACTTTCGCCCATGGTTGCGCCGGTAATGCTGGCCTGTAAGGATGTTTCGGTCGGCAACGCATAAACCGTAAAGACACGTGTTTCTTTTGTGTAAAAATGTATAGCCCCATCCTTATAGCGCCAATACACATTATAACGATTAGCCAAATAATTCAACAAACCGCTTAAAGAACCGGAATATTTCAACGGCACGGCATTTTCGGGAATGGCGTTTTCTTGACGCAAATCATCCAAGCGAATATTTATGCCCGTGATATCGGAAATTTCCTGTAAGATATTGGGCAAAGTCGCATCTTCGGATACAGCCATTGTGATACCGTCATCTTTTTCCAACCAACTGGGCAAAGAATCGCCTTCCATAATTTTGACACTTTGGTTGCCCAAGTAAATATCGTTTTGCATGCGCACGGTATCGGTGGGTTCGGGTAAATCAGGAATTTGGGCCATTTCCTTATATTCTTCCACACGGGACAAAGTTTCCTCAATACGTTTGTTCGCCTTGGCCACATGCTGATTACATCCGGATAAGGCAACACAACCCGCCAACAAAACAATGGATAATTTTTTAATGAGCATTCTCGTCCTCCTGTATACTGACAACCAAAACACGATTACCACGATAAAAAGTTCCAATGGGTGCCGGTTTTGCACGGGCAAATGTGCGGATAATAGCACTGGCCACTTCGGTATATGTGCCACGGAAAACAACACCGGCTTCCAAATTATAATCACGATCCAATTTCCAAACCAAAGTCCAACCGGATACTTCGGACCATTGGGTCAATAAAGATTTCAACGTTTCGCCACGGGCCGCATCCCAATCATGAACACCTTCACCAAAGGCCACTTTTTCATTGGTATCATGGGTAACCCATTTCCCCGACAGGGTTTGATCTTCCAAACGTTCCACTTTGCGTGTCGTTTGAATATCCTTTGCGCCCGTGCGCACACCGGAAACCTGAGTCGTTGTTGTGCGAACAGCCCCGCTGGGCAAAACTTCCACACGGGTATCGGCCGGCATAGAATAAGCCAAAGGCTGATAAGACGTTTTGGTGATGGCAGGTTCCACCTGAATTTCACCGGCCACACAATCCACGCAATCGGGCGCCAAAAACACATCATCCGTGGCATACAACATATCGCAACCCGCCCCACCTTTTGAACAATCAACAAACTGACCGGATTGAGCATAACCACCAACAGCACTCATAACAACACCGCCGATAACCAGAGCATTTAATAAATTCATTTTTTTTAGCATATCAATCTCCCTGTTTTTCAAAAAACATACACTGTTTTTTTTTATAATACAAGCATTTTTTTACCAATTAATTGTTTTTTGTCTTTTTTTATCTTTTTTTACCTCTTTATCAATTGCATTTGCATAACCGATTAAAACATTATCCACCGCACGGGGGCTTTTGTAAACATAGATTTGATGGCGTGAAACACCCTGTTCCATCACGGCCTGTAACATCAACGCCACACGTTTGCTTTGCAACGGCCAATTTTCATCAGATGCACGAATTTCCACCACCAAACGGGGATCATCACGCACTTTCAACGCAAAAATTTTAATCCATTTTAATGCCTGAGCCGACAAAGCCGATTGCCCCGGATAAAAAGAAATGCGAATTTCACGGGGAGCCGAAAAAAAAGTCTTTTTACCGCCTTGTAATTCGGCCAACAAATTATTGGCGTATTCGGGCTGTTTTATAAGTGGTGTAATTTTTGTATCCACCACAGGTTCAAAGGTTACCTGAGGCATCGGCAAATCCGGCAACTTCGTTAAAACATTTTTTTTGGGGTAATATAAACCGGGGGTTGGCGTAATTGTTTTGGATTCAATCGGCCGTATGGGTTGGTTGGCATTTAATTTTAAAGCGTTTTCGCCAAAAATCTCACTCAATATATCTTTTTGCGGGGGAATTTGGGGCGTTTCAACAAAAACAGGGGCATCCGGCATGGCATAGGTGGGTCCCAAAAAATCATCAGCATTGGGCATAGATAAAACATCCGATGTTTGAGCAAAAACCCCAAAAGACCATCCCAATACAGCCCAACCAATTAAAAACTTTTTCATGCATCCCCCGATGCGAATGTTAAAACCGGATTTAATCATAAACATTAAAAAGTTAATAATTTATTAACAATTGTGAAATTTTTATTTTTTTTGCATTTTTTTATAAAAAATACTGGACAAAGGCAAAATTTTGTTTATGATGTAGTTATGGTTTGGAATGGTTCTGAACCAAAAATCAACCCTTATAAGGAGTCATGAAAATCAAAATAAAAAATTGGCCGGCGTATCGTAATCGTCAAAAAATTTTTGAATTTGAATTGAATTGATGCATCATAAAAAAAAGAAAGGAATATAAAAAATGAAAAAATTATTTAAAACTTTGGCCATTGTGGCCATCTTCGGTATCATGGCCTTTGCCGGCAACGCTTGGGCACAAGGTATATCCGGCGTTGTCGATGAACTTTCAAATGTTTTTAATGACGTCAGAACTGTCTTTTATATTTTGGCCGCTTTTGGTTTGATCGGTATGGCCGCCGGCGCTTTGTTGGGTAAAGTCAAATGGTCATGGTTGTGGGCTTTGGTGTTCGGTGTGGCCGTTGTCGCCTGTGCCGATTTCATTGTTAGCTACGCTGCTGGCGGAAGCCAAGGACAAAACACTGTGGATCTTGGCAATATGGAACAAGGGTATATTTAATGTATCCACCAAAAAGACACTCCGTTTCAACGGGGTGTTTTTTTATGCCCCGAATAAATTATTTATAAAAAATAGCAGAGAGTAAATACTTCTTGCTTTTTAATGTAAATCATCATACAATTGATTTATGGAAAATTTAAATGACATAAAGGCCGAATTACAGGAACTGGCCGATAAATTGGAACGATACGATCGGGCCTATCACCAATTGGATGCCCCTTTGGTATCCGACGGTGAATATGATGCTTTGCGCCGGCGGGCCGAACAATTGGAAGCACAATATCCCGACTTGATTCCCGAAAATTCATTGTCCAAGCGGGTGGGCTTTACGGTGGCGCAGGGCTTTCAAAAAATCAACCACAGCGTGCCGATGTTGTCCTTGGGCGATATCTTTTCGGATGAAGAAGTGGTAGACTTTATGGACAGGATTCATAAATTTTTGGGACTGCCCCCCGATGCCCCCATTGATATTGTGGCCGAACCCAAAATTGACGGGTTGGGCTATTCGGCTGTTTATCAAGACGGCATCTTTGTGCACGGCGCCACACGGGGGGACGGAACCGTAGGCGAAGACATTACCGAAAATTTAAAAACCATTCAAGGCTTTGTGCAAAATTTAAAAAGTGATAATTTATTCAACCTGCCCCCAAAATTGTTGGATATCCGTGGGGAAGTGTATATGAAAAAGGCGGACTTTTTGGCGTTGAATCAGGCCCAAAAAGAAAAAGGCGAAAAAATCTTTGCCAATCCACGCAACGCCGCCGCCGGCAGTTTGCGCCAATTAAATCCCACCATCACCGCCCAAAGAAATTTAAGTTTTTTTTCGTATGCTTTGGGGGCGTATGACGGTGAACCCTTTAAAACACATTGGGATTTTTTACAATCTTTAAAGGCGTGGGGCTTTCCCGTCAATCCATTGATTCGCATTTGCCACAACGCCAAAGAAATGTTGGCCTTTTTCCGTAATATCGGACAAATCCGATCCGAATTGCCCTATGATATTGACGGCGTGGTTTATAAAGTCAATGATTTTAATTTACAAAAAAGGTTGGGCTTTATCGCCCGTTCGCCACGGTGGGCCATCGCCCATAAATTCCCCGCCGAACAGGCCTTTACAAAATTAAATAACATTCGCATTCAGGTGGGACGCACCGGTGCCCTAACCCCTGTGGCCGATTTAGAGCCCGTCAATGTCGGCGGTGTTTTGGTGCAACATGCCACTTTGCACAACGCCGATGAAATTGAACGCAAAGACATCCGACCCGGCGATACCGTGGTCATTCAACGGGCCGGTGATGTGATTCCCCAAGTGGTGCGTGTTGTATTGGAAAAAAGGGGCGAAGATTGTCCGCCTTTTGAATTTCCAAAACTTTGCCCTGTTTGCGGGGCAAAAGCCGTGCGTGAAGGTGATGATGCCGTAACTTTTTGTACCGGCGGTTTGACCTGTCCGGCCCAAGCGCAAGAACGATTAAAACATTTTGTTTCAAAAGACGCCTTTGACATATCGGGCCTTGGCATAAAAATCATTGAAGATTTTTACGAAAAAAAATGGATTCAAAATCCTGTGGACATCTTTTATTTAAAACAAAATCACGAATTACAAATTTTAACCTGCGAAGGTTGGGGGCAAAAGTCCGCCCAAAACCTGTTTGATGCCATTGAACGGGCCAAAAATATATCTTTGGCGCGATTTATCTATGCTTTGGGCATTCCCGAAATCGGAGAAGCAACCGCCAAATTGTTGGCCGAACATTTTATGTCTTGGCAAAGGTTTAAAGATGCCTGTCAAGACGAATATGCCATTGAAATTTTAACACAAATTGACGGTATCGGCAAAACGATGGCCGAATATATGCGTGATTTTTTTGCCGAAGAACACAACCAAGCTCTTTTACAACAATTATTGCAAATTTTAAATGTCAAAAATTATAAACCCAAAAACACAAACCAACCCTTTAAGGGAATGAGTTTTGTTTTTACGGGAACTTTATCTATGCCACGGGATGAAGCCAAGGCACGGGTTCAGGAATTGGGCGGAAAAGTTTCAGGTTCTGTCAGCTCTAAAACAGCCTATGTTGTGGCGGGCGAAGACCCGGGCAGTAAATATACAAAAGCCGAAAAACTGCAAATCCCTATTTTAAATGAAGAAAACTTTAAAAAACTACTTGACGAAGCGATAAAATAGGGCTATGATACCTTGAAAAAAGGGGAGAATTATGGAAGATTTTAATCAAAATACGCCTAGACCGTCAACTGAGGGCCCTCGCATGAGCGCCAATCATGGCGAATTGTATGCACAAATCACGGCCGAAGATGAAGAAGTTGTAACCGTTGCCCCCAAAAAACAATCGCACATCATATCTTTGATGGCCATTTTGATGAAAATCACTTTCCATATTGATGCTTTTCGCAGAAGCAATGAAAGGTTATTTATCTTTTTGCATTCCATTTGGGCCGGCGCCATGAGTGTTTTGTATTTATCCGGTATCATTACATTATGTTTGTGTATTTTTTCTTTTGCCCAATTGCCGACTTATTTAAAAGATTATTTGGACAAAAACGGCATTCAGTATGGTTCTTTGGAAATGCCCGATTATTCACTTTCGCAAATCAATATCACAAACTTAAAAGACATCAATAACAACTATACAATACCAAGTGTTACCATTCATTCAACTTTTGCCGACTTGTTGCAAAATAGAATCCGTATGTTGGAAATCAACGGATTAAGAATCAATCTAAATAATAAATCAAACAATGATTTGGAAGGGGCAAAACTACTCTTCGGATTATTGGAAAAACTGAGCGCTCCCAACAGCGAAAATCAGGATTTAAATATCAATATCGTTCATGTCAATAATGCCGCCTTAACCGTTCAGGGAAAAGAACAAAACGTATCTGTGGCCTTTTCTTTGTCCGGCACATATATGAACGAAAATCAGGTTGTTATTCCTTTTTCAATCAACGAAGATTTTTTAAGAATAGATGCTTTTTTGCAAATAACAGGCCCACAACAAAATCGTCAAATTGAAATAAAAACAACCAATGTCGGTGAAATTACTTTGCCCCAAAGATTACCCGAAAAATTGGAAGGAAACATTACCTTAAAAATGCAACAAAACAACATCCAAAATATTTTGATGGATGCAAAATTAAGCCGTTCTAATTCCATAAAGAAAATTCAAGTGGATTTAGAAAACAACGGACAAAATAAGTTTGACGGCAACTTTATGTTCGCTGAATCAGCAACGGAAAATGCCGAACCGACAACTGATTTGGTTTTATACATAAAAGAATTGGAATTAAACAATGACGGGCAGTTGATTTCAAATGCACCGTTACAATTGAATTTAAAACATTTTGAAAATCAGTTTGTTGTACTTGACAACTTACAATCCAACTTAAACGGTCAACTGAATTGTTCTTTGAAAAATAAAAAATGTGATTATACCATACAAAAAGAAAGTATGTTGAATGTCAATGCCTTTTCTTTTGACATCAAAAATCAATCGTTGTTTTTTTCAAATCCAAGCGCTTTTACTTTGAAGTCCGTCAATAAAAAAGCCATAACACTTCAATTTAAAAATCCGTATATGCAACTTGAATTGCCGATTAAAGGGCCAAAGTTAAATGGCTATATCGGCACCAATCAAGAAAAATTATCAATAGAAGCCGATGATTTAAATTTAATTATCCATTTGGGACAAGACAGAAGCGATAACCATTTACAATTATCCGTCAAAAAAGCCAATTATCAAACATCAGGATTGACAATAAACGAAATGGATCTTTTTGTGGAGGATTATTTTAATCCAACCGCCAAAATTCAATTAAATGCGAACAAGCTTCAAACCTCTTCGCCATTGATGTTAAAACCCGTCAAATTGGATATTTTAAATATAGGCGAACAAACATCCGTAAAAGGTTCTGTTTTGGATACACCCATTGCATTTGAAGCATATGGCATTTTGAACCCGTTCAAATCTTATTTTTCGGGAAAATTTTCCATCCCTGAATTTGATTTAAATCAGCTACCTTTTGAATTATCCGAACTATCCCAAATTTTCCCATCCAAGCTTTCAAATGTTGGCGGGCAAGTTATGGCCTATGGTCAATTAAATCTGTCTGATGCTGATATAACAGGACCAATGAATATCGCATTAAAAGACATTGAATTTGATTTAGATGGTACAAATGTATCGGGCCTTAACAGTGTTTTAAAATTAAAATCTTTATTGCCTTTGATTACAAACAACAATCAAAATCTGTTTGTTCAAAACATTCAAGCATTGGTACCGATTTCCAATTTAGATATGCAATTCCAAATCAACAATCAATCTTTGCGATTGGCCAATTTAAATGCCCAAATTGCGGGGCAAGACGTTATGATGTCCAGCACATTGATTCCCATGAAAAATCCAAGTGAGATTTTGTCATTAAAAACAGCTGGCACATTTAATTCAGAGGATTTAAATGATTATATGCAATTGTCCGGCATATCCATAGAAGATGGTAAAGCCTCACTGAACATTCCTGTTTTTATTTCAAATAACGGCATTGACTTTGGAAATTTAACGTTAAAACTTTCCAATACAACCTGGCAAAAACAATCCGATGAAACGCTTATTCCAAATTTATTCAGTGTTGCTTCAACGGGCTATACCGTGCGTTCCGGTCAATTGATTTTAAACGCCGACAATGAATTGGATGTTACTTTGGACGGATGGTTGTTACCCGATAATATTAAAAAATCATATGGTCCAAATCTGATTCAATTGGATGAACCGTTATTTTTGAAAAGTCAGAGCTTGCCTGTACCAAGCGAAATTCAAAATGAACAAAATCAATTGTTTGAAACGGAAAATATAAAATGAAAAAGTGGGTTATATGCGGTTTATTGATGCTGACGGGGTGCGCCAAATCTTTTTTGGTTCAACCTGAAATTTCCCGTTCGCAAATATTTTATGGTCAAACGGTGGCTGAATTGCAGGATAACTTTGGCATCCCGACAAAGGCCGAAAGATTTGCCTATGATGTTATAGTTTATACTTTTGATAACCAAGATATTGTTGCCGGCCGATTGGATAAAATCGTCAAAAATTGTAATTTGCGCGTCTTTGTTCAAAATGCTCGTGTCATAGATTGGGAATGGAAAGGCAATAATTGTCAATTCAAAGTAAAGAAAACGCAGAGTTTGTTGCTGGACGATTTTTATGAAGGCTTTAATACACCCAACCAAACAAAAGAATACGAAGATATGTTTGATTAACCGGCTCGTGGGTGGGATTTTTGATAAACCCGTTGCATATCACGTGTGGTAATTTTGGTGTATCTTTGCGTGGCCGATAAAGTTTTATGCCCCAACAATTCCTGAATGCTTTTTAAATCCCCGCCATTTTCCAATAAATGCGTGGCAAAGCTGTGGCGCAGGGCATGTGGCGTGGTTGTTTCAGGCAAAGATAACTTTTCACGAATTTTACGCACGGTTCTTTGAACCACACCCGGGTTGATTCTGTCCCCATGAAAACCGACAAAAAGCGGATTGTTCGGGTGTGGATAAGGGTGATGATCCAAATACGTTTGTAATATCGTTTGAACAGCCGGCAAAACAGGCACCAAACGTTCCTTGTTTCCTTTTCCTTTAATACACAAAACTTCAGGCATCGGCACAACGTCTTTCACATCCAAGGCCAAAGCTTCGGCAATACGCAAACCGCAACCGTACATCAATGTAAACAGCGCCCTATCCCGCCAACCTGACCATGGATATTTATGTAATTCAAAAGCCGTTTTTAAAAACTTTTTCGCCTGTTCCGATGTAATCGGATGGGGTAAATGATGTTTGGGGCGTGCCACGGCAACCGACATAACGGCCGTATTTTTTAATATGTTTTGACGCATCAGATATTTAAAAAAGTTTTTTATGGCGGATATGCCACGGGCAACCGTTGTGCGATCCGCCTGATTTTGATGGCGCCAAGCCAAAAAAGAACGAAAATCAGTTACACTTAAATCCTGTAATAATTTTTCATCAACCGGTTGCGAAAAAGATGAAAATAAAAAATCACAAAAGCCTTTCATATCTTCCATATAAGACGAAACGGTTTTATCGGATAAATTACGCTGAACGGATAAATATTCGCACCATTGGTCCAACATTTTTCGGACATTTTCATCGGTTGTTTCACTTAAAGGGTTGAATTGTGTCGTCATTTTGTGTATCCTTTATAAAAAGATTTTAAAGGAAAAATAAAAAAAATGCAACGCCTGTCTGTTTTATTTCCCGTGGCATTAGGGACCTATGATTATTTATCGGATGAAAATTTAACACCTGGGACTTTTGTATCCGCCCAATTGGGGCGTAAAAAATTGGTGGGCGTTGTTTGGGATAAAAAACCGGATGAATCATATCCCGAAAATAAATTAAAAAAAATTGATGCTGTTTTGCCTGAACCGCCTTTAAACAAACAAACCATGCGCTTTATCAACTGGGTGGCCGGTTATACCTTAACACCCGTTGGGGCTGTTTTAAAAATGGCATTAAATCCCGAAATGGGAAAGGTCAGCAAAAAACCTTTAATCTTTATGCCCCCTAACCCACATCACGACCAGATTCATTTTTCACCATCCCAAGAAAAAGTCGTCCGACAATTATGTCAAATGCAAAAGTTTCAGGTGGCCCTGTTGGATGGCGTGACGGGCTCAGGCAAAACAGAAGTCTACTTTGAAAAAACCGCTGATGTTTTGGAAAAAACAAATCAACAAATTTTGGTATTATTGCCCGAAATTATCTTAACAACCGCTTGGTTAAATCGCTTTGAAAAACGTTTTGGTGTTAAACCGGCCCTGTGGCATTCATCACTCACACCCAAACAAAGGCGGGACACTTGGGAGGCTGTCAGAAACGGTTCAGCCCGTGTAGTGGTGGGGGCTCGTTCGGCTTTATTTTTACCTTTTACGGATTTGGGTTTAATTATCGTGGACGAAGAACACGATCCATCTTTTAAACAAGAAGAAGGTGTTTTATATCACGCACGGGATATGGCTGTTGTACGTGCCAAAATTGCGGATTGCCCTTTGATTTTGGCCAGTGCGACCCCCAGCTTGGAAACCTATGTCCACACCCATCAGGGCGATTATTTACATTTAATTTTAGCCGAACGTTTTGCCGGCGCCCGATTGCCCGATATTCAAATCACCGATATGCGTCAAAAAGAAAAAGGCCCCATCCAATTTATATCAAAAGATTTACAAGATGCATTAAAAGAAAAGCTGGATAAAAAAGAACAATCTTTATTGTTTTTAAACCGCCGTGGCTATGCGCCTTTGATGTTGTGTCGCAACTGTGGTCACCGTTTACAATGTCCGCATTGTTCGGCATGGCTGGTCACCCATAAAGGCGATAAGAATTTACAATGTCATCATTGCGGTTATCACTTGCCTGTGCCGAAAAAATGCCCAGTTTGTCAGGCGGAAAATCTGGTGGCCTGTGGGCCGGGGGTGGAACGTGTGGCCGAAGAAACAATTTCTTTGTTTCCTGATGCCAAAATTGCCCAAATCACATCCGAAACATTAAAAAACCCAAAGGATTTTGAAACCATTATTGAACAAATGGATAATGGCGAAATTGACATTTTAATCGGCACTCAAATTTTGGCCAAAGGGCATCACTTTTCCAATTTGACATTGGTGGGTGTGATTGATGCCGATATGGGGTTGGCGGGCGGTGATTTACGGGCGGGAGAAAGAACTTTTCAATTGATTCAACAGGTGATGGGACGGGCCGGTCGTGAAAGTAAAAAAGGCTTGGCGATTTTGCAATCCTATAATCCCGATAATTTAATTATTCAGGCCTTACAAAAAAACGACCGTTCCGCTTTTTTAAACGAAGAAATGGCCACACGCAAAATATTAAAAATGCCACCATTTGGAAAATTGGCCAGCCTGATTATCAGCGGAAAAAATCAAACCTTAACCTATCAAACCGTTCAAAAAATCGTGCGCCACGCCCCACAACAAGACGGCGTTTTGGTGATGGGTCCCGTGGTGGCGCCTATTTCAAAATTGCGGGGCAAATATCGCTATCGTTTATTGGTCAAAACCAACAAGCAAACAAACATTCAAAACTATTTGCATCTGTGGATGGACGGTGCTGTCATTCCACCGTCTGTGGATGTACGTATTGACATTGACCCTTACAGCTTTTTTTAAAGGATGAAAAATGAACGATAAAACAGTTTTACAAATTCGCCTGAGCCCCGGTGCCAAACGCTGTGGAGTGGAAGGATTATGGAATAACACCCATTGGAAAATTGCCGTCAAAGAACGGGCGGTGGACGGTCGGGCCAATCAAGCCCTGATTGATTTTTTATCGGATGAATTAAAAATCCCCAAAAAAATGATTCAAATCACCGCTGGCCACACCAATCGTTTAAAGCGGGTGGAAATAGCCAAAAGCATTGATTTGCCGTGGACAGATAATAAAAGTGCATAATTTTTTAAAAAAGGATTGCATTTTAAATGAAAATAAGTTATAATTACCCTTGTGCCGACATAGCTCAGCTGGTAGAGCAACTGATTTGTAATCAGTAGGTCCTTGGTTCGAATCCGAGTGTCGGCACCATTTTTATGCCTTGATTTACAAGGCTTTTTTTATATCAAAGAAATTGTATTTTATCTTTTTCTTGTTTTTGTGTTTTCCTTTATTTTCAGGCACTTACATCAAATCCTAACGTTAAAAACAACCGGAAATATACAAAATGAAAAACTGTGATGCAAAGTGTGATGCAATTAATGCTCCAAGACCTATTCATTTATGGTTGAGAAATAACACATTTTTAAATTTTAAGGGGGGCGTATAACGTTTTCCCAATCCGTGTGATGACGGCCCATTCAATTTCACCATAACTGAAATGCCACCATTCTTCAAAATAATTTACAAAACCGGCAATTATCATTGCATCGTACAACATTTTTCGGTTTTGTTTTTGCTCTTCTGTCAATGTCGGATCCAAAGAAAATGTTTTTGTTTTAGAATTAAACTCACGCCACTTGGTCCCCATATCCAATTCCCGTCCCTGTTCATCGCACAAAGTTAAATCAATTGCCGCACCAGTTTGGTGTCCACTACCTTGCTTATATGGATTTG
The DNA here is from genome assembly GCA_015062245.1 of Alphaproteobacteria bacterium. GTDB lineage: Bacteria > Pseudomonadota > Alphaproteobacteria > CAAHEQ01 > UBA3637 > UBA3637. The sequence goes on from SUVA01000004.1 coordinate 43,678, forward strand.
CGATAAAGATATTTGCCTTTTCATACAATTCTTCATCCGATATATATGGATTTTTATTTCTCAATTCATCCAAAATACACTTCCAATAATATACCTGACTGTGAAAAGGACGGTATAATTCAAACGCCTTAAACTTATATCCTTTAGGTAAATGTTTGTGCGCAATAGTCAGCATTTCATAAACCCGTTTACGCAACAAAAAATATTCACAGGATATTTTGTTAATAAAGATTTCATTATAATCATCGGATACCAATTCCGGTGGATTTTCTGATTCAAATATTTCACATTCAAGGGATAAATCCCCTACACTATGTTTGATTTTCATTTTTGAGCTTTCAATTTAATTATTTATCTTTGGCAACAGCTTTTTTTGATGTTTGTGATGTTGCTGATTTTTTTTTCGCGTTCTCTTTGCAAGCGATTGGTATAAACAAGATCCATTGAATTAAAGCAACACATAATTTCACTGTCCAAACGATCTGCATCAACGCAAAAATCGTTGATGGTATATCGTCGATTGACAAGGGAAGCTTTTGATTTTTTTAAAGCCGATTGGGGAACCTTTGTTACATCACAATTTAAAAGTCCCATAGATATACGACCAATAATGGGGGCAGAATAAAATTCATCACCGTCTTGGAACCAAACTTTTCCGTTATTACTTAAACTTCTGGGAATACCATGACTGTATCCAATCCCCAAAACGGCAACTTTTGTATCTTTTTCGGCTTGAAAAGTTGCACCATAACCAACATTATCTCCCTTTTTAATTGTTTCAATTTGTAAAAGTGGCGCTTCAATTGTCATAACAGGGGACAAATTTAAAACTTTTGGGAACACATTAATTCCATATAATGCAGCACCACTGCGTATTTGAGAAATTGGTGCCTGTTCTGTATTTGCCAAGTGGGCATCCAATGCCAAGCTTCCGGGCAAGCCAAAATGTTTCAATGCTCTTTGATATGTATCAAATTGTTTTTTATTTTGTTCTTGAACTGTTTTACGGCGTTGTTCATCTTTACAATCAGCCATTTCCGGCACATCGCTTGCACATGATAAATGTGACATAATCAAGGAGACTTTGTATTCCTTTAATTTTTCTTTCGTAAAATGGGGCCATTCGGATTCCTTTATGCCCAAACGATTAAAGCCTGTTTCTAAATTCAGAATACACCCAGTTTGGGAAGAAGAACAAATTTTTTCCCACAACCGTAATTGTTCCATACTGTTAATAACAGGAGTTAATGCGTTTTTTTTAAATAAAATCAAATTTGATTTATGCGGACCATTTAATACATTGATTTGAATATCCGGAAAGTGTTTACGTAAATGAATACCTTCTTGTGCCGTCGAAACGTAAAAATTACGACAACCACATTTGATCAAGGATTCAGTCACTTCTTTTGCCCCTAAACCATAGGCGTTAGATTTGACAACAGGACAAATTTCTTGTTTTGGAGCATGGCGACACAATTCATCATAATTTTCCTGAACAGCCGCCAAATTCACTGACATTTTTGGTTGATAAATTTGTTCTTCCGGCATCACTTTTTTACCTTTCCTTCATTTGTAAAAAACCTTTTACTTGGATCGTTTTTGTTGAGATTTCTAAATTTTTCTTTTTTCCCAAATGATTTTTATGTTTAAAAAATTCATCTCTTGAAACTTTTAACAACAACCGTGGCTCAGGCGGATTTCCCGGTTTCATAATTTTCATTGTTTTTCCATACTGAATCATACCCAAACCGCCCTCTAAAACCTGTCTGGATAGCACATTATCAGGGCGAACGGTTGCGTTGCATTGTTTAAATTTAGGATTTTCGAAAAAAATCTTTGATAAAAAAGCACGAGACGCTTCGGTTGCATAACCTCGTCTTTGAAATTTAGGATCAATAAAATATCCCAAATCAATACGAGCATGTTTATCTTTCCATTTTCTTGAAGAAAGACGAGTTGTTTCACCAATCACAAAACCAATCATGTTATGAGGTGCCGATTTTTCTGCCACCGCCAACGAAATAGTTCTTCTTGGAAAAGTTTTCTGTTGATCTATAGCTGATCTATAAAATTTTACAGTGTCTTCTGGATTTGTTAAATCATAATAATTGATATTGTTAGGTTCTTCATTTATTGAACGACGAATACGTTCAATTGCAAAAACATCCGCTGCTGTAATTTCACGCAAAATAAGATTATCCGTTGAAATATAAATATCCTTCATAGGCTTTTCCTAGCGTTAGGTATCTAAATCTGTTTAAATTTTAACAAATAATTCAAAGAAAGTCAACATTTTTGTCTTACATCATTTTTTTGTTGCTATTCTTTTTTATTTTATGTATCATTTTTAACAGAAGTTTTTTTGTGGGGTGACTATGCAAAAAATGGAACAAATTTTATCAACGCTTATATCCTTTGATACTTCCAAAAAAGATCAGATTGAAGTGTGTTGTGATTTTGTTCAGTCGTTATTAAAAGAAGCTGGCTTTGAAATTCATCTTTTAAAATCTTCTTCTGGTAAAATCCGTGCCTTGTGGGCATGTCGGCCAGATTCGTCTTTAAAAACAACAGGCGGTATTATTCTTTCCGGACACTTGGATGTCGTTCCTTGCAATAAAAAGAAATGGAATACGAACCCTTTTGAATTGGTTAAAATTTCCGACAGATACTATGGACGTGGTACATGCGACATGAAAGGATTTATGGCATGTGTTTTGGAAATGGCAATAACTTTAAAGGATGTTCCCATCAATCGGCCCTTATATATTTCCATTACTTTTGATGAAGAAAGTAAAATGAAAGGAATACGTAAAATTCAATCTGTTTTAGGGGAATTTTCACCGGCTTGGTGTTGGATTGGAGAACCATCTTGTATGCAAATTATTGATACACACTTTGGATGGTTGGGTGGTAAAATAACAGTAAGAGGACAGTCATCCCACAGTTCTACCCCTAACAAAGGTTTAAGCGCCATTGAAATCGCATCAGATATCATAAATTATATCAGATTGTTGGCAGAACAAAAAAAACAAACTCCTTTTAAAAATTCGCACTTTGAAAACCCATATACCTTATTTAATATCGGAACAATTAAAGGTGGAATAGCATCTAATGTCATCGCAGACGAATGCTCATTTTTATACGAGGTAAGAACGCACCCAGGGGAAGATTTAACAAAGATTGTGAATGATATTGATAACTTTATTGAAAAAGAAATAAATCCAAAGTTTGAAAATTTTCCATCAACAGGAATTGAACACAAAAAATACGAAGGTTACGCATTGGAACCATGGCATGGTTTAGCATACAGATGCATGTCAGAATTATTGGGGCAAAATGAAACCAAAGCGGTTTGCTATATGACGGAAGCCGGATTTTTCCAAACAAATAATATTCCAACTGTTATCTGTGGCCCCGGCTCTATTGAACAGGCACACAAGGATAATGAATTTGTTTCTTTAGAAGATATTCAACATTGCCGAAGCCTTTTAAAAAGGCTGGCAGATTATTTAAAAACAAAAGAAACAATACATTTGGATGAATATTTAAAAAAAACAAAATAAATGGAGATAATAAATGATACGTAATGCTACAATGGCAGATTCTGTCGCAATTTTGGAATTAGTCAATTACCATGCAGACAGAGGTTTGATGTTAAAAAAATGTCCTTATGATGTTTATCGGAACATTCAAGGTTTTTTTGTTTATGAAGAAGACGGCAAAATTCTTGGTTGCGCACGTGTTTCTGTTGCATGGAAAGATTTGGTTGAAGTTGCTTCCTTGGCTGTTCACAAAGAACATCTCAGAAAAGGAATCGGGAAAAAATTGGTGGAAAAATGCATAGAACGTGCCAAACAATTAAATGTTCCCAGAATTTTTTCCTTAACATACCAATGTGAATTTTTTGAAAAATGCGGTTTTCATGAAGTGGAGCGAGATACCTTACCGCATAAAGTTTTTGGTGAATGTTTAAACTGTGCAAAAGTTGAATGTTGTGATGAACATGCTTTTATAAAAGATATATAAAAATATAAATAAAAATTCTTGACACAAAAAAAAGCATGTGTTACAATCCAATCACATCATTGTGACATAGGAGGTTGAATATGGAATTTGAACATCTTGAATCACGCATTTCAAAATTGTATAAAGACTTTTTTGATGGGAAAAAAATAAATTTTATCAGTGGTGTACAGCTTTTCCCTTCAATCGCTGATAAAACACAAGCTACCACTTCCGATATCTTGGATGTTGCTCAAACGGAAGATAAATTGTTTGGATTATATTCTCTTATCAATTTAAAAACTCAAGATAAAGCCCCTTCTTTTTTATCCGATAAAGAAGCATTATCTGTGTTAAATCTTTTTTCCGAAAAAGGATATCCTAAAGCCCAGTTTTTATATGCCCATGCTTTGGAAAAACAAAATGATATTCCTGAACAGGACAAACCATTGTTAATGGTACAATCTTATGGGAAAATTTTGAAAAATCCTTATGCGCTTACGGAATTAAGACATGAAGCGTCATCTGCTATGAGAAAATGGATGAATTACCTTTCTGAAACGGAAAAAAAGCCTTTCGTTGCTTCTTATATGAAATATCAAAATAAAATGCGCTAATTTTAAGTCTTGAATTGTAAAAAACTTGTTTTTTATAAATACATTTTGTATACTCGTAAAAAAGGAGGTTTTGATGCGATTTGAAAAGGGCAGAACGATAACTGAAATTTTGGTTGTTTTGGGCATTATTGGTGTGTTATCATTGATGGGGGTGTGGTATTATTCTCGTTCAACGCAGGAACAAAAAGTTAACGATATATTGAATACAATACATGTTCAAACGGTTCAAATTGCACCCGTATTGTCACAACACAAGTTTGAAACATCAGAAGAAATGGCTGAATTTTTAAAAGCATATACAGTTGAAACTTCCGGATATCGCATTGAGTTTGAGCCGATTTTGGATGAAACTTCTTTTTCGGGGGAAGATTTTACAGCGCGTGTTTATTCATCAAATGGTCAGCCGATAAAAGGAAGTATGTGTCGTCGGTTGATAAAAGCGTTATCTGAACAGGAAATGGCCAAGGATGTTGATTTTACATTAAAGGATGAGGAATTGGAAGATGGTCAAAAAGGTGATGTTCAAGTTAAACTGAATGAACAAATTATTGATTTAGACGCATTATGTGGAGGTTAGGATGAAAAGAAAAATTTTAGGTATGTTGGTCTTTTTGTTTAGTATGCCGGCGTATGCTTCTGTTGATTATATCAATTCCACCGATAGATATGGTAATACTATTTTATGCAGTGCTATTTTAAATGGCGATATGATGTTTGCTAAAACTTTGATTCAAATGGGGGCAGATCCAAATTCGCCTTGTATGCAAAAAATTCATTTTTCTAAAATTCGTATTCAAAGACAAAATATTCAAGAAGGATGGTATAACTCTCATCAAAATCAAGGAACTCAATATTTTTCTGCACCTGTTTACAGCAACAGCGTTGTTCGTCAAAAAAGTTTAAGTCCATATATATCCGGTAAGTTAGGTGTCAGTTTTCATCGTTCTCAATTACAGGCCTCATACTCTGGCATGAGCGAAAAAGAAAACATTAAAGATACTGCTTATTCTGGTTCGTTGGCATTTGGTGCCAAGTATAAGTTTTTGCGTGGCGAATTGGAAGGATCATATACCACCAAAGCAGAAGAAAAAATTGGTGATGCAACCGCAGGTGTTCAAACGGGTTCATTGATGATGAATTTGTATTTTGATATTCCTGTTTCTGACTCTTTTTTGCCGTATGTTATGTTGGGTGGTGGTGCCGCCTATAATCATGTTAAATTGGAATATGGCAATCAATCCGTAAGCAATCATAAAATGAATCCGGCATGGCAAGTTGGGGCTGGTATTTCCTATAAAGTGAATCAAAAACTGTTTACAGATTTAGGTTATCGTTATTCCGATTATGGCAATGTTGACATTATCCGTGAAGATGGTGTAGACTATACATTGGATAAAATAAAATCGCATTCACTGACATTGGGATTAAGGTATCACTTGTAAAAAAGGATAGAGTATGAAAAAGTTATTTTTGGGTATTTTTATTTTGATTTTTGCCACGGCTGTTTTTGCCGGTGGCAGTATATTTAAGAACAAACGAAAAGAACGCAATACAAATGGTGTTGAATCTATCGGTATGCATATTTGCGGTTCGTTAAAATGCCCACCAATAAAAATTATCCAAGGTTCCTGTAAAGATAAAGAAAACGCTTCTTTACATTGGGGCGTTTGTATGTGTAACGAAGGATTTGTATCACAAAACAACCAATGTGTTGTGGATAGAGGTAGTTCCTGTAATCAAATGGGTTCTTGCAATGCTGGATATTTTTGCAATTTTGGTGCCGAGAATACACCCAATCAATGTGAAAAAATAGCCTCGGAAGAATTGGAATACAATGGTGCTATCTACTTACTTAATTCGGCTGCTAGTTTTTCAAATTGGTGTCGTTCATCAGAAGGAACAAACGATTGTCAATATGGATATTTGACATATTATTCGGCCTATGATTGGTGTTCAATGCAAGGGGCCCGTTTGTTGAATTCAGAAGAACTTCCATCGGATAAAACAGAATGGTTAAGCAAATTGCATTGGGATGGATATATGTCGGCTTATTGGTTAGACAACGGTCGTATTGAAACGGATGGTACCGTTATGGAATTGGGTGATGCTACGGGTTTTTCGGGTGCTGGTGGCGTTGTTTGTATAAAAGATGGTGAACAAGAATCAATGAACACAACGGGTGAAGCACGTTGGTTGGAAATTGCCGATTGTGAATGTGATACCGAAAAGGGAATTTCGTTGGATCCATCGGACGAACTTTGTAATATCCAATGTTGCAAGAATAAACACGGTGATAATTCGTACTATACCAAAGGTGTTTGTGCCAAAAATATAGATGATTTATCGGTTGTTTGTGCGGCCAGATGCCCTGATGAAACTTGTCCGACAGGTGATGAATCCACACCTATGGATGATTATTGTTGGGCGTATTATGAAGGCTTAATATAGGGGGATAGGATGAAAAAGACACTTTGTTTGACGACTTTGATTTTGACATCTGTATCCGCTTATGCTGTTGAATGTATAAAACCAAAGGAATGTACTTTATGGGCGCATCAAATGTGTACGGAATCTCAAAAATTTTTGGGTGATGATGAATGTTTGGAATGCGGTTGTTCCACTGGTTATACAGAAATGCCCGATAAAAGTTGTTGTAAAAACGATAGAGTTGCCGAACATGGTGGCGTAAAAGAATGTTGCTTGGATTCTCAATCCTATTTAATGGCTTTAAATGGTGAAACTTTTTGTTGTGGAGGTGCTATGAAAGCCGTTACCACATCAGGGGATTGTTGTATGGAACAGGTATATATTGATAAGAATAAAAACGAAACCTGTGAAGCGCCCGAAAGTTGTCCGGATGGTTATGAAGATAGAACAACGGCGAATAGTAGTACATCACTCGTCTGTTGTAAAAATGGATATTTTTTTAGCTTTTTATTTGGGGGAGATATGGTTTCCCCATATTTTTGTGGGTGTCCGGATAATGGCATATCATATGATGATGGAAGCAATTTAATCTGTTGTCAAAATGGGAAAGCCTATGATGAAAATAAAGGCACATATACTTTGACGAATTCTATTTGTTCAAGTTGTCCTGAAGGAGAACAAAAGCTAAACGATGGCAGTTGTTGTAAAAACGAAAATATTTATAATGATCCGAATACCTATGAAGAAAAATGTTGTGGTACAGGTCATCATCTGTCGGAATATGTTGATGTGTACAATGTAAGCCAAAGAAAAAAACAATGTTGTCCGAATGGGCAAGATGCCTCTTCTTGGGGAACATGTTGCCCAACAAATGATTTGGTAGATGATTGGAGTCTGGCTCCATATAAGTGTGCTTTTAAAACACCTTATGATGATATAAATAAAGCATGCGAACGCCCAACGCCGAATCAGTATGGTATTAAAAGATGTATTAGGGGCGCTCAAAGGACAACATATTCATCAACTGGTGCGATTTTGGCATGTAAAAATGGGGTTCCCTTTTGTGGAAATGAAGGAGGGGTTACATTTGAATCACCTGGTTTATCCTGCCATTGTGGTTGTTATAGTAATGATGATTGTATAAGAATAACGGATGTTGGAATAAAAAGGCGTTGTCAATCTGATAACACGTGTGGCATTCCTAAGGTGCTTACTTTTGAAAATATAACTGTTGTTTATGATAAATTTGCCGGTGGTGAAATAACCCAAGAAAAAATGGAAAAAATTGTGGCAAAAATGAAGGAAAAGTTAGCATTATCAAATGAAGATGCTGTGACTGTTAATTTTACCTCAGTACAGGGAAATGCAGCAATGAAAGGTTTCGGAGGTTTTTGTTGGGATGGCGATCGTAAAAATATTCACATAAACACAGCTTATTGTGAGGTTGTTAATGAAACTCAATTATCATGTGAAGGAACGATTGTTCATGAAAATATTCATCGGATTGACCGAATGAACGAACCACTATGGGGTAACTTGAATGTTGGTTTATCTTCATTCTACCAAGGTATTATAACCGAAGTAAATGCGCAAGCAATAGGCACAACAATAGATATTTCTAATGCCATAAAGGCGTGTTATAAAAACAGAGACGGTTTGGTTGTCGGTATTTATCGTGATGGACCAACGGCATCATCGCCACAAGAAAAACAAGAATGTAAAGACTTTATGAGAGACGTGAACTCTTATGGTAAGGGAGTTGATTATTATGTCAATCTTGGAAATGCCAAGCGCTATTTTTCGGATCCTGAATATTTTAATCCTAACAATTGCAACGGTTTAAGGGGTGAACTTGAAAGGGATTTTATGAATTCCACTTATGCCCGTACAGGCTATTATCAAGAAAATATTGAATGGATTGAAGAAACTCACCAAAATGTTATTGCTTACAATAAAATTAAAGATAAATTACTTGTGGGATATAACTTAGGTAAATTAGGGTGGAATCCTTTTAAATCAAAGGATTTAAACCTTTCGGATTTATTGGTTGAACTTTATAAAAAGAATGCTAAAATGTGTATGTCTGCGAATGAATTTACAAACCATCCAATCATGAATATTGAGTTGTTAAAGTCGGATTTAGGGGAAATGGCAGATGCAAATGATTTTACGGTTTCCAATCGAGAGTGTATGGATTGTTGGACTGGGAAAGGATCACTTGCTTCACAAGTATGTGCCGATTGTCAAAAAAAATTGGAATGTATAACAGATCAATTTAATGAACAATGTACACCAGTTGAAGATTTTAATAAACTTATTGGAAAAGAATTTTTCTTTACTTTTTAGGAGGATAAAATGAAACCAACGAAAAAATCACTTTTGAAAACTTTATTTATTTCGGCATTGGCTGGTCTTTCTGTATTGGGTGGGTGTAAAAAAAATCAATCCAACAATGTACCCCAAAAGGGTGATGGAACACGTCCGTCTGTGGAGGAAATGTGGAAAGAAGCTGCAGAAGTCAAAAAATGGATAAAGGAGAATATTCAACATAGCACTAAACAAAGGGATTAAATATGAAAATATCATCACGCATTGGCTTATTGGCATTTGTTTCATCTTTGGGATTAAGTTTGTCGGCTTGGGCGGCATGGCAATGTTGTTCATTGGATTCAGTGGCATTGTGTGGTGATGTATGTTGTAAAACCGAATGTGCAGGTGATGGTTCTTGTCCAGATTGTCCATCGGATCAGAAAAAATACGGTGATACCTGTTGCGAAGATGACGACAAAGAATGTATTTGTAATGCAGATCCCGATAATGAAATTTGCACAGATCCTTGTAATGGATCTTGTAACGCCTGTCAAGAATGTCGTCCCAGCACAGAAGTGAATGGAACAAATGATTGTGTTGATACTTATTCCCCTGAAACATATGCGGATTATGATGGTGTTTGTTGTGCCAAAAATAATAAAGAATGTATTTGTAATGCAGATCCCGATAATGAAATTTGTGGATGTTCTGGTGATGATTGTTGTAAGGATATTTCCAAACCTGGTTCAGGGTGTAGTTATACCTGTCAGGGCAGTGATGGTTCTTATTCTTGGGTAAAAACGGATAGCGCCTGTTGCGAAGATGATAGCGAATGTGGAACCAATCAAACTTGTGTCAATAACAAATGTCAGGATAAAACCTGTTCAGGTGATGATTGTTGTAAGGATATTGCAAAACCTGGTTCAGGGTGTAGTTATACCTGTCAGGGCAGTGATGGTTCTTATTCTTGGGTAAAAACGGATAGCGCCTGTTGCGAAAATGATAACCAATGTTTTGGGGGTACTATATGTCAAAATCACAGATGTGAAACACCGACATGCACAGGAACAAGACCATCTGTTTGTCATGAATGTAATGGTACTTCATGGGTACAAAGATCTGATTGTTGCACGTCAAATTCAGATTGTACACAAGGTCGTACGCTTTGTAGCTCTTGTATATCAAATAAATGTCATTATGAAACTACGGATGAATCTTCTGCTTGTTGCCAAAGCAAAGGAAAAAAGTATTGTTCTTCGGACAATACCTGTATTGACATGGACGAATGTTGTTATTCTGAACGGATTTGCTCTGGTCGATACGGGAATTCTTGCGTCAACGGCTCTTGGCGTTTGAATGAAGGATACAAAAGTTGTGGCGATGGCAGCTGTGTTTCGACATCTTCCTGTTGTGATAATGAAATGCCAACAATTTTACCCGAATGTTATATATGCAATGAAGAGGGAGAATGGGAATATCGCCACAGCAATAATTATGCCGTTTGTGGGTGTCCATCCGCAGCACCGATCTATTATGATGGACATTGTTGTTCGGCCGATTCTGGTGAATGGTTTGGTTATTTAAATAGGGTTGTAAAATTGGGTGATACAGATGGTTATGAGCCAAGCTCTGAATGCGTTTGTCAAGGGAAAAATGGGTTTGTGCAAACAGTTGATGAAAAGTGTTATTACTGTTTTCGTGATGGAACAGGTTATAATTATATGACAGATGATATGTATGGAACTTTTTCAATCGAAGAGTCAATGGGATGTTGTAATGTTTTTGGATGGTCAATTTTTAACGAAGATGATGAAAAGACATGTTATGATCCTGATCGTTACAAAGTCTGTACAATTGACGACGGCTCGTTTATTACTAGTAAAGATAGTTGCTGTGATGATCCCGATGGGGAATATCCAGATGAATGTTATGATTGTGTAAGTTCTCAATGGGTTTATGATAAAACTAATGAGTATTGGACAGGAGATTATTGGGAAGACTGTGACTTTGGAGATTCATAAGTATCGTAAAATTTTTCAACTTCGACCTTTCAAAAAAACGCCCCTTAAACAAAGGGGCATTTGAATTTTTAAAATTCATTTTTGTTGTTATTCAAAACAGCCCAAAAATGTTCTATTAAAGAGAACACTTTTACAGTATTTTTGGTAAGCAAATCAAAACAAAATGAAAGGTAAAAAAACTCGGGCGTCCCTTTTCTGCCCAATCAAAAAAATTAGAGTTTTGATTATTTTTAGATGTTCTAATTTGATAATTATTCCTCTATATGTATCTTGAATAAATAAATAAAAAAATATACTTAAAGTATTCTTTTATATTCTTTCAATATAACTATTTAAAAAAAAATATGGATTTTTAGGAATATTTTCCTTGACTTTTTGTGTGATTTATGTTATTATTTGGTCGATTAGCAGGCACCGGTGTATCCGGTGTTTTTTTGCTAATCTATATCTAATTCAAAGGCTCTGCTCTATGGCAGAGTCTTTTTTTAGGGACTTTTTTATTATAATAAAATGGAGAAAAACAAATGTCTAACCATATTAAAATACAGGGTACAAGCCCACGAATACAGTATGTGGCGGACGGAAATTTAACAAGTTACGAGTTTCCGTTTGCTATTTTTAAAACATCAGATATTGATGTTTATTTTAATGATAAAGTGCAGGATTCTGATACCTATACGGTTACAATGAGCAAAAACATAGAAGGTGGGGAAATATCTTTTGAAACATCCCCTACTTCGGGTACAGTTATTACCATTGTTCGAAATCTAGCCATTAAACGGACAACCACTTTTCAAGAAGGCGGTGCTTTGCGGGCCAAAGTTTTAAATAAAGAATTTGACTATCAGATGGCCTGTCAACAACAAATAGCGGATAATTTGAACAGGTCTATGGTATTACCGCCTTATGCGGTTGATACAGATGTTGATTTGACCTTACCAACGCCCAGCGCCGGCAAAGCGATTGTATGGAACAAGGATGGCACGAATTTGGAAAACTCGACCATAAAAATCAACGAGTTGGAAAGTACCTTAAAGGGCTATAAAGAAAGCGCTGAACATTCTTCAATTATATCCGAAGAGTCGGCAAAAAGCGCTTTACAGCAAGTCATAGAAGCCACAAAACAGGCCGATATCGCCACCGAAAAAGCACAAGAAGCCGTTTCCACCCTTGCCAGCAAAGCCAACCAAGATATGGATAATTTGTCTGTATTAGGGAAACAAATGTCAGCCAATTTGGCTATGCCAAGCGATACATATATTGATTACACATTAACAGATCGTTCTTTTACGGCACCAGCCAATGGATATTATTGTGCTAAGGCAAACATGGGAACCAACAGCATGATAAAATTGGAAAACTCAACAAATGGAATGATGACATCATATACCAATTCCACAAATGATACCCGAGCAGTGGGAGTATTGCTCCCTGTAAAAAAAGATGCAGCTGTGCTTCTTACAGTTAATCAAATATCACCATCAATGATAAGATTTATTTATGCACAAGGAGAAATATAATGATATACTATGAATTACTTTCTGATAACACTATCGGCCGTTCCACAAACAGCAAAAAAATTGCACAAGACCTTGGGCTAAATCTTATAACAGATACAGAGATTGTTGCAGGATATGATGGCAAACGCCATCTTCAAGGTCAAGAACCCAAAGTTCCTGAACCGACATACACAGAAAAAAGAGTTGCTGAATATCCTCCTATTGCGGAACAGTTGGATATGATTTATTGGGATAAAGTAAATGGCACAAATTTGTGGGTTGAAAAAATAGCTAAAATTAAAGCAAAATATCCCAAAGAATAAATTTATTAGAGCCCGTCATTTATTTGGCGGGCTTTTTCTTTTTATGTAAAACAAACTTGATTCCCAGAACACGATAAATTCTTTTATCGCCCTTTTTACGTTTTGAAAACAAGGTAACACCCAACAAACGGATACGACATTTATATTCTTTTTCAATAGGAGATTGGGTATTTTTATGAGACACAGAAAATAGTGTCACCCCAAACAAGCGAAATCGTCTTTTATTTTCTTCATCTTTAGGGCAAACTAAAACTTTATTCTCTGCCTGTTCTTTAGATTGTATCAATTCATCAGTTGATACACAAAACACTGGCTTACCTGTAAGTGCGAAAATTTCTCTTGCTTGTTCAATTTCACTTTCATAGAAAAAAGGAGAGTTCAATTTTTTATAAATTTTTGCTTTAAATTTTGCATGTGCGTTTTGTTTAAGCCTCTCTTCTCGACTTGGTAAATCAAGCATGTACAGTTTTTCATATTGTACTTCATGTTTTTTTAACCATTCTTCTGTTTCTGGACGATATTTTTCCAAACGTGATGTCACAAGTGCCTTTATCTTATATTTTGGGATAAATAATGGTTTAGCATTTAAAATAAAGTGTCTATACTTTTCACCATCATCATTCTCCTCTGGCGTTGGATCATAGCATAGCACACCATCTATATCAAAACAAGCACGGGTGATCTCAGGATGATTGAGATAGTTCCATTGAAACATACGTGGAACAGAGGCATATTCAAAAAATCCATCCACCTTATCCTCTGCCCCTGGCATCAAATAAAATGCCCAAAAATGTATCTGATATTTTTTTATTTGTTCTGATAGTGCTTCCCTTGCTTCGCGAATGGAATTTCCGCTTGATGAACAATCATCCAAAACTAAAACAGTGTGAACATCCTTTATATTGAGCACACGGTGGGAATGAATATGAAATATATTTGCTTTGAATTCATCCAATGAACAAACTGGGATATTCGTCAAAAAGCTCAACATATATGCAGGAATCATTCCAGATCGAGGAACGCCAACGATGAGATCACAAGGAGGCATTTTCCACAAATTCTTTTTTATATCTTGGTTTAAATCTTGGTATGTCTTATACAACATTTTATTTCCTTTTTTTCAATTTTATACGTATCCCTAAAACGTATGTTTTCTTTTTTATTTCGTTTTTTTTAATTTTAATAATAGGCAAACCAAATACCTTAAACATTTTTTGCCTATAATCTGCCTTGTTCTTTGTTTCCCACCCAAATAATTTTGAAAATTGGATTCCATAATGATACCTGTAGATGTAATTAATTGCCTTCATATTGTATTGAATTTCTTTTGGGTGTACAATTTTATCTATATCAAAAGAGGCTGTATTTAAACTGTTAGAGCCATCATCTTTACCTTTGTAATGTTCACCCTCTAAACCTACATTTGTAATCATATTTTTATATGGATTGATACAATATCCATCATTAGCAACAATCCAAAAACTCCATGGCCATGCCCAAGTTTCTTTTGGATTGCTTTCTCTTAAGACCTTTAAAATTCCTTTCATTTTTTTCTGAACAGCTTTATTACGGGAAAATTTTTTAATATTTTCGTCATCCCAACCACTCAAATCTAAAGAAAAGTATTTCCATCTATCAGCCCAACTGGCCCAACCCCAACAGTGTTGAATCTTGGAAAAGTAATATGTTTCTGTTGCTTTAGGGTCTTGGTAATAGCCATATCCTGTGATATGCCAAACCTTTTTGTTATCTTTATATTTATCCAACAACTCTTCGCAATACGGGAAAAAGGATTGACTTGGAACACAATCATCTTCCAAAATTATACCATCTTTTTCGTTTTCAAAAAACCAAGTCACTGCACCAGAAACACCATAGGCACATCCACCAGAATTTTTATCTAAAAACCTAGTTTTAACATCACACTTCCAATCAACATGGTCCAAAACCCACTTACGAATCCCCTCTACTTTTTCCTTTTCCCCAACTTTATTATCTCTAGGCCCATCTGATGCCAGATAAAGTCTCGGTGGTTGTGCTATTCGTACCTGCTCAAACACCTTTTTTAAATTATCCAAACGATTAAAAAAGACCAACAGAACTGCTTTTTTCATTTCATCATCTCCTTTATCATTAAATCAACGGTTTTATCCCAAGAAAATTGCTTGGCACGTTCAAGTCCTTTTTTATGATTTTCATCACGCAATTCTGGATGAAAGTAATAATCTTCATAGGCTGTGATGTGTTGTTCATCGCTGTCCCAGTCAATCATAATGCCGGCATCACCAACCACTTCGGGCAAGCTGGAATTGTTACTGGTAATAACAGGGCAACCACAGGCCATTGCTTCCAACGGCGGCAGACCAAATCCTTCATATTGGGATGTATAAACGAACCACTCAGCACCACTGTAAAGTGGAGCCAAATCTTCATCATCAATATAACCCGCCTTGATAATTTTGTTTTTATACTCACCCAATCCTTCAATTTCCTTATCCAATTTTCCAATAAAATCTTCCCAGTGACCGCCACCCAAAATAAAGACCATATCTTCAATTTTATTTTTTTTGATAAATTCAATAAAAGTTTTGACAGCCCGAATTAGGTTTTTTCTGGGCTCTAAAGAACACAAGGAAAAAACGTACCTTTTATCAGTTGGCAAATTGTATTTTTCCAAGGATTTTAAAGTTTCTTCCTTTGAACAAGGATGAAAAGCATCACTGCACGCCAAAGGCGTTACAGTGATTTGTTCTGATTTCAGTCCCGGAACAAATTTTAAAAAATCTTTTTTTGTTTGTTCTGAAATAGCAAAGGCATGAATGGATGAATCAGATTTCAAGCAATTCACAACATCCAAAAGCCAATACTTTCCATTTTTTATTTGAGGATAATATTCTGGATACAACAATGGTATTGCATCATATAACAGGATATATCTTTTTTGTGAATTAATACTTTTTTGTCCGTTTATTGGTGAAAACATAGGTGACAGAAATAACTCTGACTCAACTTTAAATTTCTGGCACAACTTTTTTATAATAAAATTACAAATATTAAAAGGTAATTTTGTAAAGAATAATAAATAATGCCAAAATATTTTTTTTACCAATTTATTATTTCTTTTTGCTATTTGTTTATTAGTTCTCATTTGAACATACCATGTATCAAAAATAGAAACATACGGATAGACAGGGATATCCTGAAAATCATGAATCATTCTTAATGAAGTCTGTTTTTTTTCCGAACAAAAAAAAGATAGATTGATATTAGAATTAGACATTAGGTGTTTAGCAATCTGGTATGATGTAAAAAAGATACCACTACGAGAAGCATTCTTGGATATTGAGTTTGCCAATATAGTTGCATCAAATGTCAAATTTATTTTTTCCATTAAAGATTTCCTTTTCTTGAACGTTCAATATCTTTTTCCATCATCATTTTTGCCAAATCTGCAAAACTAACTTTTCGATGCCACCCCAAAGTGTTTTCAGCTTTCCTGGGATTTCCCAATAAAACTTCCACTTCCGCTGGACGATAAAATTCAGGATTCACTTTTACAACGGTTTTTCCCGTCTTTTTATCTACTCCAAGTTCATTGATGCCTTCACCTTGCCATTCAATATCAAAACCTGCCGTTTTACCCGCTTCTTCCACAAATTCACGAATAGAATGTGTTTCATTGGTAGCCAGTACATAAGTATCTGATTTTTCTTGTTGCAACATCAACCACATACCTTCCACATAATCACCGGCAAAGCCCCAGTCGCGTTTTGCATTCAGATTGCCTAATTCCACAGGTTTATCAGTTTTTCCTGTTACCATCTCAGCGAAATGGGCAGTGATTTTACGCGTAACAAATTCTTTGCCACGCATTGGACTTTCATGGTTAAATAAAATTCCAGAACAAGCAAAAATATTAAAACTTTCACGATAATTTGTTACCATCCAATGGGCCATTAATTTTGCAACGCCATAAGGACTGCGGGGATAAAAAGGCGTTGTTTCTGATTGAACAGGTTCTTGAATTTTTCCAAACATTTCACTGGTAGATGCTTGATAGAATTTTGTTTTTGGTGAAAATTCACGAATCGCTTCCAAGATATATAAAACCCCCATTCCGTCAGCCTGTGCAGTATAAACAGGTTCGGCCCAACTGGTTGCCACAAAACTTTGCGCAGCAAGGTTGTAAAATTCATCAGGTTGGTAATTTTTTAACAATCTGGCAATATTGGAAAATTCCAATAAATCAAAATCCTTCATTTCAATTTGGTTTAAAATTCCGTGTTCTTTTAATTTTTCAAAGGTATCTGTTGCTCCACGACGATAAAGCCCAATTACTCTATATCCTTTTTCTAATAAGAACTTGGCTAAATAGCCTCCATCTTGACCTGTAATTCCTGAAATCATTGCTGTTTTTGTCATTTTAGTTTCCTTTCATTTTAAGTTAAAAATTTGATTGACTGTTTTTGCCCAACTGAATTGTTGAGCTCTTTTCAAACCGGCCGAGGACATTTTTTGACGCATTTTTTCATCTTGATGTATTTCGGCCATTTTTTGAACTGTTTCACTGATATCTTTACCTGAAATGTATTCTGTTGCTTTTCCACCCACTTCTGGCAAAGAAGTATTATCACATGTTAAAACAGGGGTTCCGCATTGCATAGCCTCCAAAACAGGAAGACCAAAACCTTCAAACAAACTGGGATAAATAAAAAGTTCTGCCTCAGTATAAAGTGCGGGTAAATCTTCATCCGGCACAAATCCTGTCAAAATAATCTTGTCCTTTAATTCTTTTAAATTAGCAACCAATTCTTCAATTTCATTAAACTGTTTTTTAGGTCCCACCAAAACCAAGGAAATATCAGATACTTTTTTGGACTTTACAAATTCTATGAATGATTGAATCAGGTGTGGAAAATTCTTGCGTGGATTGTGATCAGAAACACCCAAGAAATACTTTGCTGTTTGTATATCATATTTTTCTTTTATTTTTGCATTCTGAGTCGGTTTAAATCTTTCATCTGCCGCCAAATAAACAACTTTTGTTTTTGACGGATGAATATCAGGTCTGAATTTCAAAAAATCAGCTTGCGTATTTTGGGATATACAAATAAATTCATCAACCTTTGCCATTTGCATCCAATGGGTATATTTTTGAATAAACTTTTTATCACACGCCTTGGGAAAATTTATAGGGAATAAGTCATGAATAAATAATCTTGTTTTTAAGTCGGATTCCAAAACCAAAGGAGAAATCGGTGAAAAAATACTGATATACTCATCATATTTTTTCAGTTCTTTCTTGTATTTTTTACCACACAAGAATTTCAAAATTTTTGCTTTAATCCTGTATTTTCTTTTTATTCCACCACAGGTTGCCTTTAAATATGGCAGATAAACAATTTTATTCGTCAAACTATCCAATCCTTTAGAACTCAAATACTGTTCAACATTTATGCTTGTACGCAAAGAAACCAAAGGATAAATTTCATATTCACGACGCTTTGACAGTTCCTTTAATATCTGTAAGCAAACACGACAAATGCCCGTTTCTTTGCCCTGAGAATTAAGTAGTATATCAATGTCAAACAATAGCTTTTTCATCTATCTTTTCCATTTTTCTAAAATCCAACTGGATGAATTGGCTTTGTTATTGCCACCCACACCAAAAACTTTATCCACATGACATTCATGACAAACATCATCTTCACGGATATTATCTTTTCCCCGATCACCACCGTTGGCGAAAACCAAATGCTCATCAGGATACATAGAACGAACCTTGCGAATCCCATCACTGGCTGAGTTATCGGTATCATCAAACCCTAAAGCACAAATAACACCTTTTAAATTTTCACAAATCGTTTTGCGTGTGTGAAAATTTTGAAAAGCTTTTCCCTTTTTGCGAATCAACCAATCATCTGAATTGACCAAAACAATCACGCCATCGCTTGCTTCAGCTGATGCCTTTATCATTTCAATATGACCTTCGTGAATGGGATCAAAACCACCGCTGACGATATAGTATGTTTTCATGTTAAATCTAACTCCTTTAAAAAAGTTTTTACTTCTTGATATATTTTTGATGCTGCGGTTGTTGTTTCATCCAAGACAACAGGAATTTTTGATAAACGTTCTTCTTTTTTATAATCATCTTTATTTAAAATAACTTGATTAAAATCTTTTTCAAATTGTTCAAATGTTAAAGCTGTATAATAAGAACCGATAAAGGCTTTGGCCAATTTATTCCACGAACACCCTTCGTTTATTAAATGAAAAACAGGGTGTTTACTTGGCAAATATTCGGCCAAAAAGCTACAACAATCTGTAATCAAACCATCAGAGTTTTTAAAAAGTTCAATATAATCACCTTTTTCATAGATTCTTCCGATTTTTTCCCAACAAGCGTAATATTTTTCCACCTCTTCTTCTGTCATAATACCATTTTTTAAAAGTGAAAATTTAAAACGAGGATGCGGTTTAAAGACCCAATCAATTTGATCTTGATATTTTTGGGCCAATTCTAAAATTTCTTTTCCGTTTTTCTTGAATGTTGCCAAGTTTAACCAATCTAAATCAAACGAATGATGTGGTGCATAAATAATAACCGGTTTATTTCTTTTGTTTTCCGTTAAATAATGATAATAATCTAACTTCGGCGAACCCACAACAACACAGTTTTTTACATCATCTATTTTTCTTTTATTTCTTCAAGATTTGCCGAACTCATTAAAAAATTTATATCCAACCATCTGTCAAAACCTTCGGAGTACATAAAATCCGAATTTAGCAAGCTGAACCCATACGAAATATAGCAAGTAAGAGCGTATTTTGAAACATCATACGGATGGTGTTCCTTTGCAACATCCCATGGTTGTTGATAAAAAACGATACCAATATCTAATTGATTTAATGGGATAGGACATTTTTTATCTAAATCATAGGCCAATTCAAACGGCATCCCTTTCTTTTTAAAAAAATCACAGCAATTCTGAAAAGAATGACCACAATTTTCACGCTCCTTATGTTCTATAAACGTCTTTGTTATTAAAATAATCGGTTCAAAATCTTTGCTTTCTTTAAACAAATCATAAACAGATTGATACCCCCATTTCGAACATTCTGTCACTAAGAATCCAACACGGATTTTGTTATTTTTTCTCAAAATAATTCGTGTTCTTTTTTCTTTGTTTTTTTGTAAAAGATTGCGCACCCATGGTTTTATTTTCAAACTGACAGATATTCCCAAAACTTTGATTTGAAGTTTTTGAACTTTTAATTTTCGATAAAAAAAACAATCCCAATTTTGTAAAAACAGCCATGATTTAAATTGATTTTTAAGGCTCAGGTATTTGGGTTGATAAACCCCAATTCGTTTAAGTTTTTCTAATTGAGGTCGGGTCAAGGCATACCACTTATCTAAATTTGCTTTATCTTTACGTTTGGGTTCCAATACAGCAAACTTAAACATCCGCTTGGCAATTTTCCGATTTAATACCTTGCGTGTTTTTGGGAATAGTTCTTTATCCTTAAAAAATTCAAACAATAATTTCGCTAATTTTATATTTCCCAAAACAAACCGTTCGGATAATCGGCTGGTCATTACAGAATCAGGTCGTGTACGATAAAAATAAAGTTCATTATGTATATGTGTTATGCTTTTTGCGTAATATACGGCTTGATATAAGTAAAGAATATCCTCCCCGCCTTGACTGATTTCTGTTTTAAATTGAAATTTTTCTAAAAGTTCCTTTTTATA
Organism: Alphaproteobacteria bacterium; assembly: GCA_015062245.1. Taxonomy (GTDB): domain Bacteria; phylum Pseudomonadota; class Alphaproteobacteria; order CAAHEQ01; family UBA3637; genus UBA3637. Next base: position 64,636 of record SUVA01000004.1, read on the forward strand.
CAGTTTATTCCAAATAACCGCACCCATATTGGGTTTTTCTTCTATAAACTTATCAAAGGCATTTGTATAAATTTTTATGTCGGCGTTTTGCTCTTGCCATGGCTGTTTTACTTCGCCTTGTTGAAAATCACACCAAACCATATCTGAATTTGTATCCGTGATGGCCTGATACATCTTTTGTAAAAAGGTCGGGGCCAGCTCATCATCCGAATCCAAAAAAGAAATATATTCCCCTTGGGCAACTTCCATGGCCTTATTCCGTGCCACCGAAACGCCTTGATTTTCCTGGCTGATGACTTTAATGCGGTTGTCTTTTTGAGCATATTCAGCCAAAATCGTGCCACAGTTATCGGGACTGCCGTCATTGACACAGATGGCTTCCCAATCGGTAAAAGTTTGCGCCAACAGCGAATCCAAACACGCCGGTAAATATTCTTCAACTTTATAAACAGGAATAATAATACTTATTTTAGGCATTCTTTCTCCTAAGCATAAAAACTAATAATATCCTTTTTTGTTAAAAAGATTTCGCCGTTGTCTAATAATAATCTTGCCGGAGAAACATCTAAAATTGAAACTATATTAAAAAGCGTTTTAAGGGATGTGCCGATTTGCCCCCGTTCAATAATACCGTAACTGACTTTGGCCATATTCAGAGCTTTGGCAACTTCTGATTGGGTCATCTTTCGGCTCTTGCAAATCTCTCGCATATTTGAGCCGACTTTTTTCAGAAAATCAGATGCTGTTTGTTTTTTCAAAGCAGTTACTCCGTTTGATTTTGTCCATAGGGGATTAGAGCACAAACCAACATTAAAGTCAAATGTTTTTTTAACTTTTTATCAAAAGGGATAACCTAGCAATTATTGACTATATCAAAGATAAACGTATGAAAAATTTATTAAACAAAGATGCCTTTTTAAATGATTGAAGATAATCCCAAGAAAAGTAAAATAACAAAAAAATAATCTTTCACATTCTAAGCTTTTAAAAATATCCCCTTGTATCCTCTGTTTCCGAATCACAGGACTTGAAAATCACGGCCCGAACAACAATCTTTTACAAGCAAGTGCGAAAATCCATCACATCATTGATAACCCGTTTGAACACTTTCCAACCTTTGTCAGGTTGATTATTTGATAATTTTCCCGACTATTCAATATCAAAATAATTTATACTTGACAAGTTCAAAAAAGTAGTATATAATTCGGGGACTTTCGTTAAGCGAAAGTATGTGCGGGTGTAGCACAATGGTAGTGCAGCAGCCTTCCAAGCTGAATACGTGGGTTCGATTCCCATCACCCGCTCCATAAATACAGGTTATCAATTTCCATTTGGTGGACCTGTTGGATGAGAAAACATCCCAAACAAACGAAACTAACCGAAGTCATTTGACTTCATTTTATTAACTGATCAGTTAAAGAAAGAGAAAAAAATGAGTAAAGAAAAATTTGAAAGAACAAAACCGCACTGTAACATCGGTACAATCGGTCACGTTGACCACGGTAAGACCACATTGACAGCCGCTATTACAAAGGTTTTGGCCGATAAAGGTGGCGCTGCTTTTGTTGATTATGCCAACATTGATAAAGCCCCCGAAGAACGTGAACGCGGTATTACAATCAATACATCCCACGTGGAATATGAAACAGCCAACCGTCACTATGCACACGTTGACTGTCCGGGCCACGCCGACTATGTGAAAAACATGATCACCGGTGCTGCTCAGATGGATGGTGCTATTTTGGTGGTTTCCGCCGCTGATGGTCCTATGCCTCAAACACGTGAACACATTTTGTTGGCCCGTCAGGTGGGTGTGCCTGCCATCGTGGTCTTCATGAACAAAATGGATATGGTTGACGATCCCGAATTGTTGGAATTGGTTGAAATGGAAATCCGTGATTTGTTGAGCTCCTATCAATTCCCCGGCGACGAAATCCCTGTCATCAAAGGTTCTGCTAAGGTTGCTTTGGACGGTGGTGATGCCAAATTGGGCCATGACGCTATCGTTGCTTTGATGGATGCCGTTGATTCTTACATTCCTCAACCGGCTCGTCCCGTTGATAAACCATTCTTGATGCCGATTGAAGACGTGTTCTCAATTTCCGGCCGTGGTACAGTGGTGACCGGTCGTGTGGAACAAGGTGTCATCAAAGTCGGTGAAGAAGTTGAAATCGTCGGTCTGCGTCCCACACAAAAAACAACCGTTACCGGTATTGAAATGTTCCGCAAATTGTTGGATCAAGGTGAAGCCGGTGATAACGTTGGTGTGTTGTTGCGTGGTACAAAACGTGAAGAAGTGGAACGTGGTCAAGTTTTGGCTGTTCCCGGTACAATCACACCGCATACAGAATTTGAATGCCAATGCTATGTGTTGACAAAAGAAGAAGGTGGACGTCATACTCCGTTCTTTGCCAACTATCGTCCTCAATTCTATTTCCGTACAACAGACGTGACCGGTACAATTGAATTGCCGGCCGGTACAGAAATGGTCATGCCTGGCGATAACATCAGCATGAAAGTCAAATTGATCGTGCCCGTCGCTATGGCCGAAGGATTGCGTTTCGCTATCCGTGAAGGTGGTCGTACAGTCGGCGCCGGTACAGTTTCCAAAATTATTAAATAATCAGGAATCTGACGACTTTAAAATCCCCGCCTTAAAGACGGGGATTTTTTGTTGCATTTTAAAAAAACATATTGTAGAATAAGTTTGCGTTCAAAAAGGACGTATGGGCGTAGAAAACCCAATTCAGTAGAGTTGACAACACAACTCTTATAAAAAATGTTGACATTCGTCTGTGGACGGATGTCAGCGAATAAGGCCTTAGCCGAATAAGCTGAGCCATTACTGAATATGGTTTTCTAACATCCGCCCACTTATAAAAAGTGGGATTTTTTAATATTAAAAAGGAGAAAAAATGTTATTAAACAATAAAAGAAGCGAACAAGGCCGTTCAATGCTTGAAATGCTGGGGGTATTGGGGATAATGGGCGTTCTAAGCGTTGTCGGTGTGGCCGGATATCGCCATGCAATGGATAAAAATCGTGTGAACAATCTTTTTGGAACAATTTCCATGATGGCAGTATCAACATCATCACAATTGATATTAAATAATCATTTTTCATCAAATGAACGCACGGAAGAAATTGACGGTTATACCTTTAAAACAAAGATGAACTACGGCGGTAAATCAGACAGATTCAGCATTACCGTAAATAATATATCAAACCGTATATGTCATCAAATTAAAAATTCAGGATATAAGATGTCGCTTTTAACCTTGATAAACGGAAAACACGAAGGCGATTGCCAATCAGATTCAAATATGATTGAGTTTATATTTAAGAACAATTTGAATCAGGGAAGTGAAAAAGACAGGAAAACATGCACAACCGATAATGATTGTGCGCCGTTTTTAGGATCGGCCTATAAATGCAATACAACAAAAGGCATTTGTGAGATTCAATGCGCCAGTAATACAACCTATGTAAACGGATATGGGTGTTGCCCAAATGACAGATTATGGAATGGCGGATGTTGTTACAATCTAACATCTAACAACATATCTTTAAAAGAAATCGACAGTGTTAAAATCTGTTGCAGAGGAAATTACTGTTGTCCAGAAGGGCAAATTTATGATAGTAAGAGCGGTGCTTGTATTGATTGTGCAGACGTGACGGGGGTTATACGTAACGAGCTTTTTAACAGTTGCGATATGTGTCCAAATTTGGTTCAGGTATCCAAATGGCAATGTGCCACCGCCTGTACCGATCCGGATACGGTGTTGGTGGATGGTGTTTGCAAATGTCCGTTGGATAGACCGTTGATGATGAGCACTAATAGTGATAGTAATCCCCAATGCCTGCCCTGCGATTATAATGGAGGAACTGGATGGGAGGCTCCTTATGGCGGAACAAATGTTCGCTTCACCGGTTATTATTGTAATCGGCGAAATGGTGGCGGATATTCTAATTATTGTGCGCCGGGGACAGTTGGTGTGTCAGTCGGTCAAACCATTACCTTGGCGGATGGGACAATGTATAAAGAAAGCGCTTCTAAGGGCAGTTGTAAACCGTGTGATGAGGTGGATGTATCGGCGTTAGAATATCAGGCGTCCTGTGAATCCTGTGGTGGGACATGGCTTGGCGACAGTTGGGACAACGGCACCTGCCAACCGTAAAGTTTATCCTTAAAACCCCGCCCCAAAAGCGGGGATTTTTGGCTACATTAAAAAACACATTGACTTAAATCCCAAATTGAATTACCCTATCAAACAGGAGATTGATATGAATAAACAAAAAAATATTATTCCCCAAAAAGAAGGGATTTTAAGTTATCTATCATATTTGGGATGTTCTTTGACGGTTATATTTTCCTTTATTTTAATATATTATTTCGGAAAAACTCCATATAATTTTATTAAAACTTCCTATTTACTTAGTTTCTTTATCGGATTGATATTGACAATTATTACTATGGTAAAGTCAAAATATCCAATATCAGCAAAAATAAAAAAAATTCTATTAATAGTATTTGTTCTATCAACACTTATATTTGAGCTTATTTCTTTTTGGATTCTTACTTATGAAGATTCTTGTAATAATTCCCTTTGTTATCTTGCTCACATTAGCCCAGAAGGAGGTTTTATTTTTAAAAATATCGCTTGGTTTATTGGATGGATATTTCTTTTTTCTTTTGGCTGGTACAATCACTATTTTTACAAAAAAGCAAAAGATGGATATCAATGGGTGTTACTCAAAATTATTTTATTCACTCTAATCTCCCTGCTTTTAATATACCATCAAAGATCAATTAATGAATATGGTTCTATTTTCGAAGTATCCCCGTCCATTAAAACATATAAAGATGTAGAAAATCATTATTTAACCAACGAATTCTTGCAACAAATGAAAAAAATGCAAATACCCAACAATAAATAATTTAAGCCTTGATAGGAAGGAAAATATCCTCACAAACAAAATACAAAAAACACTTGTTGTTATCATCTACTCTGTGTTATACCCACAAAATCGGCACATATTTATAATTTATTTTTGACGTAATTTATTCATTCTTTGAATTAGAACAGGAATAAGGCCATCTTTTATAGCATCCGCTTTTTTATCGTTAAAATAGTACTCTGTGTCTTCTGGACGATAAGCCCCTTTTTTGATGGCCGATAAATGAAAACCTTTTTTTCTTAAAAGAGGGCTTAACTGTTCTATATTCTTATCAGAAACGGTTATCAAGGGATGTTCGCCCAGTTCTGATAAAGTTTGTTCCATCAGTTTTTCACCAACACCTTGTTTGCGATAATCCGGATGAACCAATAATGTACAAATTTTCTTTTCTTCTTCGGTGTTTTTAATCAAAACACAACCAACTAATTTTCCGCTTTCATCCTGTGCAACGATATACATCCTTTTTTTATTTTTAAGGTCTGGTAAAAACTTTTCTTTAAACCAAGTTGAATATTGCGGGTAAGTATCATTGACAGAATAAGTTAAACTTAAAATATCTTCGTATAACTTTTTATGATCTTTGTGAAAAGAATGAAAAGTTTTTATTTGCATATTTGTATCCTTTAATGCATACTGTTTTTTATAGTATATCTTAAAATACAAGTCTTTTCAAGGAGAAAGATAATGCATAAAATGAAAGTCCAAACAAAATATTACAATCTGTTAAAATCAGGGAAAAAGATTATTGAGCTTAGGTTGTTTGACGAAAAAAGGCAACAAATAAAAATAGGGGATGAGATTGTGTTTTCTAATTTATCTGATACAAATGATTCCTTTATTGCTCAGGTCATAAACCTTTATCGGGCCGAAAGTTTTGATAAACTATGCCAAATTATCACGCCAGCACAGGCAGGTTTTACATCCAAAGAAGAATTGATTACGGTTTTACAAGAATTTTATACACCTGATTCTCAACAAAAATATGGCGTGCTGGGTATTGAAATCCAAAAGATATGAAAACATCCCTGCATGGGTATAAAAAATCATCCCTTTTAAAACAAAAAATCGCCTGTGTTCACTGTCATTGATTGGATAATAAACTTGACTTAAAATTCAATTTATATTAACCTTTAATTTAAAGGAGATAAATAATATGCAAAAAAATAAAAAACAAAAAATATCTCTTCCTAAAAAAGAAGGGGTTTTCGGATGGATGTCATATATTGGATGCCCATTCACCGTATTTGGTCTTATGGTTATTTTGAACATATTAAAATCACATGCACATGGTTCATCTGGTTTGGAGTTTCTTATTTTAATGGGATTAGCTTTAACAATACCGGTTATGTTGAAATCAAAATATCACATTTCACTTTCCTCAAAAACAATTTTATCTTTACTTTTCATTGTTGCGACAATAATTTTTGAACTTTTTATATACGCACCAGAAGATAGCGGAGGTTTGTCTCAAGGAGTTCACTGTTTGTGTGAGCTTTCAGCAACATCCAAGAATCGTTTATGGTTCATTGGTTGGTTCTGTTTCTTTTCTTTTTTGTGGTATCTGCGTTATTTTTACAAAAAAGCAAAAGATGGATATCGTTATGTGTGGTTAAAAGTTATTTTGTTTTTTCTGGTTTTATCCATTCTGTTTTTATTTATTTTAATTTCAACAAATTGATACTGGAAAAATGAACCTTTATATTGAATAACCAATTTTACATTTGTTAGATAAAAAAATCGCCTGATTTTCATCAGGCGATTGATAGGAGGGAATACAAACAAAATAAAACAAGAATTATAACAAAAAGAATATAAAAGGTCTGGCAGCGACCTACTCTACCGCAGCTTAAGCTGAAGTACCATCGGCGTATTTTTGTTTCACGTCCGAGTTCGGAATGGGATCGGGTGGTACCAAAAAGCTATAACCGCCAGACCATTTATATTCTTAAAATCTTTAATGACACAAGAGATGCGTTTTTAAGATTACATATACGCATAGTTTGAAGATAAATCTTCAAGTGAATAAAGTCAATCAGGTAATTAGTATCGGTCAGCTTCATGCCTTGCAGCACTTTCACCCCCGACCTATCAATGTGGTTGTCTACCACTTCCTTAATTGGGATACCTTATTTCAAGGAAAGTTTCACGCTTAGATGCATTCAGCGTTTATCTCGCCCGTACATAGCCACCCAGCGATGCGGCTGGCGCCACAACTGGTACACCATTGGTACGTCCACCCCGGTCCTCTCGTACTAAGGGCAGCTCCTTTCAAGTATCCAACAGCCACGGCAGATAGGGACCAAACTGTCTCACGACGTTCTGAACCCAACTCACGTACCCTTTTAATCGGCGAACAGCCGAACCCTTGGGACCTGCTCCAGCCCCAGGATAGGATGAGTCGACATCGAGGTGCCAAACACCCCCGTCGATGTGGACTCTTGGGGGGTATCAGCCTGTTATCCCCGGCGTACCTTTTATCCGTTAAGTGATGGCCCTTCCATACAGAACCACCAGATCACTATGACCGACTTTCGTCTCTGCTCGAATTGTCACTCTCGCAGTCAGGCTGGCTTGTGCCATTACACTCTAAAATCTGATTTCCGACCAGATCGAGCCAACCATTGCGCGCCCCCGTTACTCTTTGGGAGGCGACCGCCCCAGTCAAACTACCCACCACGCAGGGTCCCCTTCCTCGGTTCAGAAAAAGGGTTAGATATCACAAACACAAAGGTTGGTATTTCACATTGCGACTCCACAAGAACTAGCGTCCCTGCTTCAAAGTCTACCAACTATTCTACACATTCTATTCATAATACCACTACGAAGCTGTAGTAAAGGTGCACGGGGTCTTTCCGTCTAACCGCGGCTACTGAGCATTTTCACTCAGAGTTCAATTTCACTGAGTC
>SUVA01000004.1:77500-79514 GCA_015062245.1 Alphaproteobacteria bacterium
TGGGCCGAAAAACAAACCGGATGGATTGCCAAGCATACCTTTTCGCCCGAAAACTTTCAACCCGAACAGCAAATCACATTGTGCGGACATATATATATATTGAAACATGATCCCAACAAAAAAACGAATCAGATAACCAATTCGCAAATCATTATCGGGGGTGATTCGGCTTTTTTTAACAGGCGGGTGCGTGATTTAATCAAAAGTCAGTTTTTATCCCATTTAAAAGAAAAGGTTAAAGAAACAGCGAATCGGTTGAATGCCCCCTATGGTAAAATTACATTGCGTGATACCTCATCACGGTGGGGCAGTTGTTCGGCCACAGGCAATTTAAGCTTTTGTTGGCGAATCGCATTGGCACCCGATTTTGTCATTGATTATTTAATCGCACACGAAGTCAGCCATTTAAAACACATGGATCATGGAAGTCAATTTTGGAAAACGGTAAACACTTTAACACCTCATACAATTCAAGCCAAAAGTTGGCTAAAACACAACGGCAAAAAATTACAGATGTATTGATTTTTGATTTAAAATAAATTAAACTGACAAAAAAAGGAGGTCTTTATGGAACACTATGAACGCCCCAGTTGGGATGAATACTTTTTGGATGTCATGCACGCTTTGGCCAAGCGGGCCACTTGCGCACGGGGGCGCACCGCCTGTGTGATTGTCAAAGATAATCAGATTGTGGTATCGGGTTATGTAGGCTCTCCCCCAGGATTACCTCATTGTGATGAAGTCGGCCATTTAATGAAAAAGGTGGTGGAAGAAGACGGCACGATTCGTGAACATTGTATGCGCACCATTCATGCCGAACAAAATGCGATTTGTCAGGCGGCCAAGCACGGCGTATCCATTGCGGGTGGCACTTTGTATTGTAAATTGGCGCCATGTCGGACCTGTGCCATGCTGTTGATTGCCTGCGGGATTAAAAGAATCGTTGCCGAATACAAATATCATGCCGGTGGCGAAGCCGAAGAAATGCTCAAACAAGCCGGCATAGAAATTCAATATATCAATGATGAAACGTTGAAGTATGAGTAAAATAAGGAATTAAAAAACAGCCCCGAGGATTCGGGGCTGAGGTTTTAAAAGTGGGAATACTATTCGCACAGTGGAATAACATAGTAATAACCACCCCAAGCATCCAAACCACCTCGCGAACCCGGACTGACAGCATCTCCACTTTCGGAAACATAACCAACGGATGCTGTACAAGAATTATTATGCCCTGTCCAAAAATATATCTCCCCCAATCCAAGTTCTTGATATACCTCATCAGAACCATCAAAATTTTGATACTCACTATTAAGTGTAGCACGTCCTATCGAACCAGTCACCAAATCCATTTCATTTCCTTTACACCAACTATAAGCACTCCACCAATCCATCCCATCCGAGCCTGCCCAATACGTCCCATCTTTCGATTTTTTTGCAGTTCCAACCGATGTACAAACACCATCTCCTAGATCACTATCACCACAACCTGAGGGGTCAAACCGACAATAATAACCAGAACCAACACCACCGCATTCGGTGTTATTTTGGTAATCCGTACATTCAACACCAGAATAATCTAGTTTGCACACGCCCGCATTACATGTTCCTTCTTTGCCATCAGATGTGGTGCATTCTGTACCATCATCTTTGTTGGTGATTTCGCCTGTGGATGAATCACAACTTTCTTGACAACTGTTTAAGGTTACACCCGAACAACAATCTTTTTTACAAGCGGCTGTGGATAATCCATTGCACCATTTATAACCAGCACCTGTACAGCTTCCACCCGTTTCATCGCCATTATAATCGGCGGCGACTTTGTCACTGGATAAATTATTATTATAGGTTAAGGTCAATGTTGTACCATCACATTCGGCTTTGCGAACCATACCGCCCGCCATCTTTTCCATCTGTTCACAAACCGCCGAATCCATATCGGTAATTTGCATTGTAAATTGTTCATCATTGACTTTTTCCGGTGTGCCAAATGTCCCGTATTTAGTATCACCAA
>SUVA01000005.1 GCA_015062245.1 Alphaproteobacteria bacterium
AAATATTGCCACCAACACGACTGCTATCGGTGATTTGGACACACGCTTAGATACAGCCGAAACAAATATCACAAATTTGCAAGGCGATATGACAACAGCGCAAGGAAATATTTCAACCAATACAACAAATATAGCCAGCAACACAAGTGCTATTACTGGTTTACAATCAGCAGTTTCAGGCATTACAGGAGGTTCAGGTAATATCAACACCACGGGTTCAGCCACGGTTGGCTCTTTAACCACCACAGGCGACGCTACCGTCAATGGTACCCTAACAGCAACCGATATATCCGCCAACGGTGTATCTCTCGGTCAAGCAGAAATTAAGTCAGGTACAACAGTTACCACTCCTGGTGTAGATGGTTATCTTGAAGTAAATGGGGCTGATGGAAGTTATATCCTGTTAAATGGAGAAGATGGTGGTATTTCCGCTGACTATATGATGGCTTATGAAATTGGCTCTTTAGGAACATTAGACGTTTTGGTTGAAGATACTTCTCAACCTGATGGATATCGTTCTGTATTTGAAGCAGACGATTCTGGTAACATCACAAATGAAGGTACTATCACATCAGGTGGTTTAATCACAGCCAAAGGCGGTATTACCACCGCATCCACAGATACTTCAGGAACAACAACATATGCCAATGCCACTTTGGGTGACACAACCGTCAATGGCAACATCACAAATACCGGCACCATCACATCAGAAGGTTTAATTACTGCCAATGGCGGTTTAACCGTTAAAGATGGTGAAGACCTCACTTTGGGCGGGACAGCCGTCAATGCCATTGATGATGGCACCAGTGGTGTCGTTCCTTTTGCAACAACACCAACGGCCTCAACCACATTGGCCACCGTTGCAACTGTTAAAAATGCCACTTCATCTTTATCGGCCGGTTTGGGCAACTTAAATTATTCCAGCACAAATTACATAAAAGCCGGTGATAATTTAACAAAAGCCGTTTCGGCATTGGATTCCAACTTATATCGTTTGGAAGAAGATGTGGATGAAATGAACAAAGAAATGAAAGCCGGTTTTGCCAGCGTGGCCGCTTTAAGTGCCCTACAACCCAATGCTCGTGCCTTTAATGACACGCAAATTTCAATGGGTGTTGGTAACTATCGTGGGCAGACAGGTTTTGCTTTGGGTGGATTCCACTATGTCAATGATAACTTGATGATGAATGTGGGTGCCGCCTATGCCGGCGATCACAGTGCCACATTCCGTGGTGGTTTGACTTTTGGTTGGTAGTTGTTAAGACAGTTCCTTTATACCAACCGAAGACGGCATTCTTTTTGGATGCCGTCTTTTTATACTTGATTTTTGTGCCAAAATATGCCCTAATATATAAAAAATAAGGGGAAAATAAATATGTATCATTTTTTGCATTTATTCTTGGTTGTTTTGTTTTTTATTTCAGCACCTGTTTTGGGCGCCTTAAAAATTGATGTCAGCGGGGCAAAAACCGATCCGATTCCCGTTGCCCTGCCCGATTTTGCGGTGCAAGACATTCAATTGCAGGATATGGCAAAAAAAATAACCCAAGTGGTTAAAAATGATTTGGAAAGTTCGGGACTGTTCCGTGTGGTGGATCAGGATGCCTATTTGCAAACTTTCCTGTCCCTGAAAGACAAACCAAACTTTACCGATTGGCAGATTTTGAACGCCCAAGGGTTGATTCAGGGCGAAATCACCAAAAATCCAAATGGCGATTTAAAGGTGTCTTTTGTGTTGTGGGATATTTATACAACCAATCAATTGATGCCCCAAAGGAACCTGAACGCCAATGAAAATAAATGGCGCAAATTGGCCCATATCGTGTCGGATACGGTGTATGAACGTATGACAGGCGATACGGGATACTTTGATTCAAAAATTGCTTTTGTATCCGAAACAGGAAAACCAAATAAACGCAAACGCCGTTTGGCTGTCATGGATTTGGACGGCGAAAATTTGCAATTTCTGACCGATGATAAAGAGGTCGTTATGACACCCCGTTTTTCACCAAATGCCAAAGAAATAACTTATATGTCCTATAAATCAGGCGAACCAAAGGTTTATTTGATGAATCTGCAAACGGGCGAAAGTTCTTTGGTCGGACAATTCAAAGGGATGTCCTTTGCACCCCGTTTTTCACCTGATGGCAAAAAATTGATTATGTCTTTATCCGAAAAAGGAAACAGTGAAATTTATCTGTATGATATTGCCTCTAAACAACAAAAAAAGCTGACCACTCATCCGGCAATTGATACTTCGCCCAGCTTTTCAAAGGATGGGAAAAGCATTGTTTTTAACTCGGACAGAGGCGGAACGCAACAACTGTATGTCATGGACGCCAACGGTGAAAATGTTCATCGTATCAGCTATGGCGAAGGCACTTATGCCACACCAGTTTGGTCGCCACGGGGGGATTATATCGCCTTTACAAAAATCAAAAACGGCACATTCTATATCGGTTTAATGCGCCCGGACGGAAGCGGAGAACGCTTGATTGCCGAAGGATTCTTGGTGGAAGGACCAAGCTGGTCACCAAACGGTCGGTTTTTGGCCTTTGCACGTCAAGAAAAAAGCTCCCGTTCCAAACAATCAGGCAATCCACAAATCTATTCCATTGACGTAACAGGATATAACGAACGCATCTTTGAAACACCAAAGGAAGCCTCTGATCCATCTTGGTCGCCCTTATTACATTAAAAGTTATTCTTTTTGCGGTCTTCCAAAAATTCCTGTAACCAATGGTTAAAATAACGACCGTCAACAAAATCAGGTGTATTGATAATTTCCTGTAATAAGGGAATTGTTGTTTGGACACCCTCTATTACAAACTCATTTAAAGCACGTTTCAAACGCAACAACATTCCGTTGCGTGTACGACCGGCCACAATCAGTTTGGCAACCAAGCTGTCATAGTTCGGAGGCACAACACAACCGGCGTACATACCCGAATCCACACGAACAGACAGACCACCTGGCACGTGCCATCCTGTGATTTTTCCAGGACAAGGACGGAAGTTTGTCGGATCTTCCGCATTGATACGGCACTCAATCACATGACCTGTCGGACGTAATTCAGATTGTTCAACACTCAACGGCAAGCCAGCGGCCAACTGAATCTGCTCCCGAACAATATCAAAAGTGTATAACATTTCCGTAATGGGGTGTTCCACCTGAACCCGTGTGTTCATTTCCATAAAGTAAAACTGACCGTTTTGATACAGATACTCCACTGTCCCCACATTGGTGTAACCCAACTTTTTCACAGCATTGACCGTCATACGCCCCAAAGATTCACGTTGTTCGGCATTTAAAGCCGGTGAAGGTGTTTCTTCAATTATCTTTTGGTTATTGCGTTGAATAGAACAATCTCTTTCCCCCAAATGAATCACATTACCAAAATCATCGGCCAAAATCTGAACCTCTATATGACGCGGTGTTTCCAAATACTTTTCCATATAAAGATCGGGATTTCCAAAAGCTTTACGCGCTTCATTTTGTGCCAAAGCAAAAGCCTGAGGTAATTCCTGTTCATTATGTGCTAAACGCATACCCTTACCACCACCGCCAGCGGCCGCCTTTACCAAAACAGGATATCCGATTTTTCGGGCAGATTCCATAGCTTCTTGAACATTTCTCAATAAAGAAGAACCTGGAATAATCGGCAAGCCAGCATCTTGTGCCAAACGACGCGCATTTATCTTATCACCCATTTGACGTATCATTTGGGGTTTAGGACCGATAAACTTTATACCGTGCGCTTCCACCATATCGGCAAAATCGGCATTTTCCGCCAAAAAACCATAACCGGGGTGAATCGCATCTGCCCCTGTCAGCATGGCCGCCGCAATAATGTTTGCTTTATTTAAATAAGAATCAATAGCCGCCGCCGGACCGATACAAACCGATTCATCGGCCAACTTAACATGCATGGCATCGGCATCCACGGTTGAATGAACCGCCACTGTTTTAATCCCCATCTCACGACACGCGCGATGTATCCGCAGTGCGATTTCCCCCCGAGCAGCGATTAAAATCTTATCAAACATGCCTTATTCCAATTCAAACAAAGGTTGATTATATTCCACCGGCACGCCCGAATCAATCAAAACAGCTTTGATTTTTCCGGCCTTTTGGGCTGTAATCGGGTTAAAGGTCTTCATGGCCTCCACCAAGCAAATGGTTTGGCCGACCGAAACCGTATCACCAACTTTAACATAGGCCGGTGCATCCGGACTGGGCGATAAATAAACAACCCCGACCATCGGCGAAGTTAAAATATTTTTTTCTTCTTTTGGTTTATCGGCTGAAATCTGTTGCGATTGTGCCACCGGCTGAACCACAGGAACAGCCTGAGCCTGCACCTGCCCCACAACCTTTAATAACACACCGTTTTCTTGATATTCTATTTCGTGTAGATTATTTTCTTTTAACAAAGCCGATAACTCTTTAATAAGTTCTTTATGTTCTGCTTTCATTTTTTCCTCATAGAAAGTTATGTTGATATTATACCACGATATTTAAAATTATTGCAAAACAACTTTTATGACAAAATATTACAATTAAAAATAAGTTTTTTTTATTTTTTTTCATTTTTTTTAAAAAAAAGTTATTTTTTTACTTGCAATTTAAAAAAAAATGTGGCATAATCATTTTTGCATTCACGGAATGCGGGTGTAGCTCAGGGGTAGAGCGCAACCTTGCCAAGGTTGATGTCGAGGGTTCAAATCCCTTCGCCCGCTCCAAAAAACAAACCGTCCGAAAGGGCGGTTTTTTTGTTGGAAGTGGTAAGGGGTGAACCCGAGCAGAGGGTTCAGCCGTAGTGAATACGAAGGCGGCCCAAAGGGTGAGGCTTTAGCCGAATAAATCCCTTCGCCCGCTCCAAATTTCAAAGGACCGAAAAATCGGTCCTTTTTTTGCTTTATCAATCATAACTCTTTAATCTTATCACACAAATATTCACAGATATTCTCTTTTTCACAATAAAAAAGCCCCATTATTCATGGGGCCGGAACAGAAAACCGTCAAAAATATATTAAATATTTTCTTGAATCCAAGATTCCAATTCTGCCTTGGCGCAGGCACCGTTATGAACAGCTTTCACCTGACCATCTTTAAACAAAATCAAATGCGGAATACTTTGAATTTCATATTTTTCGGCAACTTTTGGGGCTTCATCCACATCCACCTTATAAACATCCAAATGGGACATTTGATTTGAAACTTCCTCAACCAACGGCAACATTTGACGACATGGACCACACCATACCGCAAAAAAATCAACCAAAACAGGCTTGGTTGCCTTTAAAACTTTTTCTTCAAAATTTGTATCATTAATAATTTCCATTTTTCCTCCTTTTGGATACACCTTTATATATACTTCTTTGTAAATAAAGTCAAGAACTTTTTATGCCGAACACATTTGATACATCGGCCATTGGCCGGCCACAATCTCATCCAAAGAAGAATTATCCAAGCCCATTAAATTCAAATAAACCCAATAATTGACTAAAATTCTTTCCACAAAAGTTCTGGTTTCCTTAGATGGAATTGTTTCCAAAAACAACAAAGGATCATCTTGATATTTCATCTTTTTTTCCCAGCGTTTTAAATTCCCCGGCCCTGCATTATAGGCAACGGCCAGCTTTATCAGATTATTTTGAATATGTGGTAAATTCAACAGTTCTTTCAAATACGCCTGGCCTAACCTTAAATTATATTCAGGTTGTTTTAAATGCTTTGTTTTATATTCACATTGAAGCTTATTTGCTTGTTCTTTGGCCGTTGCCGGCATCAACTGCATCAATCCCAAAGCCCCGACAGAACTTTCCGCACGATGGTTGAAACAAGATTCTTGACGCACAAACGCATACACCAACGCTTTATCCAACTGCCAACTGTCTTGTGGTTCCCAATCCGGCAATGGATAACGTATATTTTCACCATTTAAAATCCCCGTTAAACCTTGCAAAACATCCTCAAAATCATGTTCTTTTGAGACAGCCCATAAAATTTGACGTGTTTCATCATTTGATTCCAAATAAAGTTTTGTTAATTCTTCAACTGCCCAACGTTCCTGCCCCAATTGGCGTAGCCCATAAAACCTGTCCAGCGCCGGATGAGAAAAAGAATCTATCAATTTTTCATCTGCATAAATCGGTTCTTCCCATTCATGATTCAAATCTTTTCCCAATAAACGTATTGCCAAAACCCCATAAAAGTATCTGGGATATGCTGATGCTATTTCCAAATAATCCCCTACTTCGTCATAATTTTTCAAACGCATCAACCCCCTAGCAGTCCAAAAAGCCGAAGCTGTTTTCAACGAAGGATCTTTTGCTTTATGACACGTTTTTTTAAAATAATCTGTTGCTTTTAAATAATCTCCTTGACGCCAAAGAATCAATCCTGTCATCCAATTTGTTACAGGATGATCTGTATTTTTATAGGCTTTTTTTAACTGTTCATCAGCCAAATCATCACGACCGTCCAAAAAATAAGAAAAAGCCAAAGACGTTCTGGCATTAGCCAATGCTTTTTTATTCAAGGTTTTTTGCGTATGATAGTCATCTAACAATTTTTTGGCATTTAATGTATTTCCTCGTCCAAGATGACGATTAAATTTTTTCATAATTCTGTTTGCCTCTTTTTGACTGCTCCCTGATATTTTTTCAGGCAAAAGCCCCTTTGTCATGTCGCTAGGTTCTAACCGATAAATGGAATCACAGGCATTCGTGAGTCCGCCAAAAATCCCCTTTGGACGAGATAAATTTTTTGTTTTCTTTTGTTTGCCCAGGGCGTAAATTTCCGTAGCCACAGGATGATCTGAATAGTTTTCCATCCATTCATAAATTTCCTTTTTACCGGTCTGATATCCTTTGGCAAAATATCTTTGATACAAGACATAACCCAACAATAAAGGATTTTGGATTTGCTCTTGTTTAATTTTTGCCTGTTTTATCTGTCCAACTTCCTGTAAATCAAAAATTTCACGATAAAGGACTTCATCTGTATCAGAAAGAACACCTGCATGAACCGAAAAAGCCCCAAGTACACAAAATAAAAACGAAGAAATAAAAAATCTAAATATCATCGGGATGAATTAATTGGAACAAACAAGATTTTTTCACGGCACTTTTTATCACTCATACGTTCCACTTTGCAAACATCAATTTGAATGTCGGGAATTTGAAGAATAAAATCACAGGCTTCACCAACAATTTGAACAGATGAACGAACTTTTCCATCGGGCTGTATATTTTCAAATTTAAATTCTTCTTGCTGATCACCAATCCCCAAAGTACCTGAAATTTCCTGAACAGTCCTTTTCGTATCATTAAACAAAATAAAATATCCCGAACAGTAAGAAACTGTTTTTATCGGCGACGGATAATTTTTAATATCATTTAACGCCACATAAATCAACCGATCTTTATCTTCTTCCGATTCCTCCTCTTCTTCGGTTGTCATTTCCTGTTCTGTTTCAGGTTGAGATTCTGGCACTTCTTCTTGAACTAAAACAGTTTCTTCCTCTTGTATTATTTCTTCTTCGTTTTGCTGAACCTCTGGCTCTGTTTCTTCTTGAATTTCAGCCTGTTCATTCAATAAGTTTTCAGCTTCTGTTCCCCCAATATCATCACTTTCTGCCTCTACTTGAATGACGCCAAAATCCAATTCAGGAAACAAAGACGGTTCTTCCTTGCTTTGGGCAAAACAAACACCTGAGAGCAACATCAAAGATGAAAATAAAAAAATATTTCTTTTCATAAAATTCCCCCTTTACTTTTTTATATTTTTAATACAGAATATAATCCAGTATAAAAAATCTTTAAAAAAAAGCAACTATTTTTTCAAAAAAAGAGGACTTTATGAAAAATATTCAACTGATTGCACCGGCCAGCTATGTACCCAATCTGACAAAAAACGAACTGTCAACCTTAAAAAAACAATTAGAACAAATTGATATAAAAGTGAATTACACCGATAACTTGTTTAAGGAAAAGTTTTTTTGGGCCGGAGAAGACAAAATCAGATTAAACGAACTTGAAAACGCCTTTTTAAATGATGATACAGATGCCATTTTGGCTTTGCGTGGCGGTGAAGGTTCTATGCGCCTTTTGGATAAAATTGACTATCACAAACTAAAAAAGAATAACAAACCTTTGTTTGGTTTTTCGGATATTACAGCCTTACAAAACGCCCTTTGGAAAAAAGCAAAAATACAATCTTTCACTGGTTTTTTAGGATGTTATGGAACAAAAAAGATAACGCCCACTTTATTTAAAAACTTAAAATTGGCTTTGAATAATAAAATTGAACAAATCCCAACAAAAACAATCAAATCAGGAAAAGCCGATGGAATATTGCTGGGCGGAAATTTGACAACGTTTACAGCCCTGTTGGGAACGCCTTATATGCCCAAAATGAACAACAATATATTACTTTTAGAAGAAACATCTACACCGGCTTACCGTTTGGACAGAATGCTTACACAACTGAAACTGGCCGGCATTTTTGATAATATAAGCGGTCTAATCTTGGGCGATATGACGGCAAACCTAAAACCATCGGATAAAAAATTGGCTCAATTGATTCTCAAAGATCATTTATCATACATAAAATGTCCCATTGTAAAAATACCAAAATACTCACATAAAAACGGGCAGATTATTTTACCCATTGGCGTTAAAGCAAAAATAGATACAGATAAAAATTACTTATACCTTGACAAATTAAAAAATTTCATTTAACTTAAATCTATACATTAAAAGGAGTATAAAATGTTCAAAAAATTATTAAAATTCATTTTAAAAACATTGGCTTGGTTGATCGGCTTATTGGTTATTTTAGCAACCATTGGTTACCTGACAATAAACTTTTGGATCAAACCTTTAATCAGTTATGCTGTTCCCAAAATCACAAAAACAACAGCCGTGTTGGAAAGCGCCGATATTTCACCATTATCAGGTCGCATCACCTTGAAAGGATTAAAAATTGGCAATCCCGCAGGCTTCACCGAACCATATATTTTTGAATTGGGTGAATTTGCTGTTCAATTTCAACCAAAAACAATTTTATCCAATAAAATCATTGTGGACAGTGTTCTTATTAAAGGCACTCAGATTACAGCCGAAATCAACAAGAATGCTCAAACAAATTTGCTTGCATTGAATGAAAACGTACAATCTGTATTAAATTCAAAAACACAAACCGTTCCAACAAAGCAAAACGACACACAAAAAACACCTTCCAAATCCCAAAAATCGGTTGTTATCAAAGATTTACAAATTTTAGATACAACAATTCGTTTTGCTGTGATGGGGCATTCTTCAAGCGTAAATTTGCCCAATATTCAAGAAAAAAATATTGGTGAAAAGAAAAATATGTCTTTAAAACAAACATTCCAATTGCTTGTTGATAAATTGACATTAGAGCCCATCAAAGAAATGCAAAAAGCGACACAAAACGCACTTAAAGATGCTTTGAATAAAATTTCCGAACGGGCAAAAGAAAATAAAAATGTAAAAACGTTGTCAAATGTGCTTTCAAATATTTTTTAAAAGGCATAAAAAACAGCGTTTTAGATTTGTTATTTTCTAAAAAATCAAATGTAAAAAACACTCTCGGAAATATCAGGGTAATAGATGTCCTGAAATTCCGAGAGTTTTTAAGAAAACACTTTTTATCGGATAAAAATTATTCTTCTTCCAAGTTATTTAATACTTCTTTTAACAAATCTATTTGTTCTTGCGCCAATTGTTCTTTTTCTTTTTCCAAAACATAAGAAAAATAATCCAAAATCAACTTATTCCACTGGGGTTGATTTTTATAATATTTTTCAACCAATGACAATGCTTCTTCCCATGGTATTTGCGCAACATCCTGAATCCCCAACAAAAAGGAAATCATTTTAGCAAGTTCCTTGTCGGCCGTTTCAACATCAAAATTTTCAACTGACACAGAATCCATATTTATTGTTAAGGCCGGCGCCGTTTGCAAAACAGAACGTTGCTGATAGAACTTTTTATAAATTTGAAAAAGTAACGTTTGCGAGTTCGTCATTTTATCCCCCCTCTTTTTTTTAAAGATTAGCCAAAATAAATCAAATAGTCAAGTTTTTTGTGTCATTAAAATCTATAAAAAGCCTTTTCCTGACCAATTGTTGTTGATTTTCCATGCCCCGGATAAACAATTGTTCCATCGGGCAAAGTGTTTAAAAGTTCTTTTAAGCTGTTTATCATTTGTTGCTGACTGCTAAAAGGCAAATCTGTGCGACCATGTGTTTGAAAAAATAAAGTATCACCCGAAAACAAATGATTTTGAATCAAAAAGCACACACCGCCCGGCGTATGCCCCGGTGTTTCAATGATTTGAATTTTTTCTTTTCCGATATATAAAGGTGTATTTTTATCAAAAAAAACATCAATTTGGGGAACTTTAGTATGGGGCAAGCCCACAAAATCCATAAATTCATTTATTTTTTCCAATAAGACCTTATCGGCCTTATGCAAGTAAGACTTTGCATTATTTTGCTTTGATTTTCCGATACCTGTAAAATGGTCAAAGTGCCCATGCGTTAAAAGAATATATTTTAATGTTGCATTTTGGGATTGAATAAATTCCAAAATATCATCCCATGAGTCGCTACAATCTATCAAAACCGCTTCATGCGATTCTTCATCAATAACGACATAGTTGTTATTCCCCAAAGGGCCTTTTATGAATTTTTTTATAATCATTTTCTCTACCTTTTTAAAAGGTAGTTTTAAAGTATTTTATCACCAATGTCAAGAAAAAAACAGACTTGGTGCCCAAGAAGGGACTCGAACCCCCACCCCTTGCGGGACTCGCACCTGAAACGAGCGCGTCTACCAATTCCGCCACCTGGGCACAGGCAAGATTTTAACCGACCCAGAACAAAAAGTCAAGTTTTTTTTGAATTTCTTACGATCTCTTGATAAGTTTTTTCATGGCTTGAGCCAGCTTAACCACCTTTTGATCCCTGTACCATTTATGGTTTTGATCAGTATAATTATCCAACAAAGTCCACAATTTGGGTTCACGAACCATTGATAAAAAATATTCTTTTTTCAAGGCCGGCGTACGGTGTTTTTGTTTAATTTCTTCCAAAGAACAATTTGATTTTCCATCGCAAACCAAGATCAACGAGTTCATCAACAAAGAACGAACAGTATCACGTCGGATATTACCGGTTTTACATTCTTTTTGGGCGGTTTTAAAATCAGCTTGACGAATAGCACGTTGAAATTTCGGATAAGTCGCTTTGTATTTATTAAAACCCAAATTATAAATTAAATCCACCACAACCATTTGGGCCGATGGGGGCAATTGAAATAAATTCGGATGCAATTCACTGGCTTTTTGAATGCAAAAATTTGAAGCATAAGTATTGGCTATTTTTAATGTTTGTCTTGGGATTAAGAATAAATCTTTTTTCCATGCTCTGTTTCTTGGATCCGGCAAATCACCTTTACAATCTTTTAACTTGACATTTTTGACTGAGGCAACTTCGGGAAATTCAGCAAAAGTTTTGAGATTTTTCCAATCGGCATTGGCCATTTTGGTTATTTTTTTCAAATTTCTTAAAGAAAGCGACTTACCTTTTTTTAAGGAAATTTTAATGGCGCTCAGGTTATCCAAATTTTTAAAATCCTTAAAGTGCACACCACAACCTATGGTCGCAGAATCTTTTTCCTTATAACAAAAAGGAATGTTTCCTTCCACCTGCTCGCACAAAGGCATATATATTTTACATAATTTATCCGACGGTGATTCAGCTCGTTGTGTAATTGGTGAAACTTCTTTATCCGAGGAAAATTCTTCAATAACGGGACCCGCTGCCACGGACAGGGTCATACCGGCCAAAAGAGAACGAATAGTCTTTTTTGTTTTTGCTGAAAAAAATTGCATATTACCCCCTTTTACACACGACCATAGATATCTTCATATCTTTGAATATCGTTTTCATCCAAAGTATCACCCGTTTGAACTTCAATAAAGACAACAGGAAAATCTGTTTTATTTTCCATACGGTGTTTTTGTTGTTTTTCAATATATATGTGTGTATCCTGTGGCGTATCAAATGTTTCATCATCCAAAGTAACAGTTCCTGTCCCGCTGGCAATTATCCAATGTTCCGAACGAAACTCATGCGATTGTAATGATAATTTTTGATGGGGATTGACAATAATTCTTTTAACAATATAGTTTGAACCAACAGCCAACACTTCCCAAGTTCCCCAAGGACGTTCGCCCATTTCACCGACTTTATAACTGACAGACATAAAAAACTCCTTTTGTATAGGAATCAGGTTAGCCTTTTCATTTTGAAAAATCAAGCAAAAAAGCAAAATTTGAAAAAATATTTCTTTTTTAGATTGACAAGTTGAAAAAAATTTGATATAGTGTAGTTATCTTGGATGTGTAGCTCAGGTGGTTAGAGCGTTACGTTGACATCGTAAAGGTCGCAAGTCCGAGTCTTGCCACATCCACCAGTAAAATCAAGGGTTTCAGAGTTTTCTGAATTTTTTTTTATTTCTCGGTTCAACACTGGTTCAACATTTTAAAAAAGAAGTTTCCTAATTCTCCTTGAAAAAAAGAGGAAAATAGTGTATAATTCGCATCCAAATTTTAACCCCAAACAAGGAGAGTATACTATGAAACCATTTTCTATGCAAGAAGTTCATGATGGATTGATGAACGAACAGAATGATGTTCTTTTTATTGAAGAAAGAGATTTTAAGGATAAAAACCTTTCACGTATCATAAATGAACTTTATAGATATGAGCCAGATTGGAAAGGGATTGTCTTTAAAAAATGTTATTTTAATGACGTTTCTTTTGAGGGAATTACTATTGACAAACCCTTAAAATTCAAAGAGTGTTCGTTTTATGGAGAAGTGTTGTTCAAGAAGTGCAATTTTTGTGAAGATTTATCATTTTTCCGTTCCATTTTTTATAAAACAACGGTTTTTGACAATTGTTGCTATGCTAATCACTACTTTGATTTTTCAGAGATCCAAACAAGAGAAAGTTGCAAATATTTTGCAATTTTAAACACACAACACAATCAAAAGTTTGATAAACCATGCTACACCATATTAGATTTTAGCGATGCTATCTTTCAATCTATTGCTGTTTTCAACGAATTGAAGGATTTAAGTTTTACTTTCGGTAATACAACTTTTGGAAATGAATTTTATTTCTCCAATACATTCTTGGGAACAAAAACCATATTCCAGCATGTAAATTATCCAAACGAAAATGGAAATCTGACAAAAACTGATTTAAAACGGTGTTTTCAAATTCTGATGTTAGCACTGAAAAACCAATCTGCATTATCATATGATGCAGAAAAAATTAAAGAGCGAATCAAGTTTTTGGATACAGATAAAACCATTGCGAATAAAGAAATATACACAGAACAAGAAATGTGTGATTATGTTGGAATTGGACGTGCTACTTTCCAACGTCTGAAAACACAAGTAAAGCAAGGGGAAAGGCTAACAGAATTGCCAATACCCTGTAAACAAAAACCCCTTCTTTATCCAAGAAGCGAAGTTGAGAAGTTTAAAGAGATTTGGATAGGTGAAAAAATGGCTGAAAAAGCAAGAAAAAACGAAGAATAATCTTGGAATTCGTTAGAAAATCTTGGATATAGCAATTTTTTCGGAAGTTTTTTAGAATGTGTTAAAGAAGGAATTATACTCTCCTTGCCAAAAGGAGAGTATATGTCAATAAAACCATCAAAAGAAAACGATAAAATTAGAAAAAAGTTTATAAATGTTTGGTCTAAACCATTTTTTCCCAATCTAAACAGGGAAGAATGGCAAAAACTGGAACAACTTATTGTCAATTACAATGATTTTAAAGATGATCAAGAACATAAGGCAGGGGAAGTTGTCTTAAACGATTATCATATCAAGTTTGAAATTAAGGAAGAAGAAAAGTTAGTCAGGGAGAAATACCTCTTGCTTTCCTGTCAAGAACAGGATGAGTCAAAATAATACTAAAAAATATCCTATTTTGGTTAAAAATGTGAAAGTTTTTGCAAAAAATGCTTGATATAATCAAATTTTTGGTTTATAATAGTAAGTGTAAGTTGAAAGGGAAAAGAAAAATGCTCTCATATTTTACTATTAAAAACTTCAAATCTATTCTTGATTTAACTTTGGATTTATCCTTTGCAGAAGGTAAAGCACCTAATGGTTATGAGGAAAGCGAGTTTCTGCCATTTGTTGGCGTAAAAACTCGCTATGTGCCAACATTGGCATTATTTGGAGCAAATGCTTCTGGTAAAACGAACATTCTATATGCCTTAAATCTCTTCCAATCAACAGTATTACGTGGCGTTGGCGGTTTATATGTCCCCAATAAATTGAACCACAAATACGATTCAACCGCTTTTGAGGTTGGACTTGATTTAGAGGGCAAGAAATACATCTATACAATAGAATATAACCAATATGGTATTATTCATGAAGGATTATATAAGAAGAATAAGCAGGAAGTTATCTATGAGATTCACAATGGGGAAACATCGTTTGATGGTATTGCGACAAAAGAATATACCTCTCAACGCCTGAAAGAGATTTTTAAGGTAGAGTGTCAAAACGAAAATAAACAGCAATGGTTGCCATTTTTGACTTGTTTATGCAAAAACTATAAACGGTTAAATAAGGTTATCATTTCAGTTGGCAATTATCTTCTCTTTGGTATAGAGGTATATATCAAGAACAATGTTCCTTTGCCTGTTGGATTGGAAAAATTGGCAAAAGTTGATACACCAGAAACAATATCCAATGCTTTTGAAAAGATAACAACTATCTTAAAGAAGTTGGATATTGACATCAACAAAATGACCTTGGATAGGAAGTATCAAACCATTGAAGATCCAAACAAACCACTCAATATAGAAGCAAGAGAAGGCACTTTCTTTGGCAGAAAGAACAATATGCTGATAATGGATGAAATCCGTTCTTATCATACAGATACTAATGGAAATGAAGTTGTTTTCAACTTTTCAGAAGAATCGGAAGGAACACGCACATTATCGGGTCTATTAGGTATCTGTTTATCAGCATTGGAAGATGGAAAAGTTGTTTTTGTTGATGAATTAGAAAACTCATTACATCCTCGCCTGTTAAAAGAGATTATCCGTTTGTTTAAGGATAAGAGATACAATACAAAGAATGCTCAATTGGTTTTTACCGCTCATAATACGGATATTTTAGATGATGATTTAATCAGGGTTTCCGAAGTAGGTATCGTCAGCAAGACGATGAAAGAGGGTTCTACGATTAAAAGAATATCCGACTTTGAGGGAATCAGGAATGTGTATAATTTCAGGAAACAATACTTAAATGGTTTGTTCTCTGGATTGCCTTATCCCTACATTTAAGGAGTTCAAATGACAGCACCCAAACGACCATACATTATCATTTGTGAAGGAAACTCGGAATATGCTTATATTCAGAAATTGAACCGCTTTTTAGTAGAAAATAATTATAACTTCACATTGATTGCTAAAATCGTTGGGACTGGGCATTACAAATCCGTTCAGAAAAAATATCTTTACGAACATAAAAATAATCCAAAATTACCGATTAAAATTTGGGTTGATAAAGACACTTATGTCCGAAATGATGAAGGAGATAGAGATAATTATGAACATAAATCATCAACTGATTTCTTATTCAGTATAATGAACTTTGAGGATTTCTTGGCACTTCATACAGATGAAAAAACTCTGGAAAACTGGTTTCAGATATGTTCCCGTAAGAGACACCATATTAGCCCCATGAAAGAAGCAGAGTATCTACCGTTAGTGAAAGAGCATTTGTTCCCTAATTATACCAAGGGTGATATTCCGTTTGAAATTACATCAGAAAAATTGGAACAACTCTTTAAGCAAAAGAACAATCCTAAATACTTCTTCCGTTGCGGATTTGCTGATTTACTAGAAGAATTGATGAAAGAAAGTAAAAAATCATCTAAATCAGCTTGACTCTTGGATTAAAATACTGTATTCCATGGCGACTTAAAAGAAAGGAGTCGCAAATGGATTACAAAAAGCATCAAAAAATAAATGATCAACTTCGTCAGAAACAAGATGTCATTTACCTGTCCAAAGGGGTTCAACAGTATTCTTCCGAAGAAGTGGGAGAAATCATGGAAAAAGTGAGAACCTTTAATGATTTTACCATCAAGAATGATCCCTTTAAGGAACATGACTTCGGACAATTTGAATACAAAGGGCAAACCTTTATGTGGAAGATTGATACCCAGTATCCAAAGAACACACCTTTTAATAAGTATTTAGTTGTCATGAAAGCAGAGGAATATTGATTCCTCTGCCCTTTCTTATCATTCCTTACATCTTTTAAGGATGTTTAAGATAAATACTCTGTGGTCAAACTACGGAGGAACTTTTTATGTATCACAGCAGTATTTTAATTGATGATTGGTTGGCAGAACCACCCAAGCCACAACCTCAAATAAACGTTGAATGCCTATCTCAAAATGAAACAGATTATTTGAATAAATGCCTTAAATACATGATGGTTTTAGGAATTGTTCATACAAAATCTGAATTTTGCACTCAAATTCTAAAACGATCCCCTGATTATCTATCCATGATTCAATCATCTGGACGAAAACCATCTGTAAGGGCATTACACCAATTATTGCTTTCTATGGGGGAAAAGGCAGATGAATACGAAATGAGTTCAGCTCATCAAACACAATTTCATAACCTTCAAAAATTGATTCAAGAAGGCCAAAATTTCGTTTCTAAACGATTACTGAAAGATTATTATTAAAATTCTATGGATACTTTCGGGCAGTATGTAAAATGGACACAATGACCAACAATTCCGAACTAACTTGATAGACAATAATGAAAGGTGTATTGGGAACATAGACCTCATACGTTTCTTCCACTCGTCCTGCATGTCCCATGAAGGGTTGAGCTTTTAGGTGGATAACGGTCTGTTCAATCCGCTCTATGACTTGCCTTGCCACTACGGGATTTTCGCTGTAAATGTAGTCATATCCAGCGTTTAAATCTTGGATGGCAATGGGTGTATATTTAACTTTTAACATTAGTCCTGCTTCCATTTTGCAAAGGCATCATTCACTTCTTTATCCGAAGCAAATATACCTTTTTTTGCTTGTTCTACACCAGTTTGGATGTGAGCCAGTTGCCATTCCTGCAAAGACAAATAATAATCTATCGCTTCATTGATGATGAAACTTCTATCCCGTTGCTGTTGGTTTGCTAAAAAATCCAATTTAACTTTTGTTTCTTCGGGTGTTCTGAATGAGAGTGTATTCATGAGTTGCTCCTTTGTATTATATTGTATTACGGTATAATATAACATATTTTTTTGTAGTTGTCAATAATTATTTGTATAAATGTTAAAAAAGTTCTCTTATTTAACATTATCCCGAAAGGCCTTGAAAAATATGAGTATTTTATTTTGGCAAGATACCCTCCAATTCTGAAATGTATAATTTCATTTAAAAAAATCACTTTTTTTAACATTTAGAGCTTGGCTTTTAAAAAGATCGGCTGTATGATCACGGCCCCGTAAAAAAAGGGGTAATTTTAACGAAAGGATCTAAAATGGTAAATCAAATTTTTATTGATGATAAAAAAATTAAAGATATTTTGACTTACATTCAAGGGATGAGACATGCCGAACAAATCCGAATGATGTTTCTCTGTTCCCTAAATGGCATGCGTTCTATCAATTTTGCTTATCTTCAAGTGGGGGATGTTTATACCCCCGACCTAAAGGTTAAAGATGTCATTTGTCTAGATAAGGACAAAAATAAAGGCAAATTCGGGTGTTCTTACTATCTTAATACCCAAATGAAGAAAGAGTTTAAGGAGTATTTGGGGTATTTAAGGTCTAAAAATGATGAGATTACCCCTGAAACTTACCTTTTTACCTCACAAAAGATGGGAAAACCTTTCAATCGTGTTAGCATTAGTAGATTGTTCTCATCCATTTATAGAAAGTTCAACATTGAAGGGGCAAGTCATCTTGGTCGCCATCTGTTCATTAGTCGGTTAGTCAATGCTGGCACAAATATCTGTATAGTTCAAAAACTCGCTAATCACCGTAATATTTCAGTGACCCAAAGGTATTTTAATTATAACGAAAAAATGCTCTCAAATGCTGTGGAGAATGTGACGATTTAACCCTTTTCCACTTCTTGTTCTTTATTCTTCTTTCATTAAAGGGGTGTATTTTGTAGTGTTTATCAACAACCTCAAGTCCCTTTACAGGTTGATTCTTACCAATTTTAGCAATTTCCTCTAATGACTTTTCTAAAATACTTTTTTCTTTCTTTTTCTTAAAAATATCAAATAGTTTCATTTTTTCACTCCTATATTATTTCACTTCTATAATTTGTTTGTGATGTTTTTTGGCATATTGGATGACGGAATACGCTCCCCCCATTTCATAACGGATGAAGCTGACGATATAATCGGAATGATCCACCACCCAGTGATTTCGCTTGACAATACAGGCACGTTTGGGTGCTTCCTCTACCTCTGGGGGCATTAAAAAATCCGTAAATTCGCATTTCAGATACTGCAACTCATTGGGATAACACAACACAGCAACTACTTGTATATGTGGATAAAGTGTTTTGAGGTCACAGACGATTCGGCTGGATAAAATATCAAATTCGCCATGATTGCCAACATAGAAGGTATCTACCCCTTCGTCTATCAGATTAACAATAGTGGCTCGCAATTTCTGGGCAATCTGATCGGATTGTCCATATAAGTCGGCATGTCCAAAAAACGAGCATATTTTGCCCATTATCCACCTTTTGTCCGCCCAGTTCCAACAATTCGCCCACCTGAAAAGGTGGGTGGATGTTAACAACTACGTCTACAAGGAAATAGTCCTGCCTTATTGGGGTGGATACCTTATTCGGCAGGCATCCACCCATGAATTCACACACTCCTTCGGCGTATCCATGGCGGATGCCGACAGAATTCTCTTCTGCCCTTGTAGACGGTCGGATTGTTAACTCCTAGCTCGGGGGGCATAATGCCCAAGCAGTAGCATTATAGTAAATTTATTTTCTAAATGCAAGTATTTTAAGTTAGGATTTAATGTTGAGCCTGTGGGGGTAAAATGGGGGCTTTAAACTTGGGAGTTGTTGTAGTTTTTGAAACATCTTGGCTTTTTTCCATATGTTCCCCTTCTTTTGATCCTTTTGAAAGCATTGAGGTTAAGGTCTGCGAAGAACCATTTTCAATTATCCCAACATATTTTTTCATGCTTTCATACAATGCTTTGGGTTGAGATATTGCTTCTAGTGTAATACTGGATAATTGGAGTTCCTTTGGTAATTCTTTTGCCCCCGTCTTTTTCAAATATTCTTGTCCAATTACTATAAAATTTCCTAAATCTTCACGTTCAAAGCGAGGATTATTCTCATAATACTTAAAGTCTTTTGCATCCTCATAGTCAGAAACCAATTTTTGTGAATGTAGATACATTTTTGTGAAAATTTCGGGCGAAAGTCCTTGTGGATTTTTATCGGAAGCTAATAACGGTAGATTATCAACAAAATTTTTAGCGTTATTTGTTTTAGATGCTAATGTAGTATGATTCATATTGAGAGGATAATTAAATAAGTCCTTTTGAACAATAGCAACAGACATAATTAGGTCTTGTTTTGCTTCTTTGGGAGCATCTTTTTGCCATGCCAAACCTTTCTTTTCCTCTAACCAAGATTGAACTGTTCCTGTTTTTTGTGCTTGGGTATATTCCCCCTCTTTTTTTGCGTATAACTCTCTCAATCCCGAAATAGACGTTTGAAGATCAGAAGCCAGTTTTTCTTCTTTATAAGAGGATTGATTTAAAACAATATTGGAAAATTTATTTACTGCACTTTGTATTTTTTCAAATGAAAGATCAGAAAGACGGGTCATCCCTTCTGTTGTTTTGTCAAAACCATAAGGTTGAGCAACTCTTTCAAAGTATTTCATAAATGAGCCTGTATACAATTCTATATTAGGGTTCTTTTCGGTGAATACTTTTTTTAACACAGGTAGTCCCTCATTTTCAAGACAATTTAGATGGGCAGCCATAGGATCAGAAGATTTTGCATTCCTTTGATATGTTTGTTCCATATTGGCATATAATTCCTTGCCTAACTTTGCACCTTCTAACATAGAAGTTAAATAATCAGTTAAACTCTGTTCTAATTCTTTGGCTGTTTTATTTCCCAAAATTTCTTTTATTTTTTGGGAGGTTTCAGCTAGTCCCTTTGCATGAACCTCCTTATCTTTTGGGTCTTTTCTGCTTCTATTATACACTTGTCGGATATTTTGAGCATAATCTACATAAACAGGATGTAATTTTTTCATTATATCGGCATCTTGTCCTGTCATTTTATGTTTATCCATATAATCTTTCATCCAGCCCAATTCCTCTGGACGAGCGGCAATATCACCACGTAATGCAATAATATCATATATTTTGGATAAAAGAGGATCATTTGTTTGTCCTTTTCCATCCTTAGCTGAAACCATAGTAGGTCTTTGTGTTAAATTAGCAACAAATTCTACTACATACTGATCTGGGGGATAGCTGTTATTAATTTGATCTGTAATACTTGCCCTCAATGGATTTTTGTCTTTTATATCTATCAACATATATGCCCATTTTGCCCAATCATAATTTTCCAAACGTTGTTTCTCTCCACCATACTTAATATCTGTATCGTGTCCCAATTCATGGGCTAAAACATTTTTTTCTCCTTGTCTCCTTCTCCCTTCTTTTGAGAAATAGCCGTAAACAGGACCATCAATGACTACATCTTTTCCATTGCTGTATGCCATATAATCGCTACCAAAACTATTTCCAATGTGATTTTGTCGTCCTCTATTTTCTATCAAAATTCTTCCGCCTTCTTTGGAAAATCTTTTGATTTGTGTTCTCAATTTCTCATCCTGAATCATTTGTCCATATTCTTCTTGTAGACGTTCCAAACTCCTACTTGCCCACAAATAATCTTCTGGAAAATGCAATTTTTCATAAGTTGATTTCAACAAATCAGATGGATTTCCCCAAAATTCTAACTCAACAACCTTATCTTTTGAAAAATCATCATCTTTTATTTCATTCTTTTCTTCTGGTGTCATACCATCTAAACTTGGCAACTGGCGTAATATAACGGGGGGCATAGATTCTTCAGCCATATACCAACCATCTCCCTCTAATAAAGTAGCAGGTTTTTCCTCCCCAAAAGTTAGTCCTCTCTTATAACGTCCGATTTTTTTGTTTTCAAATTCTTGTAAGGATGCATGTTGTTCTTTGATAATATCATAAATCTTCTTTTTCTCTGAATTTTCCTCTGTTGATGCCTTAGAATTGGTTATCCCAAAAGCTCCATTGACTCTGGATGTCAAAGCAGGGCTTAAATATTTTGAAAACCAGTGATAATCAAGCTGTTGTCCTTCTCTTGTTTTTCCTTGTAAAAATTTTTCCTTTAATGCCAATGTTTCATCAGTAAATTCTGGAAAATAAGCTTCAAAGAAGGAGGAAATGAATTCAGGAGATGATTCTCTACATAGGGTTGCTAAAAAACTGTCCCGATAAGGCATTACTGGGCCAGATACATTGGCATACTTTAACAATGATGTTGCATCAGGATAAAGTGCTTGAACTCCCTTTAAATCCTCATTTTTAACTAATTCTAAAAATTGCTTGTCCCGTTTCAAACATTCCGCAAAAGCTTGATGCTTTTTCGCAATTAATTCTTCCGATTTTTGCCAAGATAATGCCATAATATTCTCCTTTTTCTTGCAAGAATAGCAAATTTTTCAATGGATTACAACTGTATTCTTGATTTTCTGAAAAATATATGGTATAGCATTGAAAATACTAATAGATAGGAGGTTTATATGGAGAAAAAAGTAGAATATCACAAAGATGGTAAAACCATTGAACGGGAATATTTTGTTGATGATAAGAATCAAAAACAGGATAAACAAATAACTTATTATCCTGATGGAAGTATCAAATCTGAAACAGTTTATAAAGATGGAAAACCCACTGGTTTATCCTTATTTTATAATGAGATGCATGTAGTTATACGCAAAACAAATCATAAAGAAGATGGAACACAGGAAATTGAAAGTTATTATCCCAATGGACAGTTAGAATATAAAGAAGTTAGAGATGTAAATGGGATAAGTAATGGGCTTTCCCAACACTATAATAAAGAGGGACAATTGGCTCATGAAGCAACTTATCAAAATGGTTTGAAGATTGGTGTTGAAAAATTTTATATAAATGGGAATTTAGATAAGAAAACAGTATATAAAGAACATGAAGAAATTGAAACAGAGGAAACATACCATTCTAATGGAAAATTATCAGGGAAAAGAGTGTATCAAAATAATTGCCTTATTTTAGAAGAACGCTATAATACAGATGGTGTTTTAGAGTCCAAAGAATATAAAGAAAATGAGCTAGAAATCAAAGAAGCATATGATCATGAACAATTGAAATCAAAGGAAGTTTTATCATCTGATGGTAAAAAAGTAGTGGAATCTTATTTAAAAGGTCAATTATTTGAAAAATATACAGAACAAAACTATAAAAAGAATGGACATTACCAGACATATACTAGCGGAAAGTTATTTGAAGAGGGGGATTATAAAAACGGATTAAAGGATGGAATTATAAAAATGTATAATCCCAATGGGGATGTAAGGGATGAAATAACCTATAATCAGGGGGTTATTGATAACTGGATATACTATGTAGATAAGAAACCAATGTATAAAACTTCTTATAGGAATGGATTACCAGAAAAAATTGAATATTTTGATAAAGATTTGGAAGTATCAGAATTGCCCAAGCGTCCGAAAGATGGAGCTTATCAGTTAAAAAGAACTGATGGAAGTGTATGGGAAGAAGGTATTGCCAAAAATGGTTTTCATATTCCAACAAAAAAATACCATCCAAATGGACAATTACAATTGAAAATTGAATATAGCGATAATGGGCAAAAGGTATTAGAGGAAACATATTCCATTACAGGAGAATTGGTTGGTAAAAATGTATATGAAAATAATTTGCCCGTATTACAAGAACGTTATAAAAATGGGAAATTGTTTTCCAAAGAATATAAAGAAAACGATTTGGATGTTTACGAATTTTATCCTCGTGGAGAATTGGGATCTAAAACAATTTTATACCCTGATGGTAAAAGAATGCGTGAATCTTATCATAACGGCAAATTATGGATAAAGGCCGAAGAAAGGAATTATAAAAAAGATGGATTATTCCAGTCATACAGTATTTTAGATGGATCATTAGAAAGAGAGGGAACTTATAAAAACGGTAAAGAGGTTGGTGTTTGGAAGGAATATCGTAGTGATGGAACTCTTTCTCGTCAAATAACCTATAAAGATGGATTAAAAGAAATAGAAGAATCTTATATGATGGGACATATTCGGGAGAAAATCTTTTATAAAAATGGTCTGAAAGAAAAGGTTGAAAAATATAAATTAGATGGAACTTTATCAACTGTCACAACGGTATAATTTTCCAATCCTTGAAACAAATGTCCTTATTTGTTTTTCAGATACTGAACCAATATTTCATAATTTTCAGTGAGTTGTTGGAACATTTTCGCAT
Source organism: Alphaproteobacteria bacterium (assembly GCA_015062245.1). Classification (GTDB taxonomy): domain Bacteria; phylum Pseudomonadota; class Alphaproteobacteria; order CAAHEQ01; family UBA3637; genus UBA3637. The sequence goes on from SUVA01000005.1 coordinate 23,704, forward strand.
TTTGTTTGCTAATATCTGGATGGTATTTTTTTGCCAAAGTTCTGTATCGTCTTTTAAGGTTAGATAAAGCAAGAGGTTCTACCAATTGCATAAAATCTAACGCCTTTTTAATTTTATCCGTAATGGTTGTTTTTTTGTTAAAACTTGTTCGTTCATAACTTGCCTTATTTGTATAACGACCAACAATAGCATCCATTATATCTCGGCAATTTTCTTTGTTAATTGACCGAAACAGAGCATCTAACAAGGATAAATTGTCAATTCCTTTATATTCAATTTGGTGCTTATCTGCAACATTTTTTAATCTGGTTGTAAACCATTTTCCCCAGTTAAAAGGATATACTTTTATTCCCCAAGTGGAATCACAATAATGTAAGGTCATCAATGTTTCCAACATTAAAACTTGGTATTTTCCCCGTTTAGGATCTAATTCTTCCAAATCCTTCTTAAACGATAAAATTGTCTCTTCTATACTTTCTTGATAGAATTTTATCTTCCATTTTGGGGTTAAAGGAGATGATAACCAACATATTGCACTTTGTATATACTCAATCCATTCTCCCCTGTCATCATAACTTTGTGGAAGATAACGCTGTATGTTTTGGTTTAATCGCCCAATTAAATCATCAAACCTGTGGACAATTTTCCAAAATAATTCTCTACAAAAAATTATTACTAAAAAATCAACCATACACAACATTTCAGTTTGAGGTAATGTCAATTCTGATGCGTCAATAGCATACGATTTTTTTTGTGGTAATATCTTTTTTTTAGCAGGAAGAACTATCATTTTTTTAGATCCTTTTATAAATCAATACCACTGAATCTACAAGAAAAACTTATTTTAGTCAAGTTATACTTGACTTTCATAAAGTCTTTTTATAGACTTTTTAACATGAAAGGACAGCAATGACTGAGGAACAAGAAATAGCACTCCAACGTATCAACGATCCCGCTTATTTTAATTATTCAGGATCGGAATCAGACATTGCTTTACTTCACTCTTTGATGGAAAATGTGGCAAAATCTGAATGGGGTGCAAAAATTATTTCGGGTTTAAAAAGAAATGAGGATTTACCAGAAAGCCATCAGCTTACAATTAAAATTCAAGATGCCCAACAAATTGGTTTACCTCCGTCGGGGGCTGTTCACTGTGATAATGGAGATATTGTTCTATTCAAGAGAGATAAAGATGCAAATGATGAAAAAGTTTTTCAGGGATGGGTAAGATCGCTAGCTCATGAATTATGTCATGAAGAACAATTCCAACAAGGATTACATGAATATAGCAATTTTACACCAGAACAAAACTTTATTATCAATAGATTACAAGAATTAGATGCACTGAACCATGGATTGACAGGGAAAGATAACGCAACAAAGCAAGGTTTTGAAGGAACTGGGGGAGCTGGCCATTACGCAACTATATATAACCATCAAGCATTGATCGCATCTTTTGGAGCAATCCATGAAGGAAAAGTTTCAGATAAGAGCTTTGAAGAAATTAGGGATACCTATGTTAAAAGATTAGGTGTCAATATAGACCCAGAATATTTTTCAGCACAAACAATAGCAAACTCTTATTGTGGAAAGTTTTTCTTACCAGATGGTAAAATGCCTATACAGCATGAAACCCATAATATGAATGATGGGAAATTATCCACATTTAAACACCCCGAACGTGAATTAAGGATTTATACTCCCAAAGATGGGGGAATAGGCATAAGAGAACAGACATTTAAAACTGGACATAAAACCCTCTGTTTTTTTGATCAAAAATCATCAGAAACTCTACTTGCGATTGATCAGTATGGGGGTGAAATTCAAAAAGTTCAAACGAGAAACAATCCAAGTGAATGTAGAGATTCCAAAGATTTTGAACAAACAGTATCTCAAATGCACCTTTCAAAAGATGTGTCAGACGCTTTCAATTTTGATGCATCAAAAGTAAAGGGATTTATTGATTCGCCCCAAAAAAAGGAAAATTTTGGTGGTTTAAGATGCTTTTTATCTCAACAAAGTAAAGAAGGTGCTGGTCTTCAATCACACTCGGAGCAAAAACAATCAACAGCTCCATCTCCTGTGATGACCCTAAAAGGAATGAGTAGATAATTTTATTATTTACAACGTTCTTTAAGTGCTTTTTGAATTTGAATTGTTTTATCAAATCCCCAATCAGCCACAGAGATGGTTTTATTCATCAGTTCATCTCCAATACCTAATTTGGGAATTTTATTATCAAAAAAATAATCCGTCATATTAGTTGCAGCACCCAAAATTGTTTTGGACATATCAGCCGAAAAATCAAAACCATATTTTGTGGCATACATTGCTAATAAAGAAAGAGACAATAATGTCTTTGCAGTTTGTTTTGCTAACTTCTTGCGATCCATTAGAACCTCCTTTATGGATTATATTATACCATAAATTCCAAATCTTGTCAAAAAATATTGTCAGCATAAAAACATATTGGCACAGATACACATTAAACAACCCTACACAAACTTTTTGGCATAGAAACCGTGGGGATTTTTGTCGGTGGGGTAAAGGTATGTACCATTTTTGCACCAGCTTAAAGCGTAAGGGTCTTGGGCAATTCTTTCATAAAAAACATCTTTAACAGGTCTTTGGGTCAGTAATGACTTCACAAAATCCCATCCAGAATACACACTCGCCAACTGGTAGGTCATTTTGGGTAGTCCTTTTATTTCTGGCGGTTTCTTGGCATTTTGTATGATGGCCTGTGTGGTATAGGATGCTTCATAAGGGACGGTATCAGTAATTGTATAGACACACGCTTTCTGGTCTTGTAAACCCCAGCCAAAGCATAAGTATTCCCCTATCTTTTGTTCAATGATCTTAAAAGTAAAAATTTCTTGCCTGCTACGGTCATAAAAGTGCCATGGGGTATCTTCTTGTTCCCAAAGGTTCATCAGTTCCCCTAAACGAAGGTCAAAGCGGTCTCTGACACCATCCTTGCCGACATAACTGCATCCTGTCTCAATATTGTAAAGTAGATAAGAGGAATAAATTAGATCTTTATATTCCATGATGAGGGGGAGATTCATTAAAAGATCAAGTTCCATCTTGGTGGGATTTGGATTATAAGTCATTAAAAACATTTGAACTCCTTTTTAGTTATTTTTACAAAAGTATTTATTGTTTAATTCACAGAAGTTTTTAAACCAATAAAAATAACCCCACCAGCACGATGAGGTTATCAATCAACCAAAAGGGAGCAAAACATCTCCAAATGGTATTTATTAGCAAAAGACCCATTTAATGACAAATAAAACACCAACCAGAAGCAAAATGGGAAAACAACACCCACCAATTGGTAAATCCCTCCATTCCCCCGTTTTTGATTTTCGGGCTTTTTTTGGCTTTTTTGATCAATAGGGGACTTCTTTTTTAATGAAATCAATGGCCCTTTTTTAGAGACAGATCAATTTCTTCTTTTTAATTAAAACCAATTGATCTTTTCCTTGGAGCTGATCAATTCCTATTATCAATAAGAAGGAAAAAAAGGTCTATTATAATAGATTCTTTTTTAATTATATTATAATTCTATTATAGCAACAAAAAACGCCCTGATAGCCCTTGATATATATAGCGTTTCTAAATTTAAGGCGGTGTTATACGACACCACTAGTGGTGTTATATACCTCCATCATAGGTATTATACGAAATCACCCAACGGTGTTATACAACACCAAACCCACTTTTAGCGGTGTTATACGACACCACCCCTAAATAACTGGTGTTATACGACACCACTTGATTTTGGGGATTTGATAATTGTTTGTATTTTATAGGCATAGGAGGTTGGTTTAACTAAATCCTCTAATTCTTCTTGGGTTAAATGCTCTTGTAAATCAGATTTCAAAAAATCAACAATTGAGAAATCATAGTAGTTATTTTCCCTAATAAGTTGCTCTAATTTTTCTTTGGAACATCCATTGTTCAAAAAAAGTTGTTCCAAACAGGCAATTCGTATTTCTGATTGAATAAGTAGAGGAATTACCTTTCCATATGTTTCTTTGCGAAGTCCTCTCAATACCTTGCTCAAATTTAGATTTTCTGCGGTCAATTGTTCATTTTCTTTTTTAAGACCTTTGTTTTCCATTTCATAATAATCTGCCCATCTTTGAGCATTTTCTTGCCCTTGTTTGGCAATTTTTTTATCAACATCTGCCATATTACCTGTAATGGGGATAAACTCCTTTCCAGACAAAGAAAGATACCTTTTTTTCTTATTATCTGTTGTTTTGATTAAATATCCCTCACGAACCAATCTATTGACAATAGATTTAACGGTAGTCGGTTGAATCCCAATTCCCAAAGCAATAGCATCATTCCCCATATAAAATTGATGATTGTTGTTTGTTTTGAACTTGATAAATGTTAGCAACATACGTTCAGTGGTTGATAGTTCGGATTTGCTTCTACTCATTTTTTGCTCCTTGATTGGTTTAGAGATATTTATTCTCTGGTGTCCTTTACACTTTTTCATTTACAAAATTGTGATTGAAATTGGTTGGATTTTTTAGTTGATCCAACCAAAACAACATGGATGATCAGGCAAGAATTTCTTCGCCAGAAATATCCCAACCCCAACTAAATTTTACTTTGGGAAAACTTTTTTGTAGCAAATCCACAATATTGGACAATCCATTTGTTGGCGTAGCAAGAAAAGAGATTTGGCAATTTCTTCTGCCTTGCCATTTTACTTCACTACTTTCAACATAGGCATCCCCAATCCCCCACTTATCTTTTGCCCAGTCCTTTGCTCTGAAATAACCGTATTTGTCCATACAACGAACGGCCTGATAGGCATTTTTGTAATGCGTAAAACTTCTATCAGGACCATGGAACTTTCTTTTCAAGGCCTGTTGCTCATTCCTATTTAAAACAGAGATCTGTCCTCGTTCCCACAATTTCATATCTCGTTTCAGAACAGAGCAATCCCTAACCTGATGCAATTCCTTGGGCATAGGAACAATTTTATTAAAATCAATCGTCCCATCTCTTCCACATATCTGATTGAGGACATCCTCAACCTTCTTATGAGTTCCACACATCGTTAAAAAATGAAGTTTTTTAATTGTCATTATCATTTTCCTTTCTTTTTTGACTATCGGTCAGATCTTTTGGTTGCTAACCTTTCAACCCTGCTTTTTTCCATGGTAAGCAGCACCATTGCTCCCCGTGAGGGGATAACCACTTTTAGGGTGGTATCTCGTTTAAACAGGCATACAGACCAAATGCTGTGAAATAAACTCAACCAAATCGGATTTCCTGTATCTAACAAGTTTGCCGATTTTAACAAACGGAAGAGGATATCGTTGGTTAAATCTCCAATTTACAAGGGTTTGAGCAGGAATGCCCAAAAACTCTGATGCTTGTTGTGTTGTTAAAAGTTCCATAGTATTATCCTTTCATTTGTTCGGAAATAAGGTTCATCGCCTTTTCCATAGATTGTTTAACTGGTTCAACTTGTAATTTTGCATAAATTTCAGTTGCTTTTGTTGATTGATGTCCTAAACTCTTCCCAATGATAAGCAAAGATGAGCCACACAATGCTTGATAACTAGCTCCTGTCCGTCGTAAGTCATGAACTTTTATGTCTGACTTGGAAAGTTTTTGGGGGAGATGGTATTTTTCCTCTCTAAATCTGAACCACTTTTCTCTGAAAGAAGACCACGATTTCTTAAAATCGGTTAAATGACCCGATTGACTCCCCTTTTCAGAGGGGAAAACATAAATAGTGTTGTTGCTTTCCTTCCGTCTTTTCAGAATCTGGATCGCTTTATCCATCAAGGGAATAACCATGTCCGATTTATTTTTTGATTTTGAAGCAGGAATAGTCCAAAGTTTCAAATTAAAGTCAATTTCAGACCATTCCATTGACAGAACATTACCTTTTCTTGCACTTGTAAAAAGAAGAAGATGTATCAAATCTTGTAATTCCTGCTTTTCCTGACCCAATAGTGTCAAGAAGTCCTTTATTTCATCTGGGCGTAAAAATCTATCTCTTTTAACTTTGGGGAAAGATTTGATCCCTTTTGCTGGATTTTCCCCTTTATATAAGCCCCATTCAATTCCCCTGTTAAAAATGACCCTAATTCTTTCCAAGACAGCATTTGCTGTGTTATAACTTTGGGTGGAAAGTTTTTGGATCAGTTCATTTACCACACTTGGTGTGATTTCTGAAACTTTTTTATGGAATAAACATTGGCAGTGTTTTTCAACAACACACTTGTCATTTTTCCAGCATCTTCTGTGCTGTTTGGAATACTTTTCCAAGAACTCTATATAGAGTTGTTGAAATGTCAGTTCCTGTTTGTGCTCTTTCTTGATTTTAACAGGATTTAAGCCTTGGGCAATTTGTGCCTTTAACAATTTTGCCAAATCTCTTGCTTTTTCAACTTTCAGGTCTGGGTATCTGCCAATTTTAATTCGTTCAACATTTTTCCCAATCCGAGATAACAGGTAAAAGGTTTTTGTTCCTGCACAAGTAATTTGTAGGTATAATTTTGATTCTTTTGAATCAAAATAAAACATTCTGCCCTTTTCTGGTATAGGCAACGAATCAAGATTGTGTTGGTTAAAAACAATAACTTTTTTCATATACAAATCCGCCTTTCATGCGGCGTAGTATATAAGAAAAAAGCAGTTCTATCTCTTTATTTTATGTTTTTTGGGGTGCATCTAGGATATTCCAACTTTATTTGCGATAACTGCCAAGTTGGGAGTTCTTTAAGTAAAGAAAAATCTGTTAAAAAAAACATTTTCAGCTCCTATTGCATTCTGCTCATCTTATACACTTTTTTAGAGCGTAAGTCAAGCGATTTTCAAAATGCATAAAGTTGATGAAATACAATCCCTCGGTTCAACATTGGTTCAACATTTGAGGGTGATTTTGGGGTATTTTTGAGTATTTTGGAGTATTTTTCATGTCAAAATATCCGATATATAAAGAGAAGAAAAAAAATAAAAAAATGCTTGATTTTTAAGGATGAATGCTGTATAATGAAAAATATTGGACGTGTAGCTCAGGTGGTTAGAGCGTTACGTTGACATCGTAAAGGTCGCAAGTTCGAGTCTTGCCACATCCACCATTTTTTGATTCCCTCTTTGATGGGAATTTTTTTGTAAAAAATTAAGCGACAAGTTTAGAATAGAATAATATATCCCTTTAAGTTTTATTTTGCTTGCAATTTTAAAAAAAATATTTTACCCTTAAAACGGATATAAAAAAACTTTATATCCACGGAAAACCTGAAAAGGTTGAGTCCGAGGGCCTTCAAAAGCTCAAAGCATCACGAGTGAGCAATATATTCTTTCATCGGAAAGTATATATAAAAAATCTTAACAAAGACTTGCTCACTCTTTATTTCCCGACATCGGTCGGGGAGCCTTTGGTGTATGTTCAAGGGAAAACCCTAAAGACCACAGGGATCATGGTGATGCTTGATTTTTGAACTCTCCGACCACCTTAAAACAGGGTGGTTTTATTTTTTTGACAAGGAGAAAATTATGAATAAAACAAACAAAAATTATAAAAGAAGCCAACGTGGGCGCAGTATGGTTGAAATGCTGGGCGTGTTGGCGATTATCGGCGTCTTATCCGTGGGCGGTATATCCGCCTATTCCAAAGCGGTGGAAAAACACAAAGCGAATGAGGCCTTACATAAAGCTTCCATGATGGCAACAACGGTGTCGGCTTTTGCCATGACCAATGATGGAAAATTACCCACATCAATCACCGATTTTGCCAACTCAGGATATACAACCACTCTTACCGATAACGGCACCCAATTTAAATTGACAGTGGCAGGTATCGGTTTTGATGTTTGCACACAAATGAAAAATGCCAAAGGCGGTATGGTGCGTAATGTTGATTGTGATGAATCAGGCAACGCCACCATCACCTATTACAAAAACCTGGCGACCAATGACGAAGAGGGAAAGAATAGCCCGACAGGACCAGATCCCGCCTGTGCGGATGTGACATGCGAAGACGGTTTGACGTGTTTCCATGGTCAATGTAAGTGTTCAAACGGCTTGTTAAAGTGCGGAACACAATGCTGTGCCGAAGGGACGTATTGTACGCAGGGGACTGATACCTCAACATACGCCTGCACCGAACCAAGTGGGGAATGTAGCAGTAATTCAGATTGTGGTGAAGAGGAATACTGCAAGTTCAGTGATGGTAGTTTTACGAATCCGGGGACGGGAACGTGTACGGCTAAGGAGTCGTTGACAGAATATACCTTAACCCTTCCCAAAGGGGATTTGACGGTGTATAAGGGTGGTGAGATGAACTGGTGGAGTGCGTCCAATCTGTGTCAAGCCCATGGCAAACAAATGGTGACGATGTCTGATTTAGGGATAGCGGACAGTGGCACGAATACACGGTGTTATTTTGATAAGACACACTCAGATTACGCAACGAAACCTTGTATTTGCAATGGCGGATCAGACAGCGATTGTTCAGCGACAACGACAGAACTCTATAACAAGCTTGGAACCTCCGGTAATCTCTGGCTAGCGGATAACAGCAAGGAAAGTTCCGGCCGCGCGCGTCGTGTGTACCTCGGTACTGGTTTCGTCTACTACAGTGGTCGCTACGTCGACCTCTACGCCTTTTGTCGGTAGAGTTCTCGTTTTTTTAACCCTCAGCCCCGAATATTCGGGGCTGAGTTATTCATCCTGCATCTGGGAAAAGTTTTCAATTTCACATCTTAAAAGTTCAATTTCTTCTTTTATGGCCGGATTTTCGGTTTTAAAATATTCGGCCTGTTTTTGGGCAAATTCTTCTTTCAAACGATTTAATTGTTTGCCACACAGCCAACGATCCACCTCTTGGGTAACCATTTCGGGTGTTTTGGTGGATTTTATTTTATCAATTTGCATCATCAATTTTTTTTCGGTTTCCGGCATAGGCAAATCTTTTCCTTCCAAAACCGCATCCATCCAACCGTTAAAAAGGGCCGTTTCACGAATTCCCGAAAAATAATTTAAAGAACTTAAATTTTCCGAAAAGACGGCCAATTCATTGGGATAAGCATACAATGACGCCAACAAAAACAGGTCTTCTTGGGGTAATTGCAATTGAATATTGACATTTTTTTTCGCCCCACGATAGAATAATTTTTTTAATCGCTGTTTAATTTCGCTTTCATATAAGCGCCGTATTTCCTGATTTTGAATCAATTTAATTTTTTCCAACGCATCCGTTTGTAGTTTTGCCCGTTGTTCAGGGGTTGAATGAAGGTGGCTTGCCAACAAATCCGCCCAAAAAACATCAATAAAACTTTGGGCATTTTGAATCAGATTTTTCCATATCTTATCGGATTTTTGACGCATCATATCATCGGGATCCATCCCCGACGGCAAAACCGCAAACCTTAACGATTTACCGGGAACCAACAACGGCAAAGCACGATTCATGGCCCGAATCATGGCCCTTTGACCGGCCGAATCACCATCAAAACACATAATCGGTTCATCACATAATTTCCACAAAAGCTGAACCTGTTTTTCCGTAAAAGCCGTTCCCAAAGGCGCCACCGTTTGATTCCATCCATGTTGATGCAAGGATATCACATCCATATTTCCTTCCACCACGATAGCTTCGTTTTTCATACGAATCGTTTCAATGGCAAAAGGCAGACCAAATAATTGTTCCCCTTTATGAAACAAGTCCGTTTCGGGTGAATTCAAATACTTGGGTTCGCCTTTTTCCAACATACGACCGCTGAAACCTATCACACGTTTTTTGCGGTCAAAAATCGGAAACATCACACGATCATAAAAATAATCATAAAATTGCTGACGTGTTTGATTAAAAGCCAACAAACCCAGCTTTTGCGCAACCTTTAAATCGCAACCTTTTGCTTTTAATTCATGCAAAAGACCACTGCCCGTTGGAGCATACCCCAAACGAAAGGTCTTTGCCGTTTGACCTGTCAATCCCCTGCCCTTTAAATAATCGCACGCCTTTTGACCGGCTGGCGTTTTTAATTGGCTTTGAAAATACTGACAAGCAATTTCCATAATATCCGCCAAAGAAGATTGATGACGTTGACGCGCCTGCTCTTTCTCATCATTTTTGGGCAAAGGCACACTGGACATTTGCGCCAACATTTCAACGGCTTCCACAAAGGGCATCTTTTCACAATCCGTTAAAAAGCGAATGACATCCCCATGCGCCCCACATCCGAAACAATGATAAAAACCTTTTTCGTCATTGACGGTAAAAGACGGTGTTTTTTCTTTATGAAAAGGACAAAGCCCCAAAGATTCACGACCTTTGCGTGTCAATTTCACCCGTCTGGCAATCAAATCAGACAGCGTTATTTTTTCACGCAATAAATCCAAAAATTCAGGGCCAAAAAACATTTATCCCGCCAACATTTGTTTAATGATACCCGAGGCCACACCAAAATCCATTTGGCCCGCATATTGACCACGCAAAGCCCCCATCACTTTACCCATGTCTTTAATGCTTGTCGCACCGGTTTGAGCGATGACCTGTTGAATGGCCTGTTTCATTTCTTCGGCATCCATTTGTTTGGGCAAAAACGATTGAATCACATCAATTTCACCTTGTTCATGGGCAACCAAATCTTCACGATTTCCCTTTTTATAGATTTCAATGCTTTCACGGCGTTGTTTAATCATACTTTGCAACAAAGACAAAACACCGGCTTCATCAATACCGTCATAGTTGCCTTTACTTCTGTCGGCAATATCACGGTCCTTAATGGCCGAATTTATCAAACGCAAAGTGGCAACTTTATCTTTATTTTGGCTTTTCATTGCTTCTACAAGCTGTTTTTTAATTTCATCACGAATCATTTTTATTCTCCTTTACGGTGTCTAGTATAAACTTTTTTTCAAAAAAAAGAAAGAATTTTATTGCAACATATCTGTTTTTATGTATACTCAAAACTAAGACAAGGAGTTTTTATATGATTTTGTATATACTTTGCGGTATTATCAGTGGCTTTTTTATCCCCTTTATAGCGGGACGTTTCGGTAAAATTATTCCGGCCGACCCCGGCAATCTTTTATTGAATCTGTTTCATCGTCCCCGTTTCCCGACTGTTTATGATCCGGCCAGAGGATTTTTTCTGCGCCAATTATGGAAAAAGCTTTACCTATGGGCTGTTTTTTGGGCCATAACCAACGGTGGATTATTTGCTTTAAGTTATTTTATTTTGCCCGAATCAATGCATATTTTTGCCGCCGTTTTAATTTGGTCTTTAAATGTATGCACGGTTATTGATGCTCAATACTATCTGTTACCGGACTTTTTTACACTTCCCCTGTTGTTATTGGGCTTTGCATTTCACCTGTCCGTCAATGTACAAGACATTTCTTTTGCTTTGACAGGGGCTGTTTGTGGATACGCCGTTTCCATCTTATCCGTTTTAGCATTAGCCAAAGCCAAGCATAAAGAATTGGGCGCCGGTGATGTAAAAATGATGACGGCATTGGGGGCTTGGTTGGGAATGATTGGTTTAAATATCTGTTTAATCTTGTCGTTTTTCCTATTTATTTTGTTTTCAATTTTGCCCGTTCAAAAAAAAGGGGCCTACGGTCCGGCATTGGGAACGGCGGCTTTAATTGTCTTTTTTGTTTTATTTTCAAAATAAAACTGGACAATTGAATAAAAAACAATATAATATAGGGTAAAACTTGCAAAAAAAGGATAAAATATGCCTAGAAAGAAAAAAGAAACATTGGTTCATCTGGATATGGCTGAATTGACAAAAACGCCCAATAAGGAAAACGAAATTCCAAAGGATCAGATATTGGGGGATGTCTTGGCAAACGCCCGAAGAAAAAAACATCTGGAAATTGAAGATATCTCATCAAGCCTATGTATCAAACCGATTTATATTGAAGCTTTGGAAAAAGGTCATTACTATGTTTTTCCGGCCCGTGCCTATACGGTTGGATTTTTACGTACCTATGCCCAGTTTTTAAAACTGGATACAGAAGAAATCTTGCAATTATTTTATCAGGAAACTTCCGATACAAAGGAAGAGCCAATGGATATGTTGGTCATTGAAAAGAAAATGGCTTTACCAAGTAAAAAAACATTGGCCATCGTTACAGGCTTATTTATTGCTTTTTATGTGATTTGGTATTTAATTGCCAAAACATATTCCCCACAAACTTTAATTGAAGAAAGTTTGCCACAAATTGAAGAAAAACAAGTTTCAATTTCTCAACCAACCGATGTGGAAACAGTTATAGAAGATACAACAGAAGAAAAAAACACAACTGTTTCAGAAAAAGCCCAAAAAGAAATTGAAGAAGTATCCGTTGATGTTTATACGGCCCCGGTGGCTTTTGTCGCCATTGATCGTGTGTGGGTGTCCATTAAAGATTCCAGAACAAACAAAGTTTTATTGGATAAAACCTTTATTAAAAATGAACACTATATTCCCAAAGTTGATTTAAAACATTTAACCCTTAGCACAGGACGTGGCGGTGTGCTTGATTTATACATTGATGGCATGCGCAATAAAACATTCAAAAAAGAAGACAACACCCCTTTAATCGGATTGACAAAAGATTAGCGTTATTGTTTAAACAAACAAAACAAAGATCTTAAAATAAATCAATCAGTTAAAGGAGATATATTATGAATTTACAAGAAAAACTTGAATCTATTTTAGTGCGTCATGAAGAATTGACGCAAATGTTGACGCAAGAACAAAATCGTGAAGATTTTATCAATTTATCAAAGGAATTGAGTTCTATTGAAGATATTGTCCGTGTAGCCAAAGATTATCTGAATGCCCAAAAACAAATGAAAGATAATGAAGAAATGATGAACGATCCTGAAATGGATCCCGAATTAAAACAAATGGCCAACGAAGAATTCTATCAATTAAAAGAACAATTACCCAAAATGGAACATGAAATCAAGGTTTTGTTATTGCCAAAAGACGAAGCCGATGACCGAAATGTTATTTTGGAAATTCGGGCCGGTACCGGCGGTGAAGAGGCCGCTTTGTTCGGGGCTGAATTATTCCGAATGTATGAACGCTATGCCGCTTTAAAAAAATGGCGCTTTGAAGTTCTATCGTTAAACGAAACAGGATTAAACGGTTATAAAGAAGCTGTTGCCCAAATCAGCGGTAATGCTGTTTTTGCCAAATTAAAATATGAATCCGGTGTTCATCGTGTTCAACGTGTTCCCGAAACGGAAACTTCCGGCCGTGTACATACCTCAGCCGCAACAGTTGCCGTTTTACCGGAGGCCAAAGAAGTGGATGTTCAAATCAATGAAGCTGATTTGGAAATCACCACCTGCCGTGCCTCAGGGGCCGGTGGCCAACACGTCAACAAAACTGATTCAGCCATTCGCATTGTTCACAAACCAACCGGCATTGCCGTTGAATGTCAAGAAGAGCGTTCCCAATTTAAAAATAAAGAAAAAGCTTTGGTGCGTTTAAGAACTGCCCTTTACGATATGGAAAGACAAAAAGCCGACAAAGAACGTTCTGATAATCGTAAAAGTCAAGTGGGTTCCGGGGATCGTTCCGAACGTATCAGAACTTATAACTATCCGCAAGGACGGGTCACAGATCACCGTATCAATAAAACCGTCTATCAATTACCCCAAGTTTTAAATGGCGAAGGTTTGGATGATTTCATTGAGGCTTTGATTACCGAAGACCAAATGCAACGTTTATCCGAAGGTTAAGATGACGCCATGTGAATTAGCAAAAAAATTAAAAGATTTTTCCGAAGCCCCCTTTTTGGAAGCCCGGTGGATTTTAGATCAAACAACAGACACAAAAAAAATAAATGCCATTATTAAACGCAGACAAAAGGGGGAACCTTTAAGTAAAATCTTAAAACAAAAAAGCTTTTGGAAATATGACTTTATTACCACAAAGGACGTCTTGGATCCACGGGCTGATTCTGAAACATTGATTCAGGCGGTATTGGATTTTTTCCCCGATAAAAACGCCCCCTATTCTATTTTAGATATCGGCACAGGCAGTGGCTGTTTGTTGATTTCTTTACTGGGCGAATATAAAAGAGCCAAAGGAACCGGTATTGACATTTCGCAAAAAGCGTTAAATATCGCCCAAAAAAACGCCCAAAAAAACAACATAAAAGCCCAGTTTTTAAAAAAGGATATGCGACAAATAAACGATTCGTTTGACTTTGCCGTTTCAAATCCCCCGTATATCCCGACAGACGATATTGAAAAGCTGGATAAAGCCGTTCGCCTGTATGACCCAAGAGGGGCTTTGGACGGCGGAAAAAACGGTTTGGATTATTATCGGATTTTAAGCCAAAAAACAAAAATCCCTGTTTTATTTTTGGAAATCGGCAAAGGTCAAAAAGGGGCGGTCTGTAAATTATTTAAAGAACAAAATTGGAAATTTTTAAAACAATATAAAGATTACGGTAAAATCATTCGTGTTTTAGTTTTTCAAAAAAATACTTGTAAAAGAAAATAAATTATTTTAAAATAATCTTATGTCTTTATTAAAATCAATTGCCACCGTGGGTGGATGTACAGCAATCAGCCGTGTTGTCGGCTTTATCCGTGATATTTTGATGGCCCGTTTTTTGGGGGCCAGCATGATGGCAGATGCTTTTTTTGTGGCCTGGCGTTTTCCCAATTTATTCCGCAGTTTATTTGCCGAAGGCACATTAAATGTTGCCTTTGTGCCTTTATTCACGGGTGAATTACACAAAAAAGGAGAACAACAAGCCAAAGATTTTGCCCGATCTGCTTTCAGCTTTTTATTCTATATATTGTTGATTTTTACATTGATTATAGAAGTCATCATGCCGGCTATGACCTTTGTATTAGCCCCCGGCTTTGATGAAATTTCGGGCAAATTGGAATTGGCCACATCTCTCAGCCGAATTACTTTTCCGTTTTTATTGTTTGTATCTTTGGTTTCATTATTATCAGGCGTTTTAAATTCAGTCGGTAAATTTTGGGCTGCGGCCTTTGCGCCCGTTATTTTGAATTTAACCATGATTTTCTTTTTGGTTTGTTTAAGCCCTTTGTTTCATGGGCCTTATGCACCGGCTTATGCATTATCCTGCGGTGTGGTCAGTGCCGGTATTTTTGAATTATTGTTTTTGTTATGGCATATCAAAAAAGCCGGCTTTTTATTTGGATTACAAGGGCCTGTAAGCGCCCTATTCCACCTGACAAAAGGCGTAAAAACATTGTTAAAGAAAATGGCCCCGGGTGTGATTGGTTCCGGTGTTTATCAAATCAATTTGTTTTTGGATACTTTCTTTGTATCCTTTGTTGGTGCCGGTGCTATTTCATGGTTAAACTATGCCCACCATGTCTTTCAATTGCCCATCGGCATAATCGGTGTTGCCATCGGGACAGCCCTATTGCCCGTTTTATCAAAACACGTTAAAACAGGCGAAATTCAACAAGCCAACACCCATTTGAACCGAGGATTAGAAGTTTCTTTGATTATGTCTATTGCCTCGTGCATCGGCATGGTTATGTTGGCCCAACCGATTGTCGCTACATTATTTCAACATGGCGTATTTACCCCAAACGATACACATCATACCGCACGGGCTTTGATGATTTTTGCCCTTGGATTACCGGCGTATATGACCACCAAAACATTTTCACCTTTCTTTTATGCACGGGGCGATACCACAACCCCTGTTAAAATTGCCGTCATCGGGGTAATTTTAAATTCAATTTTAGCATTGATATTCAGCGGTATCATCGGAATCGGTTCTTTCAGAATGAGTATGGGATATGCAGGCATCGCTTTGGCCACAACATGCAGTGTTTGGGTCAACACTTTCCAATATCTGATTAAACTTTTAAAACACCCTGAATTTTCATTTGATAAACTGTTTAAAGCCCGATTTTTTAAAATCATTGAATCAGCCTTAATAATGGGAGTTTGTATTTACTTTTTAAAGAAATTAAAAGCACACTTACTCCCCACGACAAACACCTTTGAAGAAATTATATCTTTATTTTTAATCATCGGTATATCTGGCACAATTTACTTGGGATGCCTAATTTTAACAAAAGCTGTTCCTTTTAAACAATTCAAAACCATTTTAAAACAAAAGCTGAAAGGGAAAATATGAAACTTTTTTTCACTTTTATTTTTTTAATTCTGTTTAACTTGCCTATTTTTGCCCAACAAACAGATCAATTTGAAAAATTGTTTCCCATTTTAACAGCCGAAGTTGAAGGCAAAGAAATAACCCCAAAAACAACAGAAGAATTAGAAAAATTGTTTGACACGCCCAAAGGGGAAATTCCACGCATATTCGTAAAAAAACTGCCGGATGATTTTGCTGAAAAAGGTTCAAAGGAATTATACGCCAAAGTGATTACAGCCCTCATTTTAAAAGAAAATGAACAAATTTTGGGCGAACAGTATTTATTCTTTTTATTAAAAGGAAAAGCAGACAAAGGTATTGAATGGAGTGAAAAAGAAAAACAATTTTTTGATTATTTAGTTGAAAAATACGACGCTGTTGTTTTAAAGACAATTCCCACAAAAATTGCTGATTTAACCTATAAAATAGATGAAATCCCCCCTGTTATGGCTATTATACAATCTGCCGTTCAGACGAATTGGGGTAAAGAAAATATGGATTCACCCTATGGACAAAAAGGGTGGCTGGACAGAGAAAATTATGATTTTATAAAATATCCAAACCTGATTGAAGCCACACAAAAATACGTATTGGAAATGAATTCAACGCCCAACTATGACGGTTGGCGCAATCAAAGGGCCAATCAAAATTATCGGCAAAGAAAACAAGGGACTTATACAACAATTCAATCCCTTAGGACTTATATGCCAGAAGATGTCAATTATGTTTCAAAATTAAAAAATGAACTCAATCAAAATAAATTTGTTTATGATTTTGATCAGGTTTTATTTCAAAAGAGTAAACAATGAAATTACGAAAAATAATTTTAATTATCTTTGTTTGTGCTACAATTATTTTATGCGGATATCTCGGTTATCCAAGGAAAAATCAATCTGATTTAATCATTCAAACAGATTCAAATAAAATTGCCTATCATATTGAAATTGCCGATACACCTTATTTACGGGCAAAAGGTTTAATGTATCGCAAAAGTATGCCCCAAAATCACGGCATGTTGTTTATTTTTGAAAAACCGCAAATGATTTCTATGTGGATGAAAAATACCTATATCCCTTTGGATATGCTGTTTGTGGATAAAAATGGTATCATACGTCATATTCATGAAAACGCCAAACCTTTTGACGAAACAATTATTTCTTCCGTTGTTCCTGTCAGTTTTGTCATTGAATTAAACGCCGGTCAGGTTAAGGAAAAAAATATCCAAATCACAAATCGGATTATCGGTCTTTAAAATTCTTGACATTTTGATAAAAATATTGTACCATAGCAATCGGAAGGGCATGGATATTGCCTTAGAACAGCGGGTCAGGTCCGGAAGGAAGCAGCCCATTTTAAGTGAAATAGGTCGTGTTCCTTCCTCTTTTTTTAAAGAAGGATTACCATGGCCAATACATCCACTGTTTTAGCACGAAAATATCGTCCGCAAATTTTTGATGATCTGTTGGGACAGGAAGCCTTGGTTCAAACAATCACAAACGGTATAGAACAAAACAAATTGGCTCAGGCATATTTGCTGACCGGTATTCGTGGTATCGGCAAGACAACTTCGGCCCGAATTATCGCCAAAGGCTTGAATTGTATCGGTGAAGACGGCAAAGGTAATATGACCCCTAACCCATGCGGAAAATGTCGCCATTGTATTGATATCACCAATGATGCCGATATTGACGTTATTGAAATTGACGCGGCCAGCAATACCGGTGTTGAAAATATCCGTGAAATTATTGAAGGGGCAAAATATAATCCTGTATCCGCCCGCTTTAAAATTTACATCATTGACGAAGTTCATATGCTCAGTAAAGCAGCCTTTAACGCCCTGTTAAAGACATTGGAAGAACCACCTGAACGGGTCAAGTTTATCTTTGCCACAACAGAAATTCGCAAAGTGCCGGTTACCATTGTATCCCGTTGTCAACGCTTTGATTTAAAACGCATTGAAGAAAAACCGTTGGCCGAATACTTGCAAAAAATCGCCCAAAAAGAAGGACGTGAACTGCCCCAAGAAAGCGCTTTAATTTTATCCCACGCCAGCGAAGGTTCCGTGCGTGATTCATTATCTTTATTGGATCAAACACTGGTTCATATCCCTGATGAAATTTCGGCCGATAAAGTGCGCCAAATGTTGGGATTGGCCGATAAAACTTTTTTAATGGACATTTACCAAGCGCTTTTACAAGGAAACACCCAAAACGCCTTTAATATGGTGAATCAACAATATCAAATCGGCGCTGAACCCATTCAAATTTTACAGGATTTATTAAATTTAACCTATGATTTAACCTGTCAAAAAACATTTGGGAATAAACACACAAACACCAGCTGGACAAAAGAAGAAACCAAACGAATTCAAGAACTTTGCAAAGATATTTCAATGAATACTTTAACATCTTTTTGGCAAATGCTGACCAAGGGAATGGAAGAAGTCAAAGTTTCAAATTATCCTTTGCGTTCTTTACAAATGTTGATGATACGGGTGGCGTATGCCTGTGATGTTTTGCAAAGTCCTGAAAAATTGTTGCAAGAAATTAAAGCAAGCCCTGCCCCTGTAAGTGTTGAAAAAAAAAAGCCTGAGTTAAACACAACCTTTGTGCAACAACCGACTATAAAACAAAGCGCACCAGCCCCTTTTAAAAACTTGGCGGAATTGGCCAACTTGGCACGCAAAAAAGGCGAACGGATGTTGGCTTTTAACATTGAACGGATGATGCGTTTAATTGCCATTGAAGATAAGGTGTTAAAATTCAGCCCGACCGAAAATGCCCCAAAGACTTTAAATTCAGAACTGAGCAAATTTTTATTTGAATTGACTGGTGAAAATTGGATTTTAGACATTCAAAAATCCGGCGGTGAAGCAACAGAGGCCGAAAAAAAATCGCAAAAAAATGCAGCCGTTTTGGATAATTTAAAAAAACAACCAGATATCAGCGCCATTTTAAAACAATTTCCCGGTGCCAAAATTGATAAAATAAAACCGATTCATACCGATACAGAATTGTCCCCCGAACACGAAGAAGAAGATTAAACCAGCCCCCTAAATTTAAAGGGGGATGATTTTTCTATCTTATTTGCAATGACTTCGTGTATAGCTTCCCGCAGGTGAACGTTTACCATTTGGACAAGGTACACACTGCTTTCTAGCCCATTGTTTATAATAATTTGCTTCACATTTCCAACCGCCTTCAATGCCTGATTCAGTTGTACAAAATGCATTCGCGGGTTTCAAATAACACTTGTCTCCCTTTTGACAGGCGCCATCCATACAAATCAATTCTTTAAAATGACAGGATTCGGCATAATCAACGCATTCATTACATTGACCTTTAAAATAACCATATCCAAAAGGACAGCTTGGCAGACCGATTGTTTGTGGAGTACTTCGTTCTCCTTCACGATAACATCTTTCGGCATCAACCGTTTGATTAAATTCCGTAATTGTATTTTCCGAAAAACTGCTAAAACTCACCCATTTATCGGCGCTATACTTCTCTTTATGTTCATCTTTTTTTGAAACCATATAAAGCACAGCACTACAATTTCTGGTTTTTAACAAATTTTTTAATTTTTTTGTGTCTTTGTTAATTTCACCATCTGTCATCCAAAGAATAACAAATTTTTGATCGCCCTCACAAAATCCTTCTATCTCATTAAAAGCTTCATTAAAACCAGTTCCGCCACTTTGTGTAAGTGTATAATTGTATATTGCATCCTTAAATTGTTTTTTGGAATGTTTTCCCCATTTTAATGGTGCTTTACCAGCATCATGTTCAAAAACAGCCGAATATGCATTTGTGTAAAATTTTAGCTCAGCTAAAGCCTTATCAACCACGTTATATCTTTTATCCCTGTCGCCCCATTCATCTGTATAGCTTTTCTGCATACTGCCCGAACGGTCAAGAATTAAAACAATTCCAAATTCCGTATCCGGTCCACAGGCCGCCAAACAAGTTTGAGAATCTGCATCCCAATGCGGTTTATCTTTTGGACAGCAGGCTTGTCCCCCTTCAATTTCCAAAATGCTATGCGTTTCGGGGTTACAACAGCCTGTTGTACCATCTGTTTTTATATAAACATTTTCAGCCAAACAACACCCATATCTTTCTTCTTTGGATTTATATCCTTCAAATAAAGTACTTGTTCTATCATTTACCAGTTTTTGTTCGGGCTCACAACATTCCCCTGCTTTATATCTTTCATCATTTATTTTGTTTTTATTCTTATATAAAGTTGTACAAACTTTTGAAGAAATACAACCATTTGTTGCCACATCC
The DNA here is from genome assembly GCA_015062245.1 of Alphaproteobacteria bacterium. Classification (GTDB taxonomy): domain Bacteria; phylum Pseudomonadota; class Alphaproteobacteria; order CAAHEQ01; family UBA3637; genus UBA3637. The sequence continues at coordinate 44,145 of SUVA01000005.1, forward strand.
CATGTTTGACCAATCGGACAACACGATTTATTTTGAGTACCTGTTATATCGGAAAGGGTATGCGTTGTTGTATTACAACAGGCTTTCTCACCCAAATAATTGGTGTATTGTGTTGTTCCAAAAGAACAAGAACAAGCATTCGTTGTTGTATCCCAAGTTTGATTTTCGGGGCATTTACACGGACATAAATCGGGGTGATTGGCCCCTGTGTTCTCAGTGGATGTTCCCACAGGACAACAATAACCGACTCCGTCTTTTTCCACACAATCACACATCATTTCATAACAATCTCCCTTAAAATTTCTTCCGTTTGCAGCGCTTTGCCAACCTTCACAGTTTTGAGCATTAACCATAGATGATGAAAGCATCAATGCCGTCAGTAAAGATAAATGTTTCATTTAAAACCTCCCTTATTTTTTTAATTGTAAATTTGACATAAAAAACACGTGCCGAGTTTTATCCCAAACACATGCGATTAAAACGGGCAACCGGACAAGGCTATCTTGGCAATACCCCCCCCCACGATTTTTCATTATTTTTCAACAACTTATTTGTTGTGTCGGCCGTTTTTTTGAATAATAATGTCATTGTTTTTTCTTTCATAAAAAACAACCTACATTATTTTTTATTTGATGTCAAGGAAAAAATCAATAGTGTGGCGGACGGGTCTCTTCCGATAAAGGTTTAACCAGATTTTCAGTAATGGAATCTTGTAAGGCCGTATATTGTTTTTCCAATTTACCAACCAATTTAGACAAACGAATAACCTCCTGACTTAAATCTTCCAACTGACGGGATTGTTCCGTCAGTTGAATTTGCAAATCAATCAAATTTTCATCCATTTAAGCCACCACAGATAAACGATTTAAAACTTCTTTTTGTCCCAAAATTTTCATAATCTGATACAAATCCGGTGTCTGTGTTCGGCCGGTTACCAAAACACGCAAGACCTTGGCAACATCAGCAACAGAGCCTTTATAATCAGACGGATTGGCTTTATATTCTTTCATATTTGTGGCAAAACCATTATCAGTGGCCACTTGTTTAACCTTATTAAACCAAGTATCCTTATCATCTTCAGAAGAATATATTTTGGCAAAATCTTGGGCAATTTTTTGAATATCCGATTCAACCATTGGCGCCAAAAGAGACGGTTCAATTTTAATCGGTGCTTCAAAATAATAGGTCAATTCGTTTTCAACATCGGCCCATTTGCTTAAATCTTTTCTGGATTTTGCCCCAATGCCACGTTCAATATTTAAAACAGCCTTTACCATATCAGCATGAGATTCCAATTTTTTGGCAAAATCCGGCTTAAATTGTTTGGCCCAGTTCAACGTTTCACTGAACACTTCATCGGCCGTCATACGAGCCACTACATCACGACAAATACTGTGCAACTTTACAAAGTCAAACAAAGCACCCGCTGTGTTGGAAATCTTTTTAAAATTCAACGGAAAATCCATCACCGGTATGGTCGGATTGGCTTTACGCCAATCTTCAAAACTGGCATTCATCAGATTTAACAGATATTCCAAAACAGCGTCTTGCGGATAACCGTTTTGGGCAAAATATTCAATATTAGCCTCAGGATCCAAACGCTTGGAAATCTTACGGCGCTTTCCATTTTCATCCATTTTTTGCAACAACGCATGGTGAGCATATTGCGGTGCCTGCCAATTCATCATTTTAAACATTTGTAAATGCAATGGCACAGAAGAAAGCCATTCTTCCCCACGCACCACATGGGTTGTGCCCATAAAATGATCATCCACAATGTGGGCAAAGTGATAGGTCGGCAACCCATCTTTTTTGATAATCACGATATCCATTTCATTATCCGGCATAGAAAGTTTGCCTTTTAACAAATCTTCCACCACAATACGATTATCGTAGTTGCCATTTGAACGCATACGGATAATAAAGGGCTTTTTGGCCTTTAAATTTTCCAAAATTTGTTCATCGGTTAAATCACGGCATCTTGCATAACGACCGTAATAACCCGGTCTAAGCCCTTGTTTTTCCTGAACTTTACGCATTAAATCAATATCTTCACTTGAGCAAAAGCACGGATAAGCCAAGCCTTTTTTCACCCATTCTTTGGCAAAAGCTTGATAAATTTCTTTGCGTTTTGATTGGGTATAAGGCCCATATTCACCACGTTCAGAGCCATCAATTTGCGCCCCTTCATCCGGCATAATACCATAGTGTCCCATCGCACGCAAAACAATTTCAACAGCCCCGTCAACTTTACGTGCTTGGTCTGTATCTTCCACACGCAAGAAAAAGACACCCCGATTTTGATGTGCCAAACGTTCAGCCATAAAACCCTGATAAAAATTACCGATATGTAAATAGCCTGTCGGACTGGGTGCCAAACGGGATACCACCGCATTTTCCGGTAATTTCCGTGATGGATATTTTTTTACAATTTCTTTTATATCGGGCAATTCATTTGGAAACAACAAATCCAAAATTTCAGGCGTCATTTTAAAAATCCTTTCAAAACAAATTTTTTACATTATAACACACTTTGAAGAAATCTTCAAGTTGTATTTAACTTTTAAATCCTTTGGCTATCTTTTAACCGGAACAATAATTTCAGCAAAATATCCAGGCTTTATCAATTCATTGTTATATAATATGTTTTCTGTTTTAATTGAATTAGGCGGTCGTTGCATGGCATTAGCTATGTAAGAATAGTAATCCTCCGGCTTATGATCTGTCGTAGAATAATTTAAAACATAAAAAACACAAGGTTCCGAAAGCAAAGCCGTCCCACAAATTGGCAAACGCCTTTGAATCTGCCTATTGGTAATAATTCTGGTAATAGCTTTTTGAGGTAATTTTTGAGGGGTTCCATTATCACCACCAAACATAGCGCAACCAAAAAACATCCCCAATAAAAACAATCCCGAAATTGAATACCAAAAATAACGAATGAAACTTTCTTTTAACTCATTCAATCTTTTCAAAGCTTGCTCACGTTGAGATGTGGTTGTCGTGTTTTCCTGCTGAGGCGTTTCAATGGATTGCACTTGTTGAGACACTTCAACAGACTGCGTCATTGGTGAATCGGGCAAAGTTTCTTGATTATGATTTTCAGCATCTCCCTCTTGAACAATCTGATTTTGATTGTGTTCAGGCAAAGGCGGTGGTGTTGGTGCCTTAAAAATCGGATCAACCATTATTTATTCTCCTTCTTTTATTAAATTGATAAAATTAAACTTTAAAGTCAAGAACAATTCAGAATTTTGTTTACCAGGAACAGGAATGCCAACAACCGCAACCTCCTGATCCAACGTATTCGAAAAATCGAAACTGGCAATTTCGCCTTGTTTTGAATCAATCACCAATGTATTTTGGGCTCTTTTTTTATTTTGAATAGCGGATTTTAATGAAACGGATAAATCTTCATAGGGAGAATTTAAAGCACATTCGCCCAACTTAAAATTGACACGCCATCCACTGGGAACAACCATCTGACCACGGACAACAGGAACAACTTGATACTTTTCCATTGCTTTGGCCACCAATTGAAAAACATTCAAAGCCGGTTTTAAAACCAACAAAGTCCCCCCTGTCCCCGCCTGACTGAGAGCAAAACGAGATTTGCCAAAGTCATTGATAATCTGATGCCAATGCGAAACAGAGTTCATTGGATGAATTTTATACAACGTCATTTGAGCCGAAAGCAATATTTTTTCTTTTACAAAAGACGACATTAATTGACGTATTTTATTTAATTCATCCCTTGTTCCGGTTATCGTTATCTGATAATTTTCCCAATCTGTCACAACGGGAGCAAACATCCCACCGGATATAGCGTCAACAACAGCCATAACCAATTGACGATTACGAGGCAATTGAATAATCATCTGAGATTTTGTTTTTAATGTCAGGATTTTTCTTTGACCGTCATAGGAATAAAAAAGGCCGGCTTTTTGGGCGATTTGCTCCAATACATTTGACAATTCTCCACGCAAAGACTTCAAGGAAACAACCGGATAAACCCCTGGTTCTGAAACCACCTGAATCCCCGCTTCTGTCAGCAAATTTTGAATGGCAACTTCAACGGGTTGTTTTCGTGAAGAAAACGAATTTACCATATACCGCGGCAAAGGTTCTGTTTGAGCAGGCAAACGAACAGTAAAATCCTGTGGTTTTATCACTATTGTTGAAGAAACGGATTGTTCTTTAAAATTATCCACACTGCAACGCAAAGGCATTTCCAGATCAAAAAATTCAATCTGTTTTGGCAAATCCATCGTTGCCCATCCCAACAAAGGGAAAAGCAAACAAAAAGCCAAGGCAATCGCAAAATTTTTCTTTTTAAAGAACATCATCCCCTACCCTTTTTTTGGTTTCAAAGAAAAGCTCAGTTTTCTTTGTACACTATTTTGATTGTTTTGTGAAGTATTTTTTTCATCCGAAGACAAAATTTCATTATCAAGACTTTTTTGGGTTTGTTTTTCCAACTGTTGATACTGTTTTTTTACAGCCTCTTCATCAATAGGTTCGTTATCCATCAATTCAAAACCATCTGGTGCAGGACCGGCATATTCAATATCATTACTGTCATCCAAATCCCCCAAAGCTTTTTTCACTTTATCCAAATCCATCCCTTCTTCAATCAAGGCCGTTGTATCCGATTCACAATTTTCAACGGCCATTTGTATATCCGAATCAATAGCCTGTTTTTTGCGTTTTAAAGATTCTAAACCATCGGGATAATATTGCATTACAATGTCTTGATTTTCCAAATCAAAAACAGCCTGAATATCGGCAGATGTTTGACGCATTAAATCAACCACCATCCCATAATAAGGATAAGCAAAAACCTCTATATCCCCCAATTGAACACAGCGGGCGGCCAACCAAGATTGCAAATCTTCCAATAAAACAATTTCACGTTCAGCTTTACGAATGATAAAGCCTTCCGGCGTATCATCATCAGGTTCCAGATAATCCTCTTCGTTTTCGGTATGTTCTTGACTATCTGAGCTTTGTTCTGATTTTTCATCAAATCCTGAAACTTCATCCGAATCAAGAGCTTCAGATTCCTTTTGATTGGCTGAGGCATTTTCAGATGCATCCTTTTGAAGTAAAATTTCCTGTTCCAATGTTTGTGTTTGTTCCGTTATTGGTTGAGAAACAACGTCTTCTTCAATAAAATCGTGTGTATTTTCCTGAACAACATCACCTTCATCATCACCAGTAGTTCCAACAACCGAAGCATCACCTGATGTGTGAACTCGATTTTCCAATTGCTGATATAAATCTTGCCCCGGTTGACCAAAAAAATCAAGCCAATGTTTTAAAATCGGCAACCGTTCATTCATCAATTCCATATCCAATGGCGTTTCTTGTTCCAAATAAGATTGAGTTTCTTGCCACGCGGTCAATGAAGCATAATAATTAAAAGCATGGTCCAATTTTTCTTTTAATTCAACCGGTAATCCACCCAGTTGTTGAAAAACCAAACTGGTCCATTCCGGTCCCAACTCTTCGGCCAAAACAGCCACGGTTTTTTCCAAAGAAGGTTGTGTTCCATCATAAGCATTTAACGCATTTACAATGTTATTTTCATTCACATTTTCCCCCTTTTTTAACTATACTTCATCGTCCAAAATTTCACTGTATTGAGCCGATGTTCCACCTTGTTGCTGGCTTTTTATCTGACGCATCAATTGTTGTGTCTGTTCCATCAATGTTTTTTGCTGTGCTTTCATTTCATCCCATTGTTGTTTTGAAATAGAAATTGTATCATCCAAATCAGATGACATCAAATCAGATTCCGGCGTCGGCAAATAACCATCCACAACGATATCAGATTGTCCGGTATTTTCACCATTTTCAGAATTTTCAGTTTGTGGTATTTGTTTTTCCAAAAATTCCAAATAACTTAAAACTTCGTTTCCCCCCATAATTGTTGAAAAAAAACGACGCACATTGGGTGAACAAGCCAATAATTGAGCATTAAATTCTTGAAGAAATGAAGAAGGCAAATAATCCAAAGCCCGATATTGATTTACAAAACGCTGAGCTTCCTGTAAAACACTGCTTTCTTTGGAAACCTTTTGCTTTTGGAATTCTTTTAAAAGATTTTTTGCTGTTTCTTCCATAAATACTCCCCTTATTCTTTTATATCAAAGCAATCCAAACAATACGTTTTAACTCATCCAATGCAACACCCTTTTCATCTCCATTTAAAAGACGAACCGTTGCATCTTGGCCATTTAAAGCCAAAACACGAGCAAAACAAGAACCTGAATCAGATGCCATAATAACCCAATCTGTGTTTTGTATTTTCATTGTTGGTGAAACAACCAAAACAGAAGATGTCGGTAAAAACAATTGTTCACAAGTTTCCGTCACACGAACCGCATATAAATCAGGATCATTTGCCAATGTTGAAGGACATAAAACAGAACCAACTGCACCGTCTTTGTAATCAGCGATAGAACCATCCGATTTCATTGACGCAACAATCGGAACAACACACTCCCGTGCATCACCGGCACGTATCATCAAACGGGACATCGGCAAATCATTATAACCACCTTTAAATAAACCAACCCCACGTTTAGATGTATTGTTTTTCAATTCATCCAAAGCACCGACTTTATCCAATTCATAAATTTTTAATTGCAAATCAGCCCCATCCATCCCCAATGCATGAGCTATATTTTCAAAAGTTTTTTCATCAACTTCTCTTTGGCCCATTTCAATACGGTGATAAACGGACAAAGTCAACTTTGCACCTTTAGAAACGGTATTTAAACTCATTTTCTTTTCACCACGAACATACCGCAAACCGGCACCTAAAACACGCAACCCGCCACCTACATTATTTTTACGACGTTTTTTTTGTTCATCTTGCCAAGCTTTCACCACCTCGGGCTGAGATGTTTGGGGCGCCACAAATAAAGCTTCATATGGACAATCCAAAAACTTAGCCACTTTTTTTAATTGTTCTTCATTCAAACGGCGATAACCTTTTTCAATTTTACTGAGAGCAGAAATAGTCAACCCTAAAACTTTTGCCAACTCAACCATGCGACATCCACGAACACGGCGCAACATTCTGAGTTGATTGGGAAATACGATTTCTTCCATTTTGTCTCCTTTTTTTCAAAACATTCAAGCTATACTATACACGAAAAAAATAATTTTGCAAAGATAAAATTGTTTTCTTTTCAAACTTTTTAAGGTTTTGGAATTGGCGGAGCCTTCGGGGCTGGCTTTTTGGGTGTAGATTTTGCACCAACAACGGCCTGAGCCCCTGCTCCAACCAAACCAACACCTTTTATCCCCAACTCGGTTGCTTTTGAGGCCATCCGCACGCCCGTTGAAAGTGTTTTTGTACCCAAAACCAAAGGTACTCCCACCAAACTACCCAAGCCGTTTTTCATCAAAGTGCCACCAACTTTGGAACCAAAAGCATCAATTTTCTGAGCCGTTTTTGAACCACCCGAACGAATAGCATTGGCCGTATCTTTTGAAAAACGTCGTGCCGAATAAGCCGATTGCGAAGGTGCTGTTTTTTTTGCTTCTTTATCGGCCTCTTTGCGCAAAGCATCGGCTTTTTTTTGAGCTTCATCTACATCTTTTTGAGCCTTAGCAACATCTTTTTCTTTTTGGGCCACTTCTTTTTTGGCACCGGCTTCTTTGCTTGTGCCACGCATATGGCCCTCTTTTAGTTTAGCCTGCTGTAAAGATTTCTTTTCATCTTCTAATTTTTTCTTTTTCTGTGCCAAATCTTTTTCGGCATCTTTTGCCCTATTTTCCTTTGTTTTATGTGGATTTTTCGCTGTTGTTTGAGCTGCTTGCTTGGCCTTACCATATAAACCAACCGCACCGGATGCCAACCCACCAATCGTAGCCCCTATCAATGTTCCACCTTTTGTATAATCGGCAACATCAAATAACGATGCAATAATAATCGGAAAAGCTTTTAACAATTTTTCACCGATAATAACAGCACCAATCAACATAAATGGAAAAGTCCAAGTCATATTATTGGTTACAGCATTAAATAAATTTTCGCCATAGTCTTCGGAATATGGTGCATATAAAGCTGTCAATAAAGCCTCACTTTGAGGTGCAACAACAGATTCCAACACCAACATAACGAATGAAACAGATATGGATAAGCCGATAAATTCAACAATAATTTGGAATAAAAATTGCCACCCTTTTTTTGTAAAATCACGTGTTACAGGAAAAACAATGGCCACAATAAACAAAGGCATTAAAACCAAAACAAAACCCAAACGTAAAAAGATATCAATGATTCGGAAAGCCACCAAAAAACTGAAATAAGTGAACAAACAAACCAATAAAACACCCATCAGCCACATTTTCATATTTGACGGAAACTTTGATGGGAGTAACCACTTTGCAAGGGTACTTGTTTTATGCTTTGCAAAATCAATCAGTGTCTGTCCCATCACAATAAAGGGACGAGATTGATTATAAAATTTATCCGTTAAACATAAAAATTGCGATTTTAATTCATCCGTCAATAACGTATTGCGAACCGTTCCAGAAGTAAGTTCCGAAGGCAGACCACGGAAAAGATCTCTGTTTATCTGGCCCATTAAATCCGAAAACGGATTGGAAGAAGCCCCCGATGAAGGTGTATTGCAATAACTTAAAAAAGAAGACGGCGTAATAACCTGAGAAGAAAAAGAACGAGCACCCGTTGAAGTATTAAAATACGCACTTTCAGATCCAACCGACCTTTGAATATCATCGCTGATGGTTAATCCGACAGACATTATCGGAGACAAAAACTGAGAATAGACAACCGTTAAATATTGGCCGTTATTTTTTAAGATTAAAGAAACAATCATTACCCCTAATAATGTGGACATAATTTGTTTAAAGAAAGTACCGCCTTTGCTGGTTAAAACCATACCTGTTGCTTTTATCAACAGGAAAAAAGCCGTTGCAATCAATAAAATTTTAAATCCAGTTTCCGCCATAACATCCGACAACCTTGATGACAAAGCCTGAATAACCGTAAAAACAGAATATACCATATCACACGGCCAACACGAACTGGAACCATTTGTTGATGTTCCGACCGGTTCATTCATACGAACGGTAAATGTCCGAACAACTGTTTCGGGATTACGTCTGTCATATTCCGAACAAAGCGCCATTAATTTTGAAGCGCAAGACCCAATTAAATCTTTATACTGGGTCGCTTCATCACGGGCTTTTTGTAATATAGATTCATTACATTTTTCATCTTGTTTAAAATGTTCGGCCTCATAGGCTTCTATTCTGCTTTTATACCCTTCATAATACGAACAAATTTCAACCGTATAAGTGGCCGAATACGATGAAGTAGAAAAACATAACAATGCAAAGAATAGACAAGTTATCTTGCGCATTTTATAAAACGAAAAGCCAACAGCGATAACGATCAACGGCCAAAACAAATAATCCAAATAACGAAAAATCAAAATTTCCTTTAAATCAACACTGCACCCCACGGCAATCAAAAGAACGCCCAACAATATAATGCCGATGTGTTTTAAAAATTTCATTTCCAATTATCCTTCTCTTGATCTTTTCCCATTTCACCCATACCGTCTTTGACCATACCGCCCATTTCTTTGGCAACATTTTTAAATCCACTGTAATCACCAGCACAAGCACGCAAAGTGGCAACAGCCGTTGCCACAGCCAAATTTTTCATTCTATTTAAGGCTTTACCGATTGTTGAACCTTGACCGGCGCCATCAAAAAATTGACCGGTTATGGTGTCAACTCTTGAGGATAATTTCAAAATCGTCATAATTAAAACAATGAAAACCAAAAAATCCATTGATAAGGATTCCCCCGCTTCACGCAATCCGGATTCTGATGTTTGCATAGCGGTTGAAAACATATGATTTGTCCGATTATCAGTATAAACCTGTAAAACGCTGAGCAAAAAAGCCACATAAATACAATTAAACAAAACATCAAAAAAAGCCGCAAACATTAATTGTATTACTTTTTTGGTCATTCCCTCAAATAACTTTATTGGAAAAACCCAAGCCACCATAAACAACGGCAACAAAATAATCCCGATTCCCAAACGTAAAAAAGCATCCACAAAGGTTAAAGGTAAATATATCAATAATGCAAACAAAGCAAATGCCAAAAAACCACCCGCAACCCAGCCCATTAAAGAATTTGTTTGAAATAATTGAAACACATATCCCATCCCACTCCACAATGCCGAATAAATCATCCAAATCACACTTTGAATTTGCAATGGCAAAGCACCAAACATAGGATCCTCCCTTCGGATAGGCACTATTTGACCGTTGGGCAAAACAGCATTGGAAAAGTTACCTTCAAACATTTGTCTTGCTCGGTCAATATTATCCATAAAATTATCACCCAAAAGATTTAAAAGCCCTGAAATTGGATTATCTTGAAACAAGGATGTATTCACACCGACAGATGACGGACTGAGCAATACCGTTTCGGATAAATACAAAAAAATACTGCCAATCGGTTGGATAATCCAACCGCCGATGATATCGTAAAAATATTGTGTATTCGTCAAAAACATTGAAACAATGCCGGCTTTAAAACAAACCTTTATAATTTGAACAAAATCTTCCTTTAATTTTGGGGGATTAAATGATACCAACCAAGGCAAAACCTTAAAAGCCAACCAAAACGCCAAACCCAACGACAACACAATCTGAGAATTAGAAGCCAACAAATTCAATGCCCCATCCAACGCAGTGGAAAGCGCCTGAAACGTTTGAGAGTACATTTGACAAGGCCAACAACTTTCTTTTTCAGGAACAAACAATTCTTGGTCATATCTCGGAGGCTTCTCACACCCCGTCAACAACAGGCATAAACTTATCCCAAAAAAAATCCAACTTTTTATTTTCATGAGCCTCTTCCATAGGTACTCCATTGGCCAGATGTTCCTGTCAAAACATCCGTATATGTATCGCTTACAACATTCACCCTTAAATGACGAGTTACAGCACCTGATGCATCCTTAGACATATTTTCAAATTGAACCGCACGTCCATCAGGCATACGATCCTTACTGTAACGGAAAGTTTCTTTAGAACCATCTGTTCTGGTAATGCTTTTACTTCTTTCGATACCATCTGAATCTTTAACCGATTTTTCAACCGTTCCATCCGGTTTATATGTTTCCAACGTTCTTTCACCACCACGGGCCCGTGTTTCGGTCGATAATTTATTCCCTGAAGCATCATATTTTGTTTTTGTAGCCAAGCCCGTTTTCTTATCCACAGATATATCCACACGATTACCGTCTTTATCCTTCATTGTAGTGGTTTTACGCACAGCCTGACCGTTTTCAAAGGCTTTTTTGACATTGGCCGTTCCTTTTACATTTCCATTCTCATCAAATTTTGTGCGTTCACGTTCAACGGATTGTTTTTCCGGCACTTTTTTTCCGCCTATATTCACCTTATTCCCACTGGATGATGTTGTTTCTTTCATCCGTGCCAACAAATTCTTATCTTTATCATACGTTGCATTTGAATAGGTTTGAGATGTTGAACCATCTGCTGCCTTTTGAACTTTACCGACAGACACATCGCCTGTGCGAGCATAACCGCCAAGAGATTTTCTTGCCTGATTCCAATCTTTAACCGCAGTAATTGGATTAGCACTCCACAAACGGGGGCCTTGACGGGCCGTTCCACCGGGGACATTGTTATTATAACTTTTTGCCCGTGAACGATTGGCAATGCCTCCGGCAATTTGCTTTGTTTTACCCACACCCCACTTGGTTGCATTTTTGGCCATACCATAAAGCTTCGGAGAAGCGGTAATACCTGCCGTCACAGCACCACTGACAGCACCACCGATCCCCATACTATCTTGTTTCACAAAGATATTGGCAAAGTAATCAACCTTGGAAACCAAATGAAAGGCCATATACAATAAACATATTGCATAAAACAATCCGGAGGTTGAAAAGTCTATCTGTTGCATGGCCGTGTTGGTTTCTCCCTCTTTCAGCAAACTGATAATCCGCCTCATATCTATACCGTTAAAAAGACTGGCTAAAATAGAAACAATCATAACCAAAATTACGGAAGCAGAAAGGAACGTTGCCAAAACATTCAAAAACATATTAACGGCTGTACCAAAGTATTTGCGTGTTTGAGGAACAACCCAAAAAGCACACCACAACGGAAATAATACAACAACAAACATCAATCGAAACAAAGCGTCAATTAACTTCAATGGGAAAGAAACATAAATCATAAATGCAAAAATAAAAATAATTAACCCCATAAAAAGCATATTAAAATCAGGCAAAACGTACAACACCTTTCCCCAGCATTCAGCAAGAAAAGTGGCACCGACAGCCATCCAAGTTACAAGCGTTAATGAAATTGTTGATAAAAAACCTAAAATTGCATCACAAACACCTTTGTCCAATCCGGCAGCGACAACCCCCGTACAGGACGGCGTTATATATGTCGTACCACCACCCAATGTGGAAACAGATGATGCGGTACTTTGAACACCGGTGCCCGAAATAATCTGATTTCCAAAGACAATACCGAATTCCAAAAGGGGGGATATAATTTGCGAAAAAATAACCTGCCAATAGTCAATCGCCCAAACTGCAATAATACAACGTCCCACCGGAAAGAAAATTTCCGAAAATAATTTTGACGGTTCAATCGGTGAAAAAGAAACAACAGCTTTGGTAACAGTGAATAAAATATAAAACGCCAATAAAAGTGATAATATTGTTTTAATATCTTGTCCCAAATTATTATTTACTTGTCTAACCAAATCATTCGTTGCATTAAAGAGCGTATTAAAAATAGGCGAAAACCATGAACCATTTGAACCACCAACCGAATAAAAAGCATCTACAATACGTTCGAATGCAGAACGTGAAACATCCCTATCAGCAAAACCTGTTGTTTCACCTACTTCTGACCACAATCTCTCTGAAAGAGAAGGTTCATTACCATATTGTATGGCCTCAGGTGTTTTGGCATCATTCAAAATACGTCTGTCTTCATCCGTCAAACCTGAAGGGGTCCTACCGGCTTTTCTGTCCGCTTTTCGTTGTTCAATACGGGCCTCATAATCCGCAATTTGTTGGGCTGTATATCCTTTTTCGTTTATCAAATAATTGCGTTGACTGGTCGTCAATGCATTCGCATTAAATACAAATAAAACAAAGAATAAAAACAAAAAAATACGCAAAGAACGCATAAAATCCCCCTTTAGGATAAATTTACCTGACATAAAGCTAACACAGGCTTTTATAAAAGGCAAGATATTTTTACATAAAAATAAAAAAAAATTGCGGGATAATTCCCGCAACCTTATTTTATTGATTAAAACTTGGCTCATCCGAGGCCGAACCCAACTTGCGAATATCAAAATACTTCAAAATCGGAACTGCCAAATAAATGGATGAGTAACTGCCGAATATTGTGCCCAATACCATGGCAATTGAAAAACCAAACAATGTTTCTCCACCCACAAATAACAACACAAAAACAACAAACAATGTGGTCAAAGATGTTAAAATTGTACGGGATAATGTTTCATTGATACTTTTATTTAACAATTCCGGTATTGGCATTTTACGATATTTTTTCAAATTTTCACGGACACGGTCATATGTCACAATTGTATCGTTACAATCATAACCGGCCAAAGACAAAAGCCCCGCCACAACAACCATGTCAAATTCAATTTGGAATAAACTGAAAAATCCGACAACGATAATTAAATCGTGCGCCATAGCCAAAATACAGTTGATGGCAAACGGCCATTCAAAACGGAACCAAATATAAAGCAAAATAACAGATAAAGCCAAAATGGTGGCCAACAAACTGTGGTATTTTAATTCGTCCCCAATGGACGGACCGATAATTTCAACCTTATTATAGGTAAAAGTTTCACCCAATGTCATTTTGATTTTTTCCAACAAAGCGTTACTGTTTTCTGTTTCGGTCGGTTGCGCTTCAATCAAAATTGTTTTTCCCTCTAATCCAACGGATTGAATGGTCAAACCTTTCAAAAAGCCCAAGGACCCACGGACCTGTTCCATTTTAATCGGCTCGGTTGAGGTGGCTTCTATTTGAATACCGCCTTCAAAATCAATCCCATAGTTCAAACCACGGGTGAACAATGAAAACAACGACACTGTAACCAACACAACAGACAAAACATATGCAAACTTACTTTGTTTAATAAAATCAAATGTATATTCACGTTTCTTAAAGAGTTTCATAATCTGATATCCTTTCCATTATAAATTGATTTTCTTTGGCTTTTTCTGTTTTATCCAAGCCATCAACAAGACCTTAGAAACCAAAATTGAAGAAAATAAAGTGGTTGCCAAGCCCAAGCCCAAAGTAACGCCAAATCCACGCACAGGACCCGAACCCAACCAAAACAAGAATAAAGCCGCAAATAATGTGGTCAGCTGACCATCAAAAATTGCCCCGAAAGAACCACTGAAACCACGGATTATTACCTCGGTCGGAACGGTAACGCCATGGGCCATTTCTTCTTTCATACGTTCGTAAATCAAAACGTTGGCATCCACAGCCATACCCACTGTCAACGCAATACCGGCCAACCCCGGCAATGTCAATGTGGCGCCCATCACACTTAAAAGCGCAAACAACAAAATACCGTTGGCGATTAAGGTTAAATCGGCAATAATACCAAAGAAACCATAAACAATCACCATAAACACCAATACCACAATCATGGCAATCACACAGGCAATTGTCCCCGAACGAATAGAATCTTCACCCAAACCGGGGCCAACCACACGTTCTTCCACAACCGTCAAAGGTGCCGGCAAAGCGCCAGAACGCAACAATAATGCCAAATCGTTTGTTTCCTGAACGGTAAAAGAACCGGTAATAACGCCCTGCCCATTCGGAATCACCGATTGAATAACAGGGGCAGAAATTACCTGACCATCCAAAACAATTGCCAAACGGCGACCGATATTTTCACGTGTCGCACGGGCAAATTTTTTGGCACCGGCTGCCTTAAAGCTGAAAGACACAGCCGGACGACCCTGTTCATCATAAATACCACGGGCATCATCCAAACTTTCGCCACCCACGACAACGGCACGCTTTAAAACAACATAGCCTTCTTCTTCGCTTAAAGCCAACATTGAATCAGCCGGCAATTGCCCCGCCTGAGCCGATTGAACAGATGTTTCTTCATCCACCAAGTGGAATGTCATTTTGGCGGTGCGCCCCATCAAGGCTTTAATTTCACTGGGGTCTTGAACACCCGGCAATTGAATTACAATGCGATCCAACCCCTGCCTTTGAATCTGAGGTTCTTTTGTTCCCAATTCATCAATACGGGTACGAACAATTTGAAGCGATTGTTCCACAGCCTGAGATTTCATTTTTTCCAAAGCTTCGTCCGTATAAGCAACCGTCAATTGATTACCATTGGCCTGAATATCCAAAGGAAGCGATTCTTGTTTATGAATCACAGAACGGGCCTGCATCAATTGTTCGCCTTTTAAAATTTTAACAGTCATTTGACCATCGGCAACCTTTAAACCCGAAAATTTAATTTTATCTTCACGCAAAGCCGAACGGGTTAAATCCGCCAAAGATTCCAATTTTTCGGCCACCAAAGTATCCGTTTGGACTTCCATCACCAAATACGAACCACCCTGTAAATCCAAACCCAATGTCACGGGACGATACCATTGGCGCATAGATTTGGGCAAATCATTATAAACACGTTTCGGCATAAAGTTAGGGGCTGCAAAAAAGACACCCAGCGCCATCACGCAACAAATCAAAATTACCTTTATTTTTGAATATCCAAACATCTTATTTTTCCTTTTTCACCAATTCTTTTTCATCTTTTAAAACTTCCGTCACATAATAACGCATGACTTTAATATCTGTATCTTTGGCAATATTGACGGTCAATTCGTTTTCTTTAATTGAAACAACTTTTCCGATAATCCCACTGACCAACACTTTGTCCCCTGTTTTGATTGCCATCAGTTCGGCCATATGTTTTTTCATCTTTTTTTGTTGAGGACGAATCAATAATAAATACAAAATCCCCATCACTAATACAAATTGTATAATCATTTCCATCAGACCACCTGTGGCGGGCTGAGCAGTTGCGGTTTGCGCATAAGCGGGAAAAATCAACATTTTTTTAATCCTTTCGTTTATTTTTTGGTTTCATAGCATTTTTTTAAAAGAAATTCAAGTCTTTTTTATTCATCCTGAACAACATCATCATCCGGTGGTGTCTGATCCACCGAAGGTGTCGCATAAATCCCCTTTAACCACCGTCCCAAATCAACATCTGCGCATTGTTTGGAACAAAAAGGTTTGTATTTTTCGGACACAACCTTGCCACAAATCGGACATTTGGGTTGATTGGAATCAATCTTTTTTGGCGTATTCACGTTCACGTCTTTCACGTTTTTCTTGTTCTTCCAAACACAAAGTCGCCACCGGACGGGCATTCAAACGCAATAATCCGATGGGCTCACCCGTTACCAAGCAATAACCGAAATTACCCTTTTTAATTCGTTCCAACGCCGCATCAATTTTATCAATCAGTTTACGGATACGATCACGTGAATGCATATCAATGACCTGATCCATTTCCTTGCTGGCCCGATCATTCATATCCGGATCACGCAATTCCGTTTCCTGTAATTCAATCAACAAACGTGCCGATTCACGAAACAATTCGTTACGCCAATTTTCCAATTTTTGACGGAAATATTCCAAATGGCGTTCGCACATATACTCTTCATCATCTGACGGTTTATAACCTTTTGGCAATTCAACAGTCATTAGGGGCCTCCTTTGTTATAAATTCGCTTTGATAGATAGCTTTTTTTACAACAAAAGTCAACCCCTAAAAAAAACTAGACAGTAATTATTTTTCTGGAAAAGGCATAAATTGCAAAAATTGCCAGCAATATAATAGCTATTGCCAAAACCTTTTCACCCCATTGCATTTGTCGTCCACGACCTTTAACAAATAAGTACACGGGCAACCCCAGCGCAATAAAAACAACCGCCATCAACATATACTTTAAACCCGCCGCATATATCAGCCAAATAGCATAGACAGAGCCGAATATACCGGTCAATTTGGCCGACCAACGAGACACAGCGGTTATATTTTCTTCATCGGTGATTTTCCAAAGGTAAAGACAGCTCATCAAATAAGCCGGCAAAACCATCACACCCGTTATTGAAAGCATTGTATTCCAAGCGTTGTTGGAAAAATACACCAAAAACATAGCCAATTGCATCAAAAGGCTGGTCACCCACAAAGAAACAGAAGGTGCTCCTTTTGAATTTTCACGACTGAAAACTTTTGGGAAAGTACCATTTTCGGCCATACTTTGGGGCATTTGCGCTGTAATCATTGTCCATGAGAGCCAGCTGGACAAAATGGCGATAATCAATCCGATATTCATCAACCAAGCGCCCCACGGCCCAACCACATGTTCCAAAACACCGGCGGTGGACGGATTGGCGATAGTGGCCAATTGAGCCTGAGTCATAAAGCCATACGGTAAAACAGACAGCAATATATAAATTATCAAACACCCCAAAAAGCCCATAACGGTAGCACGTCCCACGTCCTTTTGACTGGATGCCCTGCCCGACAAGACAACAGCCCCTTCTATACCAATAAAGGCCCAAAGCGTTACCAACATGCTGTTTTTAACCTGATCGCCGACTGAACCCAATTTTGTATGGGCCAAATTACCCCAAAAATCAAAATCAAATCTGTCCAAGTGAAAAACAAACAGCATTAAGATACAAAACAATATCAACGGCACAATTTTGGCAATTGTAGCAATCAAGTTGATTTGAGTGGCCTGTTGCACGCCCCTTAAAACCAACCAATTAAAGCCCCAAATTAAAACCGATCCGCCGATAATACTGGCCAAATTATTGCCCCCTGTAAAAACACCCGGAAAGAAATAATTCAATGCATCCATCGTAATAACGGCATAGCCAACATTGCCGAAAATCTGGCACAACCAATAGCTCCACCCTATATTAAATCCCATATAGGAGCCAAACCCCGAACGGGCATACATATAAATGCCGGATGTCAAATCAGGCTTTAATGTTGCCAATAACCGAAAGGTATTAGCTATAAACCATATTCCCAGCCCTGTAATCAACCAAGCCATTAAAACACCACCGACACTGGCCGATTGAGCCATATTTTGCGGTAAAGAAAAAATCCCACCGCCAATCATGGAACTGATAACAATGCCAGCCAAACCAAAAACACCCAATTTGCCGGCTTGAGTAACTGAACTTTTTTGTTTCATTTTAAATCCTTTTATAAAAAAACCCCGCCCGAACAGACGGGGAAATCATTATTTTTTACATTCCGGCGTTGCCAAAGGGGCATGCTCGAAATTCAAAAAGCCCAAAGCGGTTAAACAATAACCAAAATTTTGGGTAATATTCACATAGTTGTGGAAAAATTGAAATTCGCTGTGGCGTTCACATCCACGAATATCCAATTCATGATTCAATGATTTTGTCAACCACATTTCACAATGCGCTTTGGCAATTTCATCATCAATAAAGGTGTCAAAATATTCCACATATTCGGCGGCCCAACCACCAATCAATTTGCCTTTTTTATCTTTTCCCCATACAATACCGACACCGGTAGCAATGGCTTTATGTTCACTTGAACGGGCGCCGTTTCCGGCCATAATAACCTCTAAAACGGCACCGTGTTTAAATGATTTTTCAACCTGATCCACAGGCACGATATTGCCATATAATTCAGCCGGTAAAACAGATGTATAAGGCACCACGTTAAAGTCTTGAATTTTCGCCTGCAACAATGCCGAATCATAACAAAATGTTTCAAACGGTTGTGGCGGGATTCCGTCGTCCGCCTGACCGGCACCGCCGGTATGAAAAGCCAATGTCGGGTATCTTGTTCCCAATTGCATATTATTTCTCCTTGTTAAAGTTATGCTTGAATCCCCTTGATTCAAACCTTTTTGGATATGGCGGGAAAAACAATTAAAATCAATCTGAACAAAAGTTGGTTATTTTTTTTAAAAAAAAAGACTTTACAATTAAAAAAAAATATGCCACAATACCCAAAAAGGGGAAAAAATGTCCGTTCAATTTAAAATTGTAACACCATCCGAAAATGATGTTCGCTTGGATCGTTGGTTCAAACGGCATTTTCCAAATGTATCCCACGGAACAATAGAAAAACTGCTCAGAAAAAAGAACATTCGTGTCAATAAATTAAAAGCCTCCGCCAACCAACGCTTAAAGGCCGGCGATGAAATTCGGATTCCGCCTTTTGAACAAGAAACATCCGCCCCCGCTAAAACACAAAAGAAATTATCGCAAAAGGATATTCAATATATTCAAAGCTTAGTTCTGTATAAAGACAATGATGTTATTGTTATCAACAAACCCGCCGGATTGGCCGTTCAAGGTGGCACAAAAACAACACGACATGTGGATGGTTTATTGGATGGTTTAATGTTTGATTATACCGAACGCCCCCGTTTGGTGCATCGTTTGGACAAGGAAACAAGTGGCGTTTTAATGATTGCACGTACGCTTCAATCGGCAACAACGTACACAAAACTGTTCAAAACAAAAGACATTCAAAAAATCTATTGGGCTTTGGTGAGTGGATCTCCCAAACCAAAAGAAGGAAAAATTGAAGCGCCATTATTAAAAAAGACAAGTCCTCTTGGCGAAAAAATGTTTGTGGATTTTGAAAATGGCGATACGGCCATTTCCCTTTATCAAACCGTTGATCATTTGGCCAATAAAGTGGCATGGTTGCAACTGTCCCCGCTGACCGGTCGGACACATCAATTGCGTGTGCATTGTGCTGATATTTTAAAAACCCCTATTGTTGGAGATACAAAATACGGCAAAAGGAATCCTTTATCCGAACAAATACCAAAACAGATGTATTTGCACGCACACAGCATTTCTTGGACGGGTTCGGATGGAAAAAGCAAAAGCGTATCAGCCCCCTTACCAAACTATTTCAAAACAGCCTTTAATGAATTTGGCTTTGATGAAAAACAACCTATTGAAAAACTTTTTAAAACTCGGAGAAAAAAATGATAAAAAAAATTATTATTGCACTTGTGTCTTTAATTGTTTTGTTGATTGTCGCCGTTGGTATATTTTTGGCCACCTTTGATTTGAATCATTACAGAGAGTTTGCCGAAAAAAAACTTTCTTTAATTTTAGACAGACCGGTTCAAATCGGTGCTATGCATACCAAATTGAGTTTAATTCCAACTATTGAAATCAGTAATTTCAGAATTTTGGACAGCAAAGAAAATCCCAATCCTATTTTAGAAATTCCACAAATGGATGCCACATTAAAAATGGTTCCACTGATTAAAAATTTCCAAGTGGATATTCAAAAAATTGATGTTTTGCTGGTTTCTGTCAATTTAACAAACATGACTTTTAAAGACAAAAAGCAGGAGAGTCAAAAAAATCAACAAACAGAAAATGAAAAAAAAGAAGCCAACCCAAAACACACGTTGGATTTGAATAACTTTTGGATCAAAAATATTACCGTCAACAGAACATTATTGCGCTTTATGAACAAAGGGGAAAAAGATGCCATAGAGTTAAATAATCTGGTAATAAAGGATTTAAACAATTTAAAATTCCAAGTTGCTTATCATAAAAAGAATTTTAATGTTGATGGATCGTTTGGAATATTAACAAAACTAATCATTGAACAAAAAGAATTACCCATCAATTTAAAAATCAAACAAGGGATTGCAACTTTGACATTAAAGGGACAAATCGGTAATTTGCCCAAAATGGAAAAAATTAAAATCAATGGCTCTTTAAATATGTCAAAGCTGAAAACTTTCTTAAAAACATGGGATATAGATTTATCCAGCGCATTTGATACAAACTTTGCCACAAAGTTTTATTTGGATGGAAATTTGGAAAAATTAAAAATAAGCAACTTTGAAACCAATATTGCCCGAGAAAGTTTTGTAATAAAAACAAATGGAGAAGCTTTAAATTTAAAAGAAAATCCAACTGTAAAATTAAATTTGGACATAAATTTAAAAGACGGAGAATTATCCAAAAAAATGAATTTAAATCCCATTGAATTTACAACGGATTTAACATTAGATTCCAACTCTTTAAATTTGAATAACCTATTGTTTCGTTCAGGACATTCCGATTTATCTGGAAACTTCAAGCTGGATTGGAAAGAAAAGTTGACCATCCGACCCAATCTTAAAAGTTCATATTTAGATTTAAAGGATATTTTAAAAGAAGGTGGCCTTTCCAAAAAACAAACAAAATCTCAACCACAAAAAAAGAAACAGACTTTGGCTTGGCAAAAAAAGAGAATCAATTGGGATATTTTACAAAAATTTGATATCAATGGAAAGATAGATATTGATCATTTATTTGCCACAAATTTAATTACAACTTATGTTGGTCTTTCTTTAGAGGCTAATTCAGAAAATGGTGTTTTAAATTCATCTATCAAAAGTAAAGCCTTATCCGGACAAATAGATGCAAATTTAAATTTAAACGCCAAAGAACAAACCGTACGATTAAATTTAATCGGTCAAGATTTAAATTTAGATAAAATCAGAGCTGTCTATCCACGGGTACATGATGCACACATCAATACCGAGATATCCCTTAACACAAAAGGAAAAACATACAAAGAACTTTTTGCCAACGCTGATGGTAAAATTATCACAGAGTTATTGGAAGGTGCTGTTATTGTGGATAAGTGGTTTAATTCTTTACCTGTAACTTTAACTGCTGCAAAAAAAAGAACAGATTTTCTGGACTTTTCAACAACAGATAATAAAACAGAAATTCTGTGCGCCACAATGAATTTACCAATAAAAAAAGGTGTTTTACTCAGCGATAATGCCATCGCTATTCAAACGAGTGCCTTTAATTTGGTTTTAGACGGATCTGTTAATATGAAAAATGAAACTGTAGATTTAAGTATTATTCCTTCCATCAGTCATTCTGATCAAACAAATCAATTGCTCAATCTAACACAATTCATTCAACTGACAGGTCCATGGGATAATCTTTCGTGGCGTTTGGATAAAAAGAAAATTTTGACCAATTTGGTAAAAGGCAATTCAACAAAACAAGCCCTTGACGAAAACAAATTCGGTCTGTGTCAAAAAGCATTAGGAAGAGAACTTCATTTGGAACATCCAAATAAAATGCGCCAAAAGAAAACAACACCACAAAAGCAACCCAAAGAAGAAAAAAAGGAAAACTTAAAAGATTTATTACGAAAATCATTAAGTCCTGTTTTTTCAAAGGTAAATCAATGAAACACTTTACGGTCAGTGGTCGGGTTCAAGGCGTCGGCTTTCGTAATTGGACACAAAAAACCGCACAAAAAATGAATATATCCGGTTGGGTCAGAAATTTATCAGACGGCCGTGTGGAAATAAAAGCCTTGGGAAGTGAAACGGATGAATTACAATTTTGGCAAGCTTGTCAAAAGGGACCCTTGTTTGCCAAAGTCATTGAAAGCAATTGGGTGGTTATTCCCATTGCCGCTGAACCAGCCATAGAAGAAGGACATTTTCGGGTTGTTGCATCTGTGTAAAAGATGAAATATGAACAATAACCATTTGTAAAATATAAACTTTTATTAAAATATTGATTTTTTTTAAAAATTATGATATAATTTTGCCCACCAAAAGAAAGAGAGGGATTGATGGAACTTTCAGGCAAATGTGTTTTAACAGGCGTTAAACCAACCGGAACATTACATATCGGCAATTATGTCGGTGCCATCAAACCGGCCATTGAAATGGGTAATCGGGTTATTGAAAACGGCGGTAAGTTGGTTATGTTTGTTGCCGATTATCACGCTATCAATTTTATGAAAGATCCCGAACGTTTATCCCAAATTATAAAAGAAGCCGCTTGCACTTATTTGGCCTGCGGTTTAAATCCCGAAAAAGCAATTTTCTTTCGTCAATCCGATATCCCAGAAGTTTTTGAAATGACTTCACTTCTCACCAATTTCACACCCAAGGGATTTATGAACAAAGCCCATGCCTATAAGGCTGCTGTGGATAAAAATGTGGCCAAAGGTGAACCCAATGATGCGGGAATCAATATGGGGTTATACAACTATCCGATTTTAATGGCGGCCGATATTTTAACCTATGATTCCGATTATGTGCCTGTTGGAAAGGATCAAGTTCAGCACGTTGAAATTACAGCGGATATTGCGGGGGCTATCAATGCGTGTTATAAAAAAGAGGTTTTAAAGCTGCCAAAGGCTATCACGCAAGAAAATGCCGCCGTTTTACCCGGTACGGACGGCCGTAAAATGAGCAAAAGCTATAACAATGTGATTCCTTTGTTTGCCGATGCCAACGAAATCAAAAAAGCCGTGATGTCCATTAAAACAGATTGTCAGGACATCAACGCCCCAAAAAATCCAGAAGATATTTTACTTTATCAGATTGCCCGTGGTTTTTGTGCATCTGAATTGGTTCAAGAAATTGAAGAAGGCCTGAAAAAAGGCGGTATGGGATATGGCACCATCAAAAAAATGATGGCCGAAGCCATTGCCAATGAATTGGCCCCCATTCATGAAAGATATATGGACCATATGGCCCATTACAAAGATGTTGAGGAGATGTTGCAATTAGGTGCCCAAAAGGCTCGCACTTTGGCCAAGCCCGTTTTGGAAAACCTGAAAGCAACAATTTTTAATAAATAAGAAAGGAAGAACAAAATGAAAAAAACAATCTTTGTCTGTGGTTTAGCCCTTTTGACAAGTGCTTGCGTCTGTGATAACGGTCGTGAAATGAATTATCAACCCGTTGAACAACGCTATGCTTATGCTCAACCGACCTATGCCCAACCGCAACAGGCCACCGTTACATACCGTAGCTATGTTCAGGCCAGTTATACACAACCCGTTCGTCAACAAGTTGTTTATCAACAGCCTGTCCAACAACGCCCTGTGTATCAACAACAAATGATGCAACAACCGATGGTTTGTACATGTCGTTTTTGTGGTTGCTAATTGCAATAATATAAAAACTTAAAACGCCCTGTTGATTTGTAGGGCGTTTTTTTTTATTTACAGATGATACCGCCACCCAAAACAATATCATCCTGATAAACAACAGCCGATTGCCCCGGTGTTAAAGCCCGTTGCGGTTCATCAAAAAGGATAACGGTCTGATTATCCTGAATCTCCAAACGTCCAGAAACTAACTGACCGGTAGATCGATATTTAATCATCACCTGCCCCATAGGAAAACCATGATGCCACACACAATCAGTTAAAACACATTTATCGGAAAATAAAGCCTCCCCAGTACCAACGACAACGGCATTATGTTCGCTATCCAAGGCCACCACATACAACGGTTCAGGATAAGCAATTCCCAAGCCTTTTCTTTGGCCAATTGTGTAATTCCAAAAACCGTTATGCTTGCCCAAAACCTGACCGTTTGTTAGGATGATATCACCCTGCTCTGGGACTTTATCCAATAAATCAACATAATCACCATTATAAAAATCTTGGGAATCTTGTTTGTCCGCCTGAATCAAGCCGGCATGATGGGCCATATCACGCACCTGTTCTTTGGTCAATTCCCCCAAAGGAAACACAATATGTGATAATTGTTCGGGTGTCAGGCGATATAAAAAATAGCTTTGATCTTTTTTTTCATCCACCCCCCTGGCCAAAGCGCAAACACCGTTTTTTTCAACAATTCGGGCATAATGACCTGTGGCAAATTTATCAAACATAATACCGGCCTGTTTTGCCTTATCCAACAACAAACCGAATTTTACATAGGTATTACAAAATACGCACGGATTGGGTGTTGCCCCCGATAAATAAGTTTGCTTAAAATAGGCTAAAACCGTTTTTTTAAATTCTTCGGATATATCAAAGGTATAATGCTCTATCCCCTGCCCCAAACACCAAGTGTGAATATCCTTTATATCTTGTTTTTCATATCGGCCGTAGCAGGCCTTTGTCAATTGCTTTTCATTTTCGGGTAAATCCGAATTATAAAATGACATAGAAATCCCCACGACATCACAGCCTTGATTTTTCAACATCAAGGCCACCAATGTGGAATCAACACCGCCCGAAAGACCAACCGCTACTTTCATGAAACCTGCCCTATCTGAGCCAAATAAATAATATAAACGGCATAGGATATTAAAAAGACAACGCCTGTGGTACGGGTGAATTTTTTATATCCCAATGCTATGGCAATCATCAAAGCCGTCACAGCCGTCATAATCAACATATCAATCCACATACCAGAGGGAATTTGAATCGGCATACATAAAGCGGTCACACCCAAAATAAACAAGGCATTATAGATATTAGAACCGATAACATTACCCAATGCCACATCACTGTGTTTGCGAATGGCGGACATAACCGATGCCGCCAATTCAGGCAAAGATGTCCCCACTGCCACAATGGTCAAACCGATAACGGATTCACTAATCCCCCAAGTGCGGGCCAAAATGACAGAATTATCCACCAAAAACTTGGCACCCAACATCGTCAAACCAATCCCGACAAATGTCAATGTAATTGAACGCCATAACGGGGGCAACTTTTCGTTTTCATCGGCCACTTCTTCACGTTCAGTGCGATAACAATAAACAATGTAAAATATCAAAGAGACCACCATAATCAGCCCCATTATACGGCCAATAGAACCAAAAATCAGTGACGTCAATAAAAGCAAACAGGAAAAAATTAAAAAAGCACTGTCACGACGGATGGATTTACCCTTTACTTTAACGGGCAAAATTAAAGCGGTCACCCCCAAAATCAACAAAATATTGGCAATATTGGACCCCACCACATTGCCAATAGCAATACCGTTAGAACCTTTATAAGTGGCCAACAAAGAAGTTGTCAATTCAGGTGTAGAAGTTCCAAAGCCCACCAAGGTCAAACCAATCAATAAAGGGGATACTTTCATCCTTTTGGCCACAGCCACAGAACCTGAAACCAACCAATCACCACCAATGAACAACAAAAACAAACCCAATGCTAAAAATAAATATGTCATTTTTTCTCCTTTTTATTAAAGTGAGGGTATTATAATCCAAAATAATCCAAAATGCAAAAGAAAAAAGCCGACACAAGTCGGCTCTTAATAATACAATAAATTTTAACCGAATATTGTTTTTAAATGTTTATGCAATGCCGTCAGATATTCATCCATTTGCGGATTTTTCATCACATTATGACATGAAAAACTGGGCAAAGGTTTTAAACCGATAAAACTTTGCGTTTTGTGCATGGCAACCAAGGCCGTATCAGGCGTTTGAACATCTTGCCAAAAGCCATTACCAAAAGCATCCGCCGGAGCATTCCATGTGGATGAGAGCATGTATGTTTTCCCATCCAACATACCGCCATGGCCATAGCCGTCTGTTGAAGCTTGATAAAACACCCCATAACCATAAACATCCTGCATATACTGCTTCATCAAGGCCGGTGCGCCAAACCAATAAATCGGAAATTGAAAGATAATCGTATCCGCCCACATAAATTTTTGTTGTTCTTCGGCCACATCATAACCTTTTTGAATGGTTGTTGTTTTAACTTTATGGTTCAGCTCATCTTTTAAAACCTTTTTCATTTCGGCCACCAAAGTCTTATTCAAGCGCCCACTTGCCGAACCTGTTTTTTGATGACCGTTGATAATCAATATATTTGCCATTTTGCCTCCTTTATTAAGATAAAAGTAAAATAAGCTTTATTTTGTTAAAATTCAAGATATTTTTTTCTTGCTTTTATACTTATTTTAAATTAAAGTAGAAAACGGAACGGGATGGTGTCCGTTCTGAGGCTTCATACCCTCTTCTGGTTGCTGAATGTCGGCATAAAAAGCTTTCCAGCCTGGCTGGAAGGCAAGTAATAAGACCTTTGGGTCGAATAATTGCACTATTTCCAGAATAGGTATGAACTTCCAGTCGCTTTCGCACCAAAGCGATTTTTTGTAATTTAACAAGGAGAAAAAATATGAATAAAACAAGAAAAAGAACAGAACATGGTCGCTCGATGGTTGAAATGCTGGGCGTACTGGCCATTGTGGGCGTCTTATCCGTGGGTGGCGTGTACGGTTATGGAGTCGCCATGAAAAAACACAAAGCCAATGAGTTATTACACCAGGCCTCAATGTTGGCCGCCACCATATCGGCACAGGCCATGACCAACGATGGAAAATTGCCCGAAACGATCACAGATTTCGGTAATTCAGGTTATGACACAGATCTTACCGATAACGGCACAAAATTTATTTTAACAATGAAAGATGTGGATTCTGCCGTTTGTGATCAATTAAAAAAAGGCGGTATGGTTCAAGGTGTTGACTGTGAAGCAGGTACTAGCGAGGGTAAAAAGAACGCCAAAATCACCTATTACAAAAACCTGGCGACCACAGAAGAAGAAGGCGAAAAAAGCCCGACAGGGGTAAAACTTGGTGAATCAACATCTGACGGTTGGACAGGTGATGACGGTTCGGATTGTTCCGCTGATACCAAATTGGGGACCGAATGCCAAGTTTGTATAAAAGGTTCCTATCAGGATAGTGATGCCAAATGTGACTCAGGACAAATCTGTGTGGATGGAGCATGCACAACCCCTGCGGATTCCGATTATACAGGTTGCACCCGTAACAGTGATTGCACCGGCACGATAAATGGAATAAATTGTGATGAAAAAACATGCTATTGCAATTACTTCGATTATAAGGAGTATACGATGCGCAGTGGTTCTTGTGAAGGTGGTCCCGCTAAAGGTTCGGGCGTTTGTATGGAAGCGACCTATTACACCATCACGGTTGCCGATGATGGGATTGCCGGGAAGTTTTCTGACGATGATATGGATTGGTTCAGTGCCAAGAACTTCTGTCAAGCGGTGGGGGGATCCATGATCAGTTTAAAGGGATCTTTGTGTACCGGCAGTGGTACCAGTTGGAGCTGTGATTGGACAAAATATAAGTATAATTTGGGGGATATGGATTGGTGGACAAAAGACTTGTATGGTTCCTGCCAGGCGTTCTCCGTGGACACTTGCTTTCCTCTCGTCTCCTACAGCAATCGCGCCTCCGACTCCGCCTACGCTTTGTGTCAGTAGTGCGTGTTCGGCTTTTAAAAAACAGCCCCTTGAATTTCAAGGGGCTGAATTTTAATCTCTGTTTTTTGTGGTTTTTAGTTTTTGGAAAAAGCTTTTCTTTTTGGGGCAAGTCGGAATTGTTTTTTCGGGTTCTGCCGAGATCTTTTCAGCCATCATTTGCCTTTTTTTCGGGTGATAATTTTTCCAAAACGCCCATTTTTTATCCTTTCTTTATACCTTTTGAATATCAAAGGTAATTGTACTGTCGCCCAATTCTTCCGTTTTACCCAAATTTTGGCTTTGTTCAAAGGATGTGGCCAAAACCTGATCACAAATATAATCTTTGTGTTCGGCCAAGGCTTGTTTAACTTCATCCGAAGTGCTTGTCCATATCAAAGAAATTCGATCTGAAACATCAAAATCCTTATCTTTGCGTAATTGTTGTACCATTCGCACAAAATCGCGGGCGATACCTTCACGGGCCAATTCAGGGTGGACCGTCAAATCCAACTGAACAACGGCCGTATTATCGGGTAAAGGTTGACCTTTGAAGCCTTCTTTCATTGTCAAGCGCAATTCAAATTCATCCGAATTTAATGTTTGACCGCCAATGGCCAAAGTGCCATCCGAATTTAAAGCCCATTGGTTTTGTTTGCTGGCTGCCATGATGGCACCCATAAATTTACCCAAACGCTTACCAATCAACGGCGTTTTTAAATACAAGAACTTATCCGCCACAGATGATACATCTGTATTCAAAACAACTTCTTTGACATTGATTTCGTCTTTGAGCATTTCCGTAAATGTTTTCAATGTATCGGCTTTTTCACCTGCGATGGTCATAGATGACAACGGCAAACGGTTACGCAAGCGATTTTCTTCACGAATCGCCTTGGCGGTGGAAGCCACCATACGCACCAAATCCATTTGCCCAATCAATTCTTTTTCATCGGGCAAGGCAGACACATTCGGCCAATCCGCCAAATGTACAGATTGTTCATTTGTCAATCCACGATACACAAAATCTGTCATAAATGGTGCCAAGGGAGCCATTGCCTTAGCTAAAGTAACCAAAACGGTATAAAGCGTATCAAAGGCAGATGTATCCGTCCCATCCCAAAAACGTTCACGCGAACGGCGAATATACCAGTTATTTAAGATATCCAAAAAGTCAGTAAAGGCCGTTGTTGCCTCAGGGATGTCGTAATTGAGCATATCTTTATGTACGGATTGAACCAAATCTTTAAGCTTGGCTAAAATATATTTATCCAATACATCATCAGAATGCGTAATTTCTTTGGCTTGGATTCCTTCAGCATTTGCATATAAACAGAAGAAATAATAAGCATTCCATAAAGGCATTAAGGACTGACGCATGGCTTTGGCGACTTCTTTGCCTTCATAATCCATACACACATTACCGCCATGCATGATGGAAGAAGATTCCAAAAACCAACGCATAGCATCCGATCCAGAATTATTCAAAATAATATACGGATCTGGATAATTGCCCAATTTTTTGGACATTTTAACACCACCTTCAGCCATCACATGCCCCGACACCATACAGTATTTAAAGGCTGGTTTGTGGTGTAAAGCAGTACCCAAAACATGTAATGAATAAAACCAACCACGCGTTTGATCCACGGCTTCCATAATAAAATCAGCGGGAAAATGGGCGTTAAACCAATCTTTTTTTTCAAACGGATAATGAATTTGACCTTCCGGCATAGAACCCGATTCGAACCAACAATCAAAGACGTCCGGTACACGACGCATCATTGTTTGACCAGAAGGATCATCAGGGTTTGGATAAACCACTTGGTCAATCGCAGGACGATGTAAATCAGCCACTTTACAACCTGTTTTTTCTTCAATCTCTGCCACCGATCCAAATACATCCGTACGTGGGAACTTCGGATTATCCGATTGCCAAACAGGAATGGGGGCGCCCCAGAAACGTGTTCTAGAAATTGACCATTCACGAGCCCCTTCTAACCACTTACCAAAGCGTCCATCTTTAATATGTTCTGGCGTCCAAGTAATGGTTTGATTCAACTGACACAATTCATCACGGAATTTGGGCACATCCACAAACCACCCCGACATCGCTTTATAAATGAGTGGCGTATCTGTGCGCCAACAATAGGGATAGGTGTGCGTGATTTGTTCTTTTTTAACAAGTAAATGATTTTCTTTTAAATAATTGAGCACATATTCATTGGCTTCAAAAACTTGTTTTCCTTGAACTTCCGGCACCTCTGCTGTAAAGCAACCAGCTTCATCCACGGGGCACACAATGGGAAAATGTGCATCATACTGACGGCACACATCAAAGTCATCCGCACCAAATCCTGGCGCAATATGCACCATACCTGTACCATCTTCAGTAGACACAAAATCACCCGATAAAATTTTAAAGCAACCTTTTTCTTTTAAATGGGCAAAATGCGGGAACATAGGCTCATAGGACATACCCACCAGTTCAGAACCTTTCATGGTATCAACTTGGGTTGCATTTTCTAATTGCTTTTTATAGCGCCCTAATAAAGGAACTGCCAATACATATTTTTCGCCATTTTCTTCCATCACAGCATAATCAATATCGGCACCCACCGCAATCATTTGGTTGGAAAATAACGTCCATGGCGTTGTTGTCCAAACCAATAAGTGCATCCCATTTTCCAATTTGAACATCACCGTAATCGCCGTATCAACTTTATCGCGATAGCAGCCAGGTTGATTCACTTCAAAGTTAGAAAGGACTGTTTGCGCTGCCCAAGAATAAGGCTGAACACGGTAATCTTGATAGATTAAACCTTTATCATAAAGTTCTTTAAAATTGTGAATCACGGATTCCATAAAAGGTAAATCCATAGTACGATATTCTAAAGATGGATCAATCCAACGACCCAAGCGGTGGAACAAACTCACAAAATCACCCGAATATTTAAGGACGGATTCTTTACAAAAATTATTAAACTTATCCACACCATATTCATGAATGGCTTTATGCCCCGAAATGCCCAAAGCTTTTTCTGCATTCATTTCGGCCGGCAATCCATGGCAATCCCAACCGAAAGGACGTTCCACTTTTTTACCCAACATCGTTTGAAAACGCGCCACAGTATCTTTTACAAATGAAATAAAGATATGCCCATAGTGTGGTTGACCATTAGCAAATGGAGGACCATCATAAAACACAAATTCATCACCGTCTTTGCGTTTATCTTTGACCGATTCAAAAATTTTGTTATCGTCCCAAATTCGTAAAATTTCCTCTTCCATCTGGGAAAAGTTCATTTTGGGATTTAATTCGGGATAGAATTTTTGTTTATCAGTCATTTTTTGTCCTTTCAATTTATATATAGCACTGACACCCATAAAAATATAGGCACTTCATTATGCCAAAAAATCGCAAAAAAATCAAGAAGATTTTAAAAAACACTTGCTTTTCACAAAAAAATAATCTAGGGTTAAAATGGATGCGGACTTGTTCGTATCCTGAGTGCCTGAAAAAAAGGTGCAAGAGAGTTTTCAAAGACTCAACTTCGTAGGTGAGTACATCCGACAAAATATTCTGACTGTACTCACTTTTAGTATTCCCGACCTGGTCGGGGAGCTTTTGGTGTATGTCCAAGGGGTAACCCTAAAGACCATTAGAGTCATAACGAAGTTTGATTTTTGAACTCTCCGACCACCTGAATCAAGGTGGTTTTATTTTTTTGACAAGGAGAAAATTATGAATAAAACAAACAAAAACTATAAAAGAAGTCAAAAGGGGCGCAGTATGGTTGAAATGCTGGGCGTGTTGAGTATTATCGGCGTGTTGAGTGTTGGTGGTATATCGGCCTATTCCAAGGCCGTGGAAAAATATAAAGCCAATGAAGCCTTGCATAAAGCATCCATGATGGCAACAACGGTGTCAGCTTATGCCATGACAAATAACGGAAAATTACCATCATCAATCACCGATTTTCCCAATTCGGAATATACAACAACCCTTTCCGATAACGGCACTCAATTTAATTTAAAACTATCAGATATCGGCAAAGATGTTTGCACGCAAATGCAAAATGCCAAAGGCGGTATGGTGCGTGATGTTGATTGTGATGAATCAGGCAACGCCACCATAACCTATTACAAAAACCTGGCCACAAATGATGAAGAGGGTGCCAAAAGCCCAACAGGGGTAAAACTTGGCGAATCAACATCTGACGGTTGGACGGGCGATGATGGTTCGGATTGTTCCGCTGATACTAAATTGGGGACCGAATGCCAAGTTTGTATAAAAGGTTACTATCAGGATAGTGATGCCAAATGTGACTCAGGACAAATCTGTGTGGATGGAGCATGCACAACCCCTGCGGATTCCGATTATACAGGTTGCACCCGTAACAGTGATTGCACTGGCACGATAAATGGAATAAATTGTGATGAAAAAACATGCTATTGCAATTACTTCGATTATAAGGAGTATACGATGCGCAGTGGTTCTTGTGAAGGTGGTCCCGCTAAAGGTTCGGGCGTTTGTATGG
>SUVA01000022.1 GCA_015062245.1 Alphaproteobacteria bacterium
TTATACCTTTACCGTGGTTTAAACACATTTTGAATAGCCTCCAGTTTTTATCACTTATCCCCACACTAGCATAATTTACACACCTTGTCAAGCGGGAAAATTCAATTTAAAACAATCGCCCCAGCGCACCAGGGGTTATTGTTCCCAAAGGATGAAAAGATGTTTTTGGATCGGACAACGGCCCCGTTACGGAATAAGGGACACTGATTAAACCGCCACCGGTGCTGTTACGAAACAGATATCCAATTAAAGGTATTTTGCCGGGCAAGCTGTTGATACCATAGGCCGGAATAACTGCACCCGATAAATTCAATAATGAATTTTTGATGTCGCCCGTAAAGGTAATCCCCAAAGAGGTCCCTGCCGCATAGGCTTCGCCAATATCTATATCAAAATCAGGATGAATCACAAAAGGAATTTCCATTTTATCAAAGACAATATCTTTACCCATAAAGCCATCAACAATCCCCAAAACCGTCAAGGCCTGAACAAAAAAGCCCGGGTCTTTAAATTGAACCTGAGAAATGGACAGGTTGGCCGATAAATTGCCGTCTTCTTTTTGATCGGCACGTAAAGACATCATTCCGCCGTCAAAACGGTCGGAAAGCCCCAAATAATCCATCAAAACACCAAAGTCGGCATAGGTGCCCTGAAATTGTTTTTGGTCAGCATCATAAATTAAAACAAACGGATCTTTTAAATCAGCTTGGGCATGAAAATTTTGCCATAAACCCGATTGTCGTTTTGCCGAAACAACAAAATTTTGAATCGGTTTTTTGGGATTTAAAATCACTTTATCCAAATGGATATCCGCCGATACGTCAAAAATTGTGTCTGAATCAGATTTTGATTGTTGCAATATTGTCGGCATTTTTGAAAAATCAGACAAATCCAAACTTTTGCCCTTTAATTGAATGTCCAAGGCTTTGTCCGATTTTTTCACCAAGCCCGAAAAATCATTTTGCGCCATTTTCACATTTTCAATATTGATTAAAAGCTCTTTATCCCAAGATACATTTGCTTTCATAAAAACATTTTGCGTTAAACCTTTATCGGATTTTCCCAACATGTCCATTTGAATTTCCCCCGAATCAGAAGACACATTCAAAAAGCGCAAATCCATGGATATCGGCAACCCCTTTTCTTTGGTGGCGTTCAACAAAAACGAATGTAAATGCGCATCCGTGGCATCCACCAACAACTGACCGGAAAATTTATGAGTCCCCTGTTGTTGCGTTGCCGTTAAATGAACGCTTAAATCACCATCCATCCATTTAGACACATTCGGATATGTCTTGGATAAATTTTGCGATGAAATATTGGCCGATACATCATAATACGAAGTAATAGAATTAGTTGGAAAAAAGTGTTCTTGCCATTTTAAATGAATGGGAAGTTTAAATAAATCGGCTTTGCCTTGCAAATCCAAAACATTATCTTTAACGGATAAATTCATATGACCGTTTGAAAATTTTAATTTTTCATCCAACAAAACCAATCCGGCATTTTTTAAAGTTGCCTGAGCCGAAACCTGAACATCTTTGGGTTCTATATCCGTATCAAGGCGGAAAAACAAATCCGTTTCAATTTGCGCCGTCCCCGAGGCTTTCGCACTGATAATCCCATAATCCTTTGGAAATTCCAATGGGGGGCTGTCCAATAATTGCAAAGCTTGATTGACGGGACCGTCTATTGTCAATTTGATTTTGGCCCAACTGGGGTCAATATCCACATCCGTCAATAAAATATCGCCCTTTAAAAGCTTTAAATCACCAACATGGCCTGTTTCGGTTAAAATATGAACTTTATCCGGATACAAATAAATGCGGGCGTTCACATCATCAATTTTGGGCATGGGCGATAAATAATCAACCGTTACGCCTTTGGCCCATAAATCACCGTATAAATCAACCAATTCATCACCTTGAAAATCCAACCTGAAATCAGCTGTTTCAATCATACCTTTACTTAAACTTTCCCCTACCCATTCATGAGCAGACGTTCCCACACCCTTTGGCCATACATTGGGAATTTTTTCGGTTGGCACATTTGAAACAGTGGATTTTAATGTTGTTTTTAGTTTGGATAAATCGCCCGTTTTCAAAAAAGACTCCAATCCTGTTGAAACAAGTTCCAATGTTGCTTGCGTGCCATAATCCAAAGTAATTTCAGATGAAGCAATTTTGATGTTTTTTAACCCTGCCCCAATCACACCATTGATATTGAGGTTTTGAATCGGATAGATATTTGTCAATGGTTCAGGCAAGTTCAATGTGCCTTTTTCCAAAGAACGAATATTAAATTGAATCTTTTGAACCATATCCGGCACAAATGATATATTTTTGGCAACATCCAATTCACCCTTTACGGATATTTGTGTGGGAAACTTTACATCTTTTAATATAGGCAAAAGATGCCCCAATGAACTTAGATTTAATTTGGGAATACCTGCCTGAAATTCAAGTTTTTGTGTAATACGGTTGATTTCGGCTTCAATCATTATTTTTGTATCAATGTTGGGGGATTGCAAATGGCTGTTTAAGCGAACCTTTTCCATAAAATGAAAACGACGGTGGAAAGTCAAATCCGCATTTGAAAAGGTTATTGATTTTTCCTGAGTTAAATCTTGAAGTACAAGAGAAGCATTTAATATATCAACACGGCGAAAGGCCAAAAAATGGCGAACCAATTTTCGGACTTTTTTCAAATCCGCAGGGGTGGCTTTTGCATCCGAAGTTGAACGAACTTTCACCCCTTCATCAGATATAATCATATTGATAAACGGTTTATTCAAACGAACCATACTGGGCACATAATCCAATGTAACAATATCCCAAAAATTATAGGCCAGTAAAGCCTTTGGCAAAGAAACAACCTGAGAATTATCAGAACGCAAAATCTGCATATTTTCAATATCTATCTGAATCAAACCGGGTTTATGCCATTCAGATGAAACAATCACAGAATCCGCCTGAATTTGATAGCCCGAATCAGCCGGCAAAATATATTTTTCCAATTCAGGTAATAAAAAACGCCCATCCATCGGTGATGTATGTAACTGATACAAAATCAAACCACCAATAACACCAATAAAAGCCACCACTAATTCTGTTAAATGCAGAATCAATTTTAATGTGCGTTTAGATATCTTTTTAAAAAATTTCACTTTATAAAACTCCCCATTTTTGTATCATAGACACAAAAGCAAAACATGTCAAGCCTGATAAAAAAGGCACCCACATCCAAGATGAGGCCACCCATATCAACGGACGAACTTTCAAACCATATCCCCCTTTGGCCAAAGATATCCCCACAATCGCACCGATTAAAGCAGCGCCTGAGGATATCGGAATGGCCGGTAAATATGAAAAACCGAAAGAAAATAAAAGAAGGGTCAATCCCGCCGACAAGGTCATCATTAAAGCTTCAACGGAATTTAAAGGAAATAAGTCGGCACTTATTGTTTTTATCACACGACGGGACACCAACAAACAACCTATCCCGACAAACAAACAAATAATCCCTTTAATCATAAAATCGGGCAACGTCAAAGCCATCGTGAACGGTTGAATAATAACCGATAAATTATTCGCCCCTATCGTATAGGCCATCAAGCAACCAATCCAAACCATATGAAAACGAATCCACAATTCTTTATTCAATAAAGAAACAGGGTGTTTTTTTAACAAATAACGAAAAATTTTAAAAATAACAAAAGCGATAAAGGCCGAAAAAAGCGGGCTGAAAATCCAAGCCTGAACAAGTATCAAAATTTGCGATAAATGCATTTGACCGTTTGTGGCCAAATGCCATCCGGCCAAGCCCCCCATTCCCATTTGTGCCACAGATAAAGGTAATCCCAAATAGGTAAAAATAAAAATCAACAAAGCCAATAAAACGGAAAAATAAAAAACACTTATCGGATTTGTAAAAGCCACATATCGTGATACACTTTCGCTGACTTCACCAATTCCAACAAAAGCCCCCAGTGCAATAAATATCCCCATCAAAAACGCACACAAACGAAGGGGCAACATTCCCGTTCCGATGGCTGAACCAAAAACGTTACCGACACTGTTACGCCCAAAGGCCACAGCCAAAATCAAAGCCCCCAAAAGAAATACCATCTGTGTCATAATGTATGCTTTGCCACCATCACTTTTAATTTATCGGCCGCATCTTCGGCCATATCCGAAATTTTTTCCAAACTGTAAATAAAATCCTTTAACTGTAATTGATGGGCCAATGATAAACGCTTATCGGCAAAAACGGCTTCTTTTAAATGAAATGCCATTAAATCCACCTGATGTTCCAGATTATAAACATTTTGAATTTCATTATCCACGGGAAAGCCGGCAAAAAAGGATTTCACCGCTCCGACCAATGATCCCACACAAGATAAATCCGTACATGTCATTTCCTTTAAAGCGGTATGGATTGCTTTGGGCAATTGTGGTTTTTCAACCGACCACAAAATCACATCAGATTCATATTTGTTGATGATTTTATCACAGGCTTCCAATAAATCAATAATATCCGAACGCATATCCGGCAACAGCATATGCTTGTACAAATTCAATTCCGTTTGACGGCGCAAATCATCATTTTCGCCTTCCAAAGTGCTGATATGATTTTTAAGGGCAATAAACTTTTTATTCACCCCTTTTTCCATATAATTTTCCAAAACCTGTAACAACAAATATCCGGCCTGCATAATATTCATCAAAAAGGTCGTGACATGTTCTTCGGTTTGTTTTGTTTTGCGAAATAATGAAATGGCCATATTATTTTCCTTTCCCCAATTCAGCCAAAGCCGAACGCATAAATTCATCCAAATCCCCATCCAAAACACCACCGGTATCCGATGTTTCATATTGGGTACGTAAATCCTTCACCATTTGGTAGGGTTGTAAAACATAGGATCGGATTTGATTACCCCATCCGTTATCCCCTTTTTGGGCATTCACCATACCTTGGGCTTCCTGACGTTTTTGTAATTCCCTTTCATATAAGCGAGCACGCAACATATTCCATGCCTGTTCACGGTTTTGGAACTGGCTTCGTTGTGTTTGACAGGCCACCACAATCCCCGTGGGCATATGAGTAATACGCACAGCACTTTCAGTGCGGTTCACGTGCTGACCACCGGCCCCACTGGCCCGATACAGATCAATACGACAATCGGCCGGATTGATATCCACCTCAATTGAATCATCCACAACAGGATACACCCAAACGGAAGAAAAACTGGTATGACGACGGGCATTGGAATCAAAGGGCGAAATACGCACCAAACGATGCACACCCGATTCAAACTTTAACCAACCATAGGCGTTGGGACCTGATATTTTTAAAGTGGCGGATTTAATGCCGGCTTCTTCACCTTCGGATTGTTCCAACAGTTCCACACGATAGCCCGATTTTTCGGCCCAGCGTTCGTACATACGCAACAACATGGATGCCCAATCTTGGGATTCGGTACCGCCTGCCCCCGAATGAATTTCCAAGAAGGCATCATTTTTATCCCCTTCCCCACACAACAGACTTTCCAATTCCATTTTTTCAAAAGCCTTTTCCATGGATTCAAACTGTTTTTCGGCCTCGGCCAATAACTCCGCCTCCCCTTCGGCTTCAGCCATTTCAATCATTTCATAGGTTGTTTGAACATCATTTTCGGCCCGTTTCAACCGATCAATAGCATTGTTCAGAGCTGTGCGTTCGGATAAAATCTTTTGCGCCCGTTCGGGATCATTCCATAAATCCCCATCAGCCGCTAATTTTTCCAGCTCAGCCTGACGTGCCAATGCTTTATCCCAGTCAAAGACGCCCCCTCATCAGGGTCAAGATGCCCCGATATTTTTCATTCAATGCAATCATTTCCGCTTTCATCTGATTATCCTTTCAAACTAATACAATCCACCCAAGTCGGGCATATCATCATCTTCTTTGATGGTAATATCCTGACCAATCACTTTGGCGGGTTTGGTTAGATCCGTATCCAT
Organism: Alphaproteobacteria bacterium; assembly: GCA_015062245.1. Classification (GTDB taxonomy): domain Bacteria; phylum Pseudomonadota; class Alphaproteobacteria; order CAAHEQ01; family UBA3637; genus UBA3637. Next base: position 6,003 of record SUVA01000022.1, read on the forward strand.
AGTAAATGCTTCCGTAATCACATTGGTATCGCCCGATTTTGCGGGCTTACCCGTGGTGGCATTCACACGCACCAACTTGACGCCTTCGGGCACACGGAAAGGAATATCGGGCGTATTGGCCAAAGCCTGTTTCATAAAATCACGGAAAATCGGGGCCGACACAACACCACCTGTATCATTAGCGCCCAAGCTGATCGGATTATCAAAACCAACCCAAACACCCACAACCAAGTCGGGCGAAAAGCCCACAAACCAACCATCACGGTTATCATTACTGGTGCCTGTTTTAGCGCCCATTGTTTTTTTAAGCGAACGCACGGAACGGCCTGTTCCACGTTCCACCACACCCGTCAAGATATTCACCATTTGATAGGCACTGACCGGATCTTGAATTTGTTCACGTTCATCAGGTAAAATCGGCATATCATCCATTGAGGCCAAATCGCCCGTGCAATTTTCACAAACACGTGTATCTTTTTTATAAAGCGTTTTACCGCTTCTGTCTTGGATTCGGTCAATCAAACTGGGTTCAATCTTTTTACCGCCATTGACCAACATACCATAGGCCGATGTCAGGCGCATTAACGTTGTCTCACTGGCCCCCAAGGCAGTGGCCAAATTCGGTTCCAATTTATCGGAAATACCGAATTTTTTACCATACTTTAAAACTTTACCGATGCCAATGGCCTGAGCCAAACGCACCGTCATCAGGTTGCGTGATTTTTCAATTCCCACACGCAAAGTGGTCGGGCCATAAAATTGACGGGAATAGTTTTGCGGTTTCCATTTGGTGCCGTCTGTTTTTTCCATCACAATCGGTGCATCCAAAATCAAACTGGACGGATTATAACCTGAATCCAAAGCCGATAAATATACAAAAGGTTTAAACGAAGATCCCGGTTGACGCACAGCCTGAACCGCCCGATTGAATTGATTGCGTTCAAAGGCAAAACCACCCGACATTGCCAACACACGACCTGTATGCGGGTCCAATGCCACCAATGCCCCTTCCACCGCCGGCATTTGCTTTAAAGCATAAGCATCCTTTTCTTTGGCCACCAAAACAATATCACCCACATTTAAAACATCCGTGGCACGTTCCACTTTTTGGCTGGAAATACGGTTATTTTCCAAAGCCTTTTTTGCCCAAGTCATTTTTTCCAAAGGAATATAACCTTTGCTTTCATCCATCAAAATAATTTCAGCCCCTGTATCCATAACCGATATCACACCCGCATATTGCCAGTTTTTTGGGGCATAGGCTTTTTTGTACTCAGCCAATTTTGTCAAAACATCCGAATCCGTATGATCCACCGGACCACGCCACCCATGACGTTGATCATAGGCAATCAAGCCATCCTGCAAAGCCGTTGTGGCATATTTTTGTAAATCGGGTTTTAAAGAGGTACGAATGGTTAAACCACCCAAATTGATGGATTCATCACCGTATTTATCCACCACAAAACGCCTGACTTCTTCGGCAAAATATTGGCCTTCGGCAAAGTTTTGAGTCTTCCCCGGATTCATATGAACCGGCACATCCATCGCCTGTCGGGCTTCATCGGGCGTGATATAACCATCATCGGCCATACGGGACAGCACCCAATCACGGCGATTTTTGGCCGCCTCAGCTTTGCGGATAGGATGATAGTTATTGGGTGCCTTTGGCAAAGCCGCCAAAAAAGCCATCTCATCCAATGTCAATTCATTCATCGCTTTGTTGAAATAGGCCATAGAGGCACTGGCCACACCATAGGAACCCTGCCCCAAATAAATTTCATTTAAGTATAATTCCAAAATATGATCTTTGGTAAAAGCGCCTTCCATGCGACGGGCCAACAAAGCTTCCTTTATTTTGCGGGATAACGAACGTTCCGAACTTAAAAAGAAGTTTTTGGCCACCTGTTGCGTGATGGTGGACGCCCCCATCGGACGACGTCCTTTACCGATATTTTGAATATTCATAATGACCGCACGGGCAATACCGGTTAAATCAATACCGCCATGGGTATAAAAGTTTTTATCTTCGGCCGAAATAAAGGCTTTTTTCAATAAATCCGGCATTTTATCCACCGGCACAAAAGAACGCTTTTCGGTGGCGTATTCCATCAACAAAGAACCATCTTGGGCATATAAGCGTGTGGTAATGGGGGGACGGTAATCTTCCAACTGACGATAATCGGGCAAGCCAACCGAATAATGCATAATTACCAAAAAGGCCACGATCGCAACGGCGATACAGCCAAAGAAAAACAAACTGACCAATGTTGATAAAAAGCGCATGTAAATTCCCTTTTCCGATTGTTGGAAATTTTACGGTATTTTTTTATAAAAAACAAGTCTTTTTATAAAAAAGATTATATTTTTACAATCAAAAATCAGTGCAAAAAAAGTTTCTTTTTTTTAACGTGAACGAATACGCATACGGCTTTGCATAGCCTGTTGATTCATTTTTTTCATATTTTGGGCAAGACAACGACCGTTTTGGCGGGTCTTTTTCAAATCCTTTGTCGGGCCTTTAACAGGGTCAATATTTCCTTGAACATAAACATGTTGAAATCTGATTTCTTCAGAATTTGTAAATAAACCTTTTGTCATTTTTTATCCTTTCAGTTTTTTGCTAGTATATACTATTTTTTTATTTTTTGCAAGGCACCCAAACGGTATCAACCAATTTATCCACGCCCGCAATCAACATAATCAACCGATCCACCCCCAAAGCATTACCGCTGGCATTTGGCATACCATAATCTAGTGCAGACAAAAATTCTTCATCCATCGGATCATCCCATCCGTATAAACGTTTGCGTTCGGCATAGTTTGCCCGAAATCTTTGACGTTGTTCCACCGCATCCGTCAATTCGGAAAAAGCATTACATAATTCCACACCACAGGCATAAACTTCAAACCTTTCACACACCCTGGCATCATTTGGTTTTTGACGGGCCAACGCCCCCAATTGAGTTGGATATTCGCACAAAATGGTCGGCACACCATCACCCAGTTTGTCTTCCACACGATTTAACATAATACGAAAGAAAACATCTTCCCAAGTGTCCGAATCCGAGCATTGAATCCCGATTCTTTCGGCCTCTAACCGTAAATCTTTGGCCCACAAATTGACATGCGCATATTTTTTAAAGGCCTGAGCCACCGTCAATTTTTGCCACCTTTTAAAAGGATCACAAATGCGTCCTTTATGTTTTAATTGTTGCACACCACATTTTTTGACACATTGACGCACGATATTTATCGTATCACGCATCATGGCCGAATAATCGGTATCTGTTCTGTACCATTCCAACATGGTAAATTCGGGGGCATGCGTATCGGACACAGGTTCATCACGATAGGCATGACAGATTTGATAAATCTTTTTTTCGCCCGCCACCAACAATTTTTTCATAGCCAATTCAGGGCTGGTATGCAAATAAAATTCGCCCGCCTGAAAACATTTCAAATGCACTTCATCACTGGGGGCCGGTTGCAAATAAGGCGTATCAACGGCGGTAAATCCCCGTGTATCAAAGTATCGGCGAATGGTTTGAATCACAGCCGAACGGACCTGACGCACGGGGGCATTTTTCATATAAATTTCGGGCTTCCACCAATTCATTATTTTGCCAAAGCCTCAGCCAAATCATTCAATTGTTTTTCACTTTGTTCATTCAGGGCGGATTTAATGCTGACCACCGGTTCAACAAAGGTGATATCTTTCATATTTTCAAATTCGGCACGCATTTTTTTGGCCGCAACAGGTGCCCAAGAACCGTTTTCAATAAAGGCCAAAGTTCTGTTTTGATAATTTTTGGCCTTTAAATGATTGATAAAGGTTTCCATAAACGGAAAAATACCGCCGTCATAGGTTGTTGTTGCCAAAACAATTCTATCATAACGGAAAGCGTCTTCCACGGCTTCGGCCATGTCATCACGGGCCAAATCAGATACAGATACTTTCACACCCTGCGCCACCAGTTTTTCCTTTAATTTTTCAACCGCCTGTTTGGTATGTCCATAAACGGAAGTATAGGCAATAAAGACACCTTTGTCTTCGGGTTTATAAGAACTCCAAATATCGTATTTTCCCAAGTAATAGCCCAAATTTTCCGTCAACATCGGACCATGTAAAGGAAAGATTTTTTGAATATCCAAAGTGGCGGCTTTTTTCAAAACAGATTGAACCTGAGCCCCGTATTTACCCACGATGTTGATATAATAACGGCGTGCTTCACAGGCCCAATCTTCATCTGTATCCAAAGCGCCGAATTTTCCAAAACCATCGGCCGAAAATAAGACTTTGTCAAAATCGTCATAGGTCATCATCACTTCGGGCCAATGCACCATCGGTGCCGTCACAAAGTGCAAGGTATGTTTGCCCAAGCAAAGTGTATCACCTTCGCCCACTGTAATTGTGCGGTCGGTTAAATTTAAATTCGGGAAAAATTGTTGCATCATTTTGATGGCACCAATAGTGGCCACCAACTTGGCATTTGGATATTTTTCGGCAAACTTTTGAACATTACCGGCGTGATCGGGTTCCATATGCGACACGATTAAATAATCGGGTTGTTTTTCGGATAAAGCCTGATTTAAATTATCAAACCATTCATCCGTGGCACGATTATCCACCGTATCCATCACGGCCACTTTTTCATCCGTAATGACATATGAGTTATAGCTGATACCGTTGGGGATGATATATTGGCCCTCAAATAAATCCAATGTTTTATCATCGGCGCCCACATAAATAATATCGTTTGTCAATTTTTGAATGGTCATTTTTTGCTCCTTTTTTGTAAAAAATTTGGGATATTTTTATCCGAATTTCCACCAAAAGTCAAGCAAAAAACAGCCCCAAAAAACAAACGCTACAAAACACAATTGGCATTGTAATAAGCCTCCCCAGAATTCTCGTATCCAGAACCATCCCATACCCTGGGAGCTTCCTCAAGACAGCAAACGCCATTTTTTCCTAAAAATACTCCTTCGTACATTCCTCCATACATATTTTTCAAAGGACAGCCACATTTGCCTATATTCACATCAGAATAGGTTCCTCCAGTAAAAGCCCAACCAAGTTGACAACAAACACCATCAACATATTCACCATCAAGGGGGCATCCTCCACAATTTTCAACATCTACATCACTATAAAGATATGTACTCCAAGCAATTTTATTGGGGCTACAACATGTTAAACCATCTTTTCCAGCAAAACCATTTTCAGGACAACCACAAGCCGGACTAGCATCCATATAGTCCTGATCTGTTTCGTTTTCAAGCCAAGCATGATCGCCAGAACAACAAGTAGTTCCATCTTTACCTAAACGACCACCTTTTGGACAAGCACAAATTGTTTCATAGCATTTTTGATCACCCGGACAATCAGAATCCGCTGAACATCCACAATCTGTTGGCTGTTCGCAGGATTCTGTATAAGGACAACAATCTGTAGTTTCTTGAGTTTCACAATTATAAAGTTTTACGATATCTGATACATCACATGTACAATCTTTTTTACATTCACCGCCACACCATTTATAGCCGGCACCTTCGCACTTTCCACCTGTTGTATCATCATTATAATCGGCGGCGACTTTGTCGCTGGATAAATTATTGTTATAGGTTAAGGTTAAAGTTGTTTCACTGCATTCGGCTTTGCGAACCATACCGCCCGCCATCTTTTCCATTTGTTCGCAAACCGCTTCATCCATACCGGTAATTTGCATTTTAAATTGTTCATCGTTGACTTTTTCCAGTGTGCCAAATGTTCCATATTTACTATCGCCAAAGTTTTCAATGTTTTGGGGCAATTGCCCTTTACTTTGGATTTGTGCCGATATGGTGGTGGCCAGCATACTGGCTTGATGTAATAACTCATTGGCTTTGTGTTTTTTCATGGCGACACCATAGCCGTATACACCACCCACGGACAAGACGCCCACGATGGCCAGTACGCCCAGCATTTCAACCATAGAGCGCCCCTTTTGGCTTCTTTTATCGTTTTTGT